>JAXEEE010000029.1:0-11347 GCA_034104265.1 Eubacteriales bacterium | reverse complement strand
CTGTCAGTCCACCTACACTACCCAAAACCAGCCAGGCCCGCCATCCCGCGCGCAGCGAGGGCGGCCCACCGGTGCCGCCCGGCCGCCAGCGGACAACAGGCATAACACTCAAAGCCGTTCCAAGCCGCCCCCGCGAGGAAGCGAATAGCCTCGCGTATCAGAAGGTTCCACCCCCAAGCCAAGCGGCGAGGGGTCCGGGGGCAGCCATGGTGCTGTCTCGGATTGGCTGCCCCCGGTCGCCCGTTGGTTCTTTCCCGCGAGTGGGAAAGAACAGCCTCCCACATCGGCCGCTGTGCAAGGGAACATCACTCCCCCAAAAGAGAAAGAACGCCCTCATCCGCGCATGGGCAAAGGAACCCCGCGCCATCAGGTTCAGCCGAAGGCTCACCATCCCGCGCGCTGCGGGCAAAGGAACAGCCGCATCCCGCAGGGCGAACATCAACATCGCGCCTCGCGAGTAAAAAATCCCTCCCTCCGCCGGGCAGCAGGGGATTTTGCTGCTTTTCCTTGACGGATTGGCCGCAAAAAGCTATAATAGCTTCATGTGTGTATGGTGAGGCTGTCTGTCCTTGCCGGAAGGAGCGTGAGCAGCATGAGACATGCCGGGCGGATTCTGCTTGGGCTGTGCTTTGCGCTGCTGCTTCTTCTGGGGGCGCGGACGCTGGTGGAGGGCCCGGCGGATACACCGCCTGCGCCGCTGCCTGCCTGTCTGCCCGACGGCAGCCTGGTCGCCCTGGAGGCGGACGCGGCCCAGCAGGGCGTGCTGACGGAGGATTGCCGCCAGGCCGTCCGGCAGCGCGCCGCCCGGCAGGATAAGCAGCCCCGTGCGCCTGCGATCCTTCCCGTGCGCGACCGCAACGGCCGTCCCATGGCCAGCCGCACCTATGCCCGGACAGCCTATACGGTCTGTCCACTGGAGGATATGCCCGGATAGACCCCGCGCGTCCCCCAACGGCTGCCCATCAAACTTGAAAAACGGAGGAAGCAAGCGATATGAAATCCAACAATCGCAAGCGCGGCAATGGCAAGACCCGGTCCATCATCGCGCTGTCCATCGTGCTGGTGCTGACCATCGTGATCGGCGTCATCGCAGTGACCGGCATGCCCCTTGACAGCCGCGGCCTGTACAAGCTCAAGTCCTGGCTGCCCACCACCAACGCGGAGAACTGGCCCACCACCCTGTCCCTGGGCCTGGATCTGCGTGGCGGCGTGTATGTGGAATATTCCGCCGCACGGCCTGAGAACAGCGAGGCCAACTTCGACTCGCTGATGGAAGGCACCATCGGCGTAATTCAGCAGCGCCTGACCGACAAGGGCTATGCGGAGAGCACCGTGCAGCGCATCGGCACCGACGGCATCCGCGTGGAAATCCCTGACGTGACCGATCCTGCCGCCGTGCTGGATCTGATCGGTTCTCCCGCGCAGCTGGAGTTCCGCACCCCCTCCGGCGAGACCTTCATGACCGGCGACATGGTGGAGACCGCCACCGTGGCCTATCAGGACGGCGAATACGTCGTGGCCTTCAAGCTGAACGATGAGGGCTCCAAGATCTTCGCCGAGAAGACCGCCGAGTACCTGAACCAGTCCATCGCCATCTACCTGGACGGCGTGCAGCTGATCAACCCCCGCGTGCAGAGCGTGATCACCGGCGGCAGCGGCATCATCAACGGCATGGACGGCGAGGACAACGCCAAGACCATCGCCGCCAAGATCCAGTCCGGCGCGCTGCCCCTGGTGCTGACCCAGCAGAAGGTTGACACCGTCTCCGCCACCCTGGGCGACAACGCCCTGTCCACCTCCGTGCTGGCGGCCATGATCGGCATCCTGCTGGTCATGCTGGTGATGATCGTCCGCTACCGCCTCAACGGCGTCATCGCCTCCTGGGCGCTGGTGATCTACATCATCACCCTGTTCTTCCTCATCGCGGTGATCCCGGGCATCCAGCTGACGCTGCCTGGCCTTGCCGGTATCGTGCTGGGCATCGGCATGGCCGTGGACGCCAACGTGATTATCTTCGAGCGCTTCAATGAGGAAGCCCGGGCGGGCAAGAGCCTGAAGGCCTCCGTGCGCATGGGCTTCAAGAACGCCATGAGCGCCATCCTGGACGCCAACGTGACCACGCTGATCGCCTCCCTGGTGCTTCTGTGGTACGGCACGGGCTCCATCCAGGGCTTCGCCAAGACGCTGCTGCTGAGCGTGGTGACCTCCATGTTCACGGCGATTGTGGTGACGCGCTTCCTGATGAAGAATGTTGTGAACCTGGGCGGCCTTGATGTGAAGCTGTTCACCTCCGGCGTGCAGGTGCAGAAGGAGGAGCAGAAATGACAATCAAGAATCACTCCAAGGTCTGCCTGATGGTCTCCGCGGCCATCATGGTGGTTGCGCTGGTGCTGAGCCTGTTCGGCCTGGGCATCAACATGGGTATTGACTTTGCCGGCGGTCTGTCCATGCAGTACAACATGGGCGGCGCCTTTGAGCAGGACGACGTGAAGGCCGTGCTGGACGCGATGGACGTGGGCGACTACACCGTGACCGTCCAGGGCGCGAACCATGACGAAGTGAACGTGCGCATCAAGAGCGTGGACGAGGACGGTGTGCAGGGCGTGCAGACCGAGTTCGAGGCCGGTCTTGCGGAAAAGTATCCCGCCATGGCCCAGTCCGGCGACGTGAACTACGTGGGCCCGGTGGCCGGCGCGACGCTTTTGAAGAACGCGTTCATCTCCGTGCTGCTGGCCAGCGTCCTGATGCTGGTATACATCGCCTTCCGGTTTGACTTCAACTCCGGTGTGGCGGCTGTGTTCGGCCTTCTGCACGACGTGCTGATGATGCTGGCCTTCATGGTGCTGCTGCGCAGCTTTGTGCAGATGAACTCCTCCTTCATCGCGGCGATGCTGACCATCGTGGGCTACTCCATCAACAACACCATCGTCATCTTCGACCGCATCCGTGAGAATGCCCGCAAGATGCCCACCGTCGCCCGCGAGGACGTGGTGAACCGCTCGGTGAAGGAGTGCCTGGGCCGCACCATCAACACGACCCTGACCACCCTGATCACCATCGTGGCCCTGTATGTGCTGGGTGTGGATTCCATCAAGGAATTCGCCCTGCCCATCATCATCGGCATCCTCAGCGGCGTGTACAGCGCCAACATGATCAACGGTTACGTCTGGGCTGCGCTGGAGGAGCGCCGCCGCGCCCCCAAGGCGAAGAAGGCGTAATCCATCCCCCGGTGTATCGTCAGGAGGAGCCTCGATGTTCGGGGTTCCTCCTTCTTCATTTGAACCGGGCCTTACGCCAGACCCGGCTGAATCTTCCCTGGACGACATGCTGAACGCACAAGCGACACAACGGACGGAGAATTGACACATGCTGCAATTCATCAGACGGGGCACCAGCGTCTCCCAGCCCATCGGGGATCTGCCCATGTGGCTGTCCACCCTGCTGCGCAACCGGGGCGTGGACACTCAGGAGAAGGCCGAGCGCTTCCTGCACCCCTCCCTGGAGCACCTGAACGACCCCATGCTCATGCAGGGGATGGACAAGGCTGTCCGGCTGATCCGCCGGGCGGCAGAGGAAAAAACGCCCATCATCGTCTACGGCGATTACGACGTGGACGGCGTGTGCGCCACCTCCATCCTGCTGGAAACCCTGCGGGACATGGGCGCGAAGGCGGACTTCCGCATCCCCTCCCGGCACGGGGAGGGCTACGGCCTCAACTGCGACGCGGTGCGGGCCATGGCGGAGGAATACCGGCTGCTGATCACCGTGGACTGCGGCGTGACCAACCATGAGGAAGTGAAATTAGCGCAGCTGCTGGGCATGACGGTGATCGTCACCGACCACCATCAGCTGGCGGATACGCCCTCCCCTGCGGACGTAGTGCTGAACCCGCTGCTGGGGGATTACCCCTTCCGGCGGTTGTGCGGCGCGGGGGTGGCGCTGAAGCTGACCCAGGTGCTTGAGGGCATGGACGCGGTGCGCAAGCGCATCGACCTGGCGGCGCTGGCCACGGTGGCGGATCTGGTGCCGCTGATCGAGGAAAACCGGGTGATTGTCCAGGCGGGGCTGGCGGCCATGGCGGATTCTCCCCGGCCGGGCATGCGGGCGCTGCTGGCGGTCAGCGGGGTGACCCCGCCGGTGAACGCGGGTCAGGTGGCCTTCCGCCTGGCGCCAAGGCTCAACGCGGGCGGCAGGCTGGAGGACGCCTCCCAGGGCGTGAGTCTTCTGACCACCCGGGACGAGGAGCAGGCGCAGCAGCTGGCTGCGCACCTGGAGGAGCGCAACCAGCAGCGTCAGGCCATCGAGCAGGAGATCACCCAGGCGGCCATCGCGGCCATCCCGGAGAGCGTGGACTTCTACGACGACCGGGTCATCATCATCGCCGGGGAGGGCTGGAACCACGGGGTCATCGGCCTGGCGGCGGGGCGCATCTGCGAGAGGTACCATTTCCCCACCATTGTGCTGACGAAGCAGGACGGGATCGCGGTGGGCTCCTGCCGGTCGATCCCGGGGGTGAACATCCACGCCATGCTCTCCAACTGCAGGGATCTGTTCATCCGCTTCGGCGGGCATGAGCAGGCGGCGGGGCTGACCATGGAGGAGAAGCTGATCCCCGAATTGCGCCGGCGGCTGAACCTGGCCATCCGGGAGAACTGTGACCCGGCCTGCTTTATCCCGGCGAAGGAGTACGACCTGGCCCTGCCCCTCAGCCAGGTGAACCTGGAGCTGATCGACAAAATGGATTTGCTGCAGCCCACGGGCTACGGCAACCCCGCGCCGGTGTTCCTTCTGCGGGACGGGCAGGTGCAGCTGATGCGCCGGGTGGGCAAAAGCCGCCAGCACCTGAAGCTGTCCCTGCTGGACGGGGACAGCGTGCGGGACGGCATCGCCTTCTCCATGGGGGATCTGGCGGAATCCGGCATGGAGCGGGTGGACGCGGTATTCTCCCCGGAGCGCAACGAATTCATGGGCCGCGTGACGGCGCAGCTGCAGGTGCAGGCC
Organism: Eubacteriales bacterium; assembly: GCA_034104265.1. GTDB lineage: Bacteria > Bacillota > Clostridia > Christensenellales > Aristaeellaceae > UBA11524. The sequence goes on along the minus strand of JAXEEE010000029.1, from coordinate 6,346 downwards.
ATGCGCCCGGCGGAGGGCACCGCGCCCCTGCCGGACGGGGAGACGCTTTTTCGGGGGCTTTTGCAGGAGATCACCCTGCTTGCGGCGAATCCAATACAAATTCCCCAGAATTTACCCGTGACCACATCGGCGGCGGTGCGCAGGCTGATGAAGGACGGCCGGGGCGTGCTGCTGATCTGCCACGAGCGGGAGCGGGCCGCGGCCTTCGCCCTGGACGGCACGGCAGACACGGCCTGCGGCCATGTGCGGGACGAGCGGGCCTTCAACACGGTGCTGTGCGCGCCGGATGTGGCGCGGCTGACGGACGTGTGGCAGGAGATCGTCCTGGTGGACGGCGACCTGCTGCCGGGGGAAGCGGCGGCCATTGCGGAGAAGTGTCCCCGGGCGAGGCTTTCGCAGCTGCGGCCCAACGGGGCAGTGGCGGCGCTGATGCAGTCCCTCGCCATGGATGACGAGACCCTGCGGCGGCTGTACCGCCGCTTGCGCATGCCGGACGCGCCGACCCTCCGGAAGCTGGAGACGGACACGGGGCTGACGAGGGAGCAGGTGCTGACGGGACTGACGGCCTTCAGCCAGGTGAAGCTGGTGGAGCTGTCGCTTTCGCCCTACGCGCTGCGCCTGCTGCCGCCGGTGAAGTGCCGGATGGACGACAGCCCCCTGGTGCGCTATCTGCGGGGAATGAATCAGACGAAGTAACATGCGCCGCCCCTTTGACCGGCGGCGCGGCAGGCCGCCTGTCGGTGGCGGCATGCAGGGAGGTGGATCGGTTTGTCATATTCCGTATACGAGGCCATGCCCATGGATCAGATGCTGGCGCGGGTGCAGAAGTACAATCCCGGCGACGGCTACAAGCTGGTGGAGAAGGCCTACAGGTTTGCCGAGCAGGCCCATGCCGGGCAGAAGCGCAAGAGCGGGGAGCCCTATTTTATTCATCCCTGCTTTGTGGCCAGCATCCTGACGGAACTGATGATCGACCCGCCCACCATTGCTGCAGGCCTGCTGCATGACACGGTGGAGGACTGCGAGGGCATCACGCTGGATGTGATCCGCCAGGAGTTCGGCGACGAGGTCGCCCAGCTGGTGGACGGCGTGACGAAGCTGAACAAGCTGGACTTCGCCGACAAGGAGGAGGCCCAGGCTGAATCCCTGCGCAAGATGATCCTGGCCATGAGCAAGGACATCCGGGTGGTGCTCATCAAGCTGGCCGACCGGCTGCACAACATGCGCACCATGAAGTGGCAGAAGCCCGAGCGGCAGGTGGCCATCGCCCGGGAGACCCTCGAGATCTACGCGCCCCTGGCCCACCGCCTGGGCGTGTACGCCATCAAGCAGGAGCTGGAGGATCTCTCCCTGCGCTACATCGACCCCGTGGGCTACCAGAACCTGGTGCAGAAGGTGGGGCAGAAGCGCTCCGAGCGGCAGGAAAACATCCGCATGGTCATCACCGAGCTGTCCGAGAAGCTGGACGAGCAGCACATCCATTACGACATTGACGGCCGGCCCAAGCATTTCTACTCCATCTACCGCAAGATGGTCTTGCAGAACAAGCCCTTCGACCAGATTTACGACCTGATCGCCATCCGGGTGCTGGTGGATACGATCCCCGACTGCTACACCGTGCTGGGCATCGTCCACACGCTGTGGAACCAGATTCCCGGCCGGTTCAAGGACTACATCTCCGTCCCCAAGGCCAACATGTACCAGTCCCTGCACACCACGGTGGTGGGCGGGCGCAAGATGCCCTTCCCTTTTGAGGTGCAGATCCGCACCTGGGAGATGCACCGGGTGGCGGAGTACGGCATCGCGGCCCACTGGCGCTACAAGGAGGGCGGCGGGGCCGGCAACGACCTGGACAGCAAGCTGTACTGGGTGCGGCAGATTCTGGACTGGCAGAACGAGACCCGGGACAGCAAGGAGTTTGTCGATACCCTCAAGACCGACCTGTTCTCCGAGGAGGTCTTCCTCTTCACCCCCAAGGGCGATGTGGTGTCCATGCCCAAAGGCGCCACGCCCCTCGACTTCGCCTACCGCATCCACTCCGCCGTGGGCAACAAGTGCGTGGGCGCCAAGGTCAACGGCAAGATCGTTCCCCTGGACACCACGCTGGAGACCGGCGACCGGGTGGAGATCATGACCTCAGCCGCCTGCAAGGGTCCCTCCAGCGACTGGCTGCGCATCTGCAAGACCCCGCAGGCCAAGGCGAAGATCCGTCAGTTCCTCAAGCAGGTCAAGAAGGACGAAAACATCGAGCTGGGCAAGAGCATGATCGACAAGGAGTGCCGCCGCCGCGGCGTGGCCATGTCCGACCTGATCAAGCCCGAGCTGTACGACAGCATCCTGCGCAAGTACGGCTTCCAGGAGATCAACGACGTCTTCAGCGCGGTAGGTTTCGGCGGCATGGCGGCCATGTATGTGGTGTCACGCCTGATGGACGAGCAGCGGGCCCAGCAGCCTGCCCAGACCCCCAAGGTGGAGGAGCTGCCCTCGGTGGAGCAGCACCACGCCGCCAACGCCAAATCGAAGGCCAACCACGGCATCATCATGCCCGGCAACGAGGACATGGACATTCCCGTGCGCTTCGCCCGGTGCTGCAGCCCCGTCCCCGGGGACGACATCGTGGGCTACATTACCCGCGGCAGGGGCGTGACCATCCACAAGGCCGAGTGCGTCAACGCCATCAACGGCGAGAAGGAGCGTCAAATCGACGTGGCCTGGGCCGATACGGACGTGGGCTCCTTCGCCGCGTCCATCAAGGTGGTGGCCTACGACCATGTGAGCCTGCTGGGCGAGATCGCCACGTACATCGGCGAGATGAACGTGCCCATCAAGGCGGTGTCCGCCCAGGCGGAGGACAAGACCAAGACCTCCACCATCAAGCTGGTGCTGGAGGTGCGCTCCCGCGACCAGATGGACAAGGTCATCAAGCAGCTGCGCAAGAAGTCCGACATCATCGACGTATACCGCACCCAGGGGTAAGGAAGGAGTGCAATCATGCGCTGCGTGATTCAGCGGGTGACGGAGGCCTCCGTCACGGTGGAGGGCCAGGTCATCGGGCGGATCGGCCGGGGATTCATGGTGCTCATCGGCGTGTCGGCGGAGGACACGGACAAGGACCTCAAGTACATGGCCGAGAAGGTGCCCAACCTGCGGATTTTTGAGGACGAGCAGGGGAAAATGAACCTGTCCCTGAAGGATGTGGGCGGGGCGATTCTGGCGGTGAGCCAGTTCACCCTCTACGGCGACGCCCGGGGCAGCCGGCGTCCCAGCTTCACCCAGGCGGCCCGGCCTGAGCAGGCCAACGCCCTCTACGAGCAGCTGGTGGAGGCCTGGCGGGCCCAGGGGCTCACGGTGGAAACGGGCCGCTTCCGGGCGGAGATGCAGGTGGCCCTGGTCAACGACGGCCCGGTGACCATCCTGATGGACTCCACCAAGGCATTCTGAAGGATAGCACCCTTGCATGAAGGAGGCGTGACCATGGAGGGAAAGCTGTGCGTGAAGGAGCTGACGGTGGGGCCGATCGGCACCTGCTGCTATGTGGTGTGGCGTGAGGGCCGGGAGGACTGCGTGGTCATCGACCCCGGGGCGGAGCCGGAGCGCATCCGCCAGGCGGCGGAGGGCAAACGCATCGCGGCGATTCTGCTGACCCACGGGCACTTCGACCATATCGGCGGGGTGGCGGGGCTGATGGGCCTGGACACCGACCTGGTGATCCACCGCCTGGACGCGCCCATGCTGAAGAACCCCGAAACCAACGTCTGCTGGATGATCGGCGAGACCATCACCGCCCCGGAGGCCACGGTGCTGGTGCGGGACGGGGATGTGATCTCCTTCGCGGGGATTGACTTCACCGTGCTGCACACCCCGGGCCACACCCCCGGCGGCGCGTGCTATCAGGCGGAGGATGCGCTGTTCACCGGCGACACCATGTTCCACGCGGGCTACGGCCGCACGGATCTGCCCGGCGGCAGCGACGCGGAGCTGGGGCGGAGCCTGCACAGGCTGTATCCCCTGGCGCGCAAGTATACCGTTTATCCCGGTCACGGAGGATAAGCCATGAGTGACACTGCCATCAAGGCGCAACCCGCCCCCGACGGTCTGGCGGGCTATATGGACAACATGGAGCCGGAGCTGATGAACATCACCCGGCTTTTTGGCATGCCGGACGTTATCTGGACGGCGGAGCCGAAGCGCTTCTCCTGGCGCATGGCGGCGGAGGGCGAGCAATACCTTTGCACGGCGGAGGACGGGGAGAGCGGCGCATCCGCCGCACTGCGGGACGCTGTTCCCGCCGCCACGGGGGATGCGCGCCTGGATGAACTCCACCGCAAGCGCGCCGCCCGCCGATTGTGCAAGAACACCCTGTACCGCCTGTGCCGGGATGTGACGGGCATGCAGCCTCCCTGGGGGAGCCTGACGGGGGTGCGGCCCACGCACCTGATCTACGAGAGCCTGGCAGGGCAGAATGCCGACGCGCCCCTGGCCCTTCGGCTGGACAGGGCGGCGGAGAGCATGCGCCGGGGCTTCGACGTGACGGAGGACAAGGCGCTGCTGGCCCGGGATGTGGTGGAGGCGCAGCTGGCCATGCTGCCCCCCGACGACCATGCCATGGACGTGTACATCGGCATTCCCTTCTGCACCACGCGCTGCGCGTACTGCTCCTTCTCCTCCGGGGAGATCGGCCGGGGGAAGCTGGTGGAGCCGTATCTGACTGCGCTTTTCCGGGAAATGGAGGAGAGCGCGGCGCTGCTGAAGGAGACGGGCAAAGCCCTCCGGGCGGTGTACGTGGGCGGCGGTACGCCCACCTCCCTCAACGAGGATCAGTTCACCCGGCTGATGGAGCGTCTGGCGCGGCTGTTCCCCGAGGCGATGGAATACACCGTGGAGGCGGGGCGGCCGGACACCATCACCCCGGCGAAGCTGGCGGCCATCCGGGACGCGGGGGTGGGGCGGATCAGCATCAACCCGCAGACCATGAACGACGAAACCCTCCGCGTGATCGGCCGCGCGCACACCGCGCAGCAGACGATTGACTGCTATGAGCTGGCACGGTCGCTGGGCTTTGACGACATCAACATGGACGTGATCGCCGCATTGCCGGGCGAGGACTACGGGATGTTCGCGCACACACTTCATGTGATCCGTGTGCTGAACCCGGACAGCCTGACGGTGCATACGCTGGCGGTCAAGCGATCCTCCCGTCTCCACGAGCAGAAATATCAGCAGCAGGAGGAGGATGTGGCGCGCATGGTGGCGCTGGGCCGGGAGACGGCGCACGCGATGGGTATGCGGGCGTATTACCTGTACAGGCAGAAGTACATGGCGCAGAATCTGGAAAACGTGGGCTACGCGAGGCCTGCAAGCATCTGCCGCTACAACATCGACAACATGGAGGAAACCACCAGCGTGCTGGCGCTAGGCGCGGGCGGAATCTCAAAATGTGTGATGCGGCAAGAGGAAAAGATCCTGCGCGCACCGAATATAGCCAATATCGAGCAGTACATCGACCGCGTCGACGAGATGGCGGCGCGCAAGCGCGAGGCCTTTGAGGAAAAGGCGAAGCGTCTGGCGCAGGCGGGCAAAGGAGCGTGAAAGCCGCATGATCATCAGCGATAAACAGGAGCTGCGCCGCTGCGTCAAGCAGCTGGTGCGGCGCGCCGAGGTGTGCGAGGCTTCACTGGACTTTGACGTGTCCGGCGGCGAGATCGGCGTGGAGGCGATGCTCGACACCTGGGCGCATCCGTCGGCGACGCCGGGCGAGGCCCTACGCCGCGCGACAGCGGAGCACACGCCGTTTGATCCGGACGCGGCGGCGATGTTCGCAGCGCTTGACGCGATGGATCTGCCTGTGCGCGACCTTGACCGCGCGCAGGCGATGGTTGCAGAGTACGAGCGTCCGGCGTATCTGCGCGAGGTGCTCGACACGATGCGCGCCCGGTGTGTGCTCGTGCGCGTGCCCATGGAGAAAGCGACGCGGTTTGAGGACGACCGGCTCGAGCCGCTGCTTGTGGCAAGCGGCGATCTGTTCGTGCCCGGCCGCTACGGCGTGGATTATGCCGGCGCGGCGAGGAAGCTTGTCGACTGCGCGCAGGCCTGCGGCGCGGGAAATCTGCTGATGGAGCACTTTGACGCGCAGGCGCTGCGCTACTGCCTGCTGCCGCTCTGCCAGGACAACGGCTATGCGCTGCATGTGCAGCTGCGTTCCTGCGAGGAGATCGACCGCTTTGCGCTGCTGCTGGATGAGTTCGACGGCGTACGGGCGCTGGCAGGCGCACAGGCGTCGTGTGAGCTTCATCTGATCGACGCGGCTGCACAGCGCGTGCGGCTGCTGGTCTGCCTGAGCGACTGT
>JAXEEE010000028.1:0-28489 GCA_034104265.1 Eubacteriales bacterium | reverse complement strand
CCCGGCTTTTTGGCATTGCCGATGCGGCATGGGAGGAACCACGGCGTTTCGCCTGGTCTGCCTGGGAGGAGGACGGATGCTACCGCTGCCGGGTGAGCGGGGACGGGCGCGAGGCTGAGGGCAGCGCCGCCATTCCCATGGACGGCGATGCGCAGCTGCGGGCGCTGCACCGCAAGCGGGCCGTCCGGCGGCTGTGCCGGCAGACGCTCTATGATCTGTGCCGCGAGGTAACGGGCATCCATCCCCCCTGGGGCAGCCTGACGGGGGTACGGCCCACACACCTGCTCTACGAGGCCCTGGACGCGGGGCTGACGGAGGACGAGGCCGTGGCCCGGCTGATCCGCACCTTTGATGTGACGGAGGAGAAGGCGCTGCTCCTGCGGGATGTGGTGCGGGCGCAGCGAAGCCTGCCGGGACCCGATGACGGGCAGATCGACGTGTATGTGGGCATTCCCTTCTGTACGACCCGATGCGCGTACTGCTCCTTTTCCTCGGGGGAACTGGGCAAGGGAACGCTGGTGGAGCCTTACCTGCAGGCGCTGTTCCATGAGATGGAAGAAGGCGCGGGCCTTATACGGGAGGCGGGAAAGAAGCTCCGGGCGGTCTATGTGGGCGGCGGCACGCCCACGGCGCTGAACGAGGATCAGCTATCCCGCCTGCTGGAACGATTGATGACGCTGTTTCCCGGGGCGGGAGAATACACCGTGGAGGCCGGGCGGCCCGACACCATCACCCCAGGCAAGCTGCGGGCCATCCGGGAGGCGGGAGTGGGACGCATCAGCATCAACCCGCAGACCATGAACGACCGCACCCTGCAGGTGATCGGCCGGGCGCACACGGCGCAGCAGGTGCTGGAGGCCTATGCCATGGCGAGGGAAGCTGGCATGCGGCACATCAACATGGACGTGATCGCGGGCCTGCCGGGGGAAACCCTGCCGGACTTCGCCCGCACGATGGAGGCGGCGGAGCGCCTGCGGCCAGAGAGCCTCACCGTGCACACCCTGGCCATCAAGCGCTCCAGCCGCATGCATCTGGAGAACGCGCCCCTGCCCGACGGCGACACCGCCGCCGCCATGGTGCGCATGGGCCGGGACACGGCCGTCAAGATGGGCCTTGCGCCCTACTACCTCTACCGGCAGAAGCACATGGCCGGCAACCAGGAGAACGTGGGCTACGCCCTGCCGGGCCATGCCTGCCAGTACAACGTGGACATGATGGAGGAAAACACCCACATCCTGGCTCTGGGGGCGGGGGGCATCTCCAAGCGGATCTACCCCGAGGAGGGGCATATCGGCCGCAGCCCCAACGTGAGCAACATTGAGCTGTACATCGCCCGGGTGGAGGAAATGATCGGGCGCAAGCGCGCGCTGTTCCTGGAGGGGTAAGCGCGGGGAAGGGAGATTGAACCATGAAGCAATGGCGAAGGCTGGCCCGGCACGGGGCCAGGGCGGTCATGCTGCTGCTGGGGGCGCTGCTGCTGGGGGCTGTAGCGCTGTACCCGGCGATGGACAGCAGCTATGTGTCGGTCAACGATGGGCGGACGTCCATGGAGCCGCTGGTCTCCGGCGACGTGCTGACCCAGACGGTGGAGCTGCCCGGAGGCGTGACGCAGTTCAGCCTGCAGGCCAGCAGCGTGAAGGAAGCCAAGGGGCTGACGCTGCGCGTTGCGCTGATGCAGGGCGAGCGGGTTGTGGCGGAGCAGGAGTTCTCCCTGGCGAAGGTGAAGGCCAAGGGTCGGCTGATTGTGGACGTGGCCGGGGTCAGGCCGGGGATATACACCCTGCAGGTGACGGCCTCGGGCGAGGGCAGCGTGAAGCTGGCGGGCGGCGTGCAGACGGCGGCGCTGGTCAGCGGACAGACCCGGGAGACCGGCTGTGCCCTGCGCCTGACCTGCGTGAAAAAGCAGTACAATCCGGCGGTGCTCTTCAGCGGCGGGCTGATGCTGCTGCTGGCGCTGACGCCCTCGGGCGGAAAGGAGGCGGCGCGCCATGCGTGAATCCATCAGACGGACGCTGCTGGCCGTGGGCCTTGTGATGGTGACTGCTGCGGCGGTGATCATCGCGATGAACGCCTCGCCCGTGGGCGGCTGGGTGCTGCCCGAGGATGATGCGGCGGTATGGGTCAGCCTGCTGGGGCGGAGCGTGCATCTGCCGTTGCTGGTCAACGGGCTGTGCCTGGGCTGGGGCGTGGTGTGGCTCGTCTGGGAGCTGACCAGGCGCGAGGTGCGGCTGCACCGGGTTGCGCTGGTGCTGCTGCTGAGCATGGGGCTGATGTTTGCCCTGTGCAAGCCCGGGCTGAACATCACCGGCTATGACGAGGAACAGCACAGGATTTATGCCTCCGCCTTCTCCGGGCGGGACGGCTACGCGCCTGCGGATTACATGGCCATGTTCAACACATGGTTTTTCGGCTACCTGCCGTACCTGGCCGGGATGCGCCTGGGGCTGGCGCTGGGGCTGTGCGACGGCTGGGTGTACCGGCTGGGCATGGCGGCAGGCGCGGCGGCGTACGCGGTTCTGGGTATGCTGGCGGTGAAGTACGCGCCCCGGCTGAAGCTGACCTTCCTGACGGTGGCGGCGCTGCCCAGCTGCGTGATGATCGCCTCCAATGTGTCCTACGACGGGGTGGTGATCGGATGCTGCCTGCTGGGCACGGCGCTGGTGCTGGATGAGCTGAGCCGGCCCGGGCGTCTGCTGAGCCCCGGACGGGCGGTGGCCATGACATCGGTGCTGGCCCTGGGCACGCTGCCCAAGCCGGCCTACAGCCTGGCGCTGCTGCTTCTGCTCCTGCTGCCGCGGAGCAAGTTCGCCTCCCGGTGGCGCTGCGCGGCTTTCCGGGCCTTTGCGGTGCTGGTGCTTGTGCTGTGCCTGTGCAGCATGCTCCTGGGCATGTATGACAGCATCATCCCCGGGGATGACCGCATGTCCGATACGGACTCCGCAGGGCAGCTGGCGCTCATCCGCCAGCATCCGGGCAGATTCCTGATGATGCTGGGACGCTATCTGGTCACGGAGCTGCCGCTGCTGTTCGCCTATGCCGGGATGACCTGGAGCGTGCTGCTGGAGAACCACGTGATTGCCGTGGCGCTGCTGGCTGCGCTGGCGCTGCTCTGCCCGCTGTGCACGCTGGGAGAAAGCGGCCCCTCGCCCCTGACGGGAAAGCGGCGCGCCGTGATGGCGGCAGTGGGCCTTCTGCCGCTTCTGGGACTGATTGTGACGCAGTACATGGTATCCACCGCCGTGGGGGCGGACACCGTGGTCGGCATGCAGCCGCGCTATGTGCTGCCGGTGCTGGCAACACTGCTGGCGGCTATCGCTCTGCCGGACACGCTGCGCCGCCGCTGCCGTTCTGCGGGGCGCGGGCTGGCGGCCGTCATGGCAGCCGCGCTGATGGCGGTGACCTTCATCTGCGCATGGCAGGAGGTTTTCCAGACGATGTACGGGCTGTGAGCCGAACGGGACGCGGAGAGCCGGACGGGTCTGGGCGAAGCCTGGAATGCATAGGCTTGCTGCGGGGCTTGCATCCGTCCTCCGTTGCTGGTATAATAACGCTGTCTGCGTTTGGCCCGCGCACAGGTGCGGGCGATTTGAGGAAGGAGCAATCATCATGGCACAGAATCCTACGTTTGTCATCACCATGGAGGATGGCCGCGAGATGAAGGGCGAATTGTACCCGGAGATCGCGCCCCAGTCCGTGGGCAACTTTATCGCCCTGGCCAACAGCGGCTTCTATGACGGGCTGATTTTCCACCGGGTGATTCCCGGCTTCATGATCCAGGGCGGCGACCCCAAGGGTACGGGCATCGGCGGCCCCGGCTACCGCATCAAGGGCGAGTTCGCCATGAACGGGGTGAGCAACCCCCTCAAGCACACCTACGGTGTGCTGAGCATGGCCCGCAGCATGATGCCTGATTCCGCCGGGAGCCAGTTCTTCATCATGACCAGCGACAGCCCCCACCTGGACGGCCAGTACGCCGCCTTCGGCAAGGTGCTGGAGGGCATGGACGTGGCTGACGCCATCGTGGCCGTGAAGCGCGACATGCGCGACAAGCCCCTGACCCCCCAGGTCATGAAATCCATCCGCGTGGAGACCTTCGGTCAGGTGTATCCCTTCGAACAGCTTTGATTCTCAGCAAAGGGCGCAGACTGGGCTTGGCGGCTTGGTCTGCGCTTTTTGCCCATTCGGTTGAGGCACAGGGAGGTTGTATCGTCATGGTAAAGCAGAAGACCACCGTGCGCGTGGCGGGCAGGGAGTACACCCTGGTGTCCGACCAGGCGCCGGAGTACATGAACCGGGTGGCGGCCTATGTGGACAGGAAGATCAGCGAGACCGCCCTGGCCACCCGCCTGACCTCGGACAAGGCGGCGGTGCTGACCGCCCTGAACATTGCCGACGAATTGATGAAGAGCCATGACGAAAACAGCCGCCTGCGCCGGGAGCTGATGACCCTGCGCCAGGCACTGGAGGATAAGCAGCAGGCAGATAAGCAAAGGAGCCATCAGGATGCTTGAGACCCTTGCCCCCGCCGGCAACCGGGAGGCCCTCGACCGGGCCGTGGCCGCCGGCGCCAACGCGGTGTACCTGGGCTACGCCGCCTTTTCCGCCCGGGCCGGGGCGGGGAACTTCGACGCCGGGCAGCTGCGGGAGGCCGTGGCCTTCGCGCACCTGCACCATGTCCGCGTCCATGTGACGGTGAACACCCTGGTCAAGGACAGCGAGCTGGAGGGCGTGATGGACGTGCTGCGGCTGCTGGCGGAGATCCCCGTGGATGGCGTGCTGGTGCAGGACCTGGGCGTGCTTCGCCTGGCGCGGATGTGCTTCCCGGGGCTGCCTGTGCATGCCAGCACGCAAATGGCCATCCACAACGCCGCCGGGGTGCGCTGGTGCCGCCGGATGGGCATGACCCGGGCGGTGCTGGCCCGGGAGTGCAGCCTGGAGGAAATCGCCCTGTGCGCCCGGGAAGGCATTGAGATTGAGGTGTTCGGCCACGGGGCGCAGTGCGTGGCGGTGAGCGGCCAGTGCCTGTTCTCCTCCATGATCGGCGGACGCTCCGGCAACCGGGGCCGCTGCGCCCAGCCCTGCCGCCTGCCCTACACCTACCGGGGCAAAGCGGCGGCCTGGCTGTCCCCCAGGGATGTGTGTCTGCGGGATCATCTGCCGGAGCTGGCCGGGGCGGGGGCTGTTTCCCTGAAAATTGAGGGGCGGCTGAAGCGGCCCGAATACGTGGCGGCGGTGGCGGGCAGCTACCGCAGGGCCATTGACAGCATGGAGCAGGGCGCGTTCCGTCCGGCGGACGGGGAGGAACGCCGCGACCTGATGCAGATTTTCCAGCGGGGCGGGTTTATGGACGGCTACGCCCTGGGGGCGGAGGACGCGGGGGTCATCTGCGAGACGCGGGTGAACCACGGCGGCGTGCCTCTGGGCGAAGTGGAGGCCGTCATGGGTGGCATGGCCCGGGTGCGGGTGCAGCTGCCCCTCCACGACGGGGACGGCCTGCAGCTGCGGGGCAGGGCCGGGGATCAGGAGATGATCTATTCCGGCAAGCCCGTGGCGGCGGGGGAGATCGCTGTGCTGCGCCTGCGGCCCGACATGCGCGTGCGTCCCGGGGACGAGGTTGTCCGCCTGACGGACGCGGAGCAGCTGGAGCGGGCCCGGGCGCTGACCATCCCGCCCATTCCAGCGGACATGCTGCTGACAGCCATGCCCGGCTCGCCCCTGACCCTGACGGTCACGGACGGGGACACGTCGGTTACGGTGGAGGGCGAGATTGTCGCCCCTGCCCGGAGCCGCGCCATGACCGCCGACGACGCCCTCCGCAGCCTGGACAAGACTGGCGACACGCCCTTCACCCTGCGGGATTGCACGGTGGAGACGGAGAGCGCCTTCGTGCCGGTGTCCGCGCTGAACGCCCTGCGCAGGGAAGCGCTCACCCGCCTGGCGGAAGCCCGCAGCCGGGCCTTCGCCCTGCCCCGGGCGCAGGAGCAGCCTGCGGACGCCATGGCCCTGCCCGCAGGAACGCTGCCGGAGATGGTGATCTTCCGCACGATGGAGCAGCTTGCGGCGGTGCGGAACCTGGACGCGCGGCTGATCTGGTACCCGGAGGACTGGCGTGAGGAGGCGCTGGAAGCTGCCCTGCCCGATTTACCGGAGGGCGTGTGGCTGCAGCTGCCCATGGTCTGCGAGGAGGCCACGCTGGAGCTGCTGAGCGGCTTTGTCAGCCGCCACAGGGATGTTTTCGGTGGCGTGGTGCTGGGCAGCGTGGGGCAGCTGGGGCTGGACTGGCCCGTGCCTTTTGGCGCGGGGGCAGGGATCCCCGTGATGAACCGCCGGGCGGCGCAGCTGTTGTACGAGCAGGGGTGCGCCTTTGTCACGGCTTCGCCGGAATTGACAGGCAGCGAGCTGGCAACGCTGATGGCCGGGGGCATCCCGGCGGCGGTTCCCGCCTACGGGCGGACGCAGCTGATGCTTTTGCACCACTGCCCTGCGCGGACGTATCTGGGACTGAGCCGCGGTCACGCCGCCTGCAGCCTGTGCGACCGGCATGATCCCAACGCCCTTGCTGGCACCTGCCTGACCGACCGCCGGCATGTGGACTTCCCGCTCCTGCGGCAGCGGCTGCCGGAGGGGTGTCTTGTGCGGCTGATGAACAGCCTGCCCACGGACAACATCGCCCGGATGCGCGCATCCGGCTGGGCCGGGCTGTATGAGCTGACGGACGAGACGGAGGACGCCCTGCGTCAGGCGACGGAGGCCCTGCAGGGCCGGAAGCCCGCTCTGGAGACCACGGCAGGGCACTGGTCGCGGCCGGTGGAATAACAAGCACGACCATTATTTGGATGAGGACAGAGCGTTTATGATGAAAGAAAGAACCCTCCGGGTACTGGAGTTCACGAAGATTCGGGAGCAGCTGGCGGGCAAGGCCCTGACGGAGATGGGCGCGGAGCGCTGCCGTGCGCTGGTCCCCTCCTGCGACATGGCTGAAATTCAGCTGTGGCAGCAGGAAACCGAGGAGGCCGCGGTGGTGCTGCAGTACATCGGCGGACACCCGATGATGGCCTTCCAGGATGTGCGGCCCTTCCTGGCCCTGGCGGACAAGGGCGCGACGCTGTCGCCCAAGGCGCTGCTCTCCGTCGCGGAGCTGCTGCGGGCCTCCCGCACAGCCCGGGACGCGCTGGTCACCGACCGGGACAACACACCTCTTCTGCGGCAGAAGGCCGAGGGCCTTTGCACGCTTAGGCATCTGGAGCAGGACATCACCGATGCGATTCTCTCCGAGGACGAAATCGCCGACCGGGCCAGCGCGGAGCTGATGAACATCCGCCGCCACCTGCGGGGGGCCACCGAGCGCATCAAGGAGAAGCTGAACCAGATGGTGCGCAACGCCTCCTTCCAGAAGTACCTGCAGGATCCCATCATCACCGTGCGCAACGACCGATACGTCCTGCCGGTGAAGGCGGAGTACCGTGCCAATGTGCCGGGCCTTGTGCACGACCAGTCCACCTCCGGGGCCACGCTGTTCATTGAGCCCATGGCGGCGGTGGAGATGGGGAACGAGCTGAAGCAGTGGGAGCTGAAGGAGCGGCAGGAAATCGAGCGGATCCTGGCGGCCCTGTCGGCGGAGGTGGCGCCCTACGCGGGACAGCTGCGGGAGACCATCGACCTTCTGGCGGAGCTGGACTTCGTCTTCGCCAAGGGGCTGCTGGCTCGGGAAATGTACGCCGTCACGCCGAAGCTCAACAATGAGGGCCGCATCAACATCGTGCGCGGGCGGCATCCCCTCATCGACCGGGAAAAGGTGGTGCCCATCAACCTGTGGATGGGCCGGGACTTCACCACCCTGGTCATCACCGGCCCCAACACCGGCGGCAAGACCGTTACCCTCAAGACCGTGGGCCTGTTCACCCTCATGGCCCAGGCGGGCTTGCAGGTGCCGGCGGACATCGGCACGGAGCTGGCGGTGTTTGAGCAGGTCTTTGCGGACATTGGCGACGAACAGTCCATCGAGCAGAGCCTGTCCACCTTCTCCAGCCACATGGTGAACATTGTCAGCATCATGCATGAGGTAACGCCCCGTGACCTGGTGCTCTTCGACGAGCTGGGCGCGGGCACCGATCCCACCGAGGGCGCGGCACTGGCCCAGGCGATCCTGACGCGGCTTTTGCACATCCGGGTGCGGACGCTGGCCACCACCCACTACAGCGAGCTGAAGGCCTTCGCCCTGTCCACCAAGGGGGTGGAGAACGCCTCGGTGGAGTTTGATGTGGAGACCCTGCGGCCCACCTACCGGCTGTCCATCGGCGTGCCGGGCAAGTCGAATGCCTTTGAGATCAGCCGCAAGCTGGGTCTGCCGGAGAACCTGATCGACGCGGCGAAGGAGCTGATCTCCGGGGAGAACATCCGCTTCGAGGACGTGATCGCCAACGCGGAGTACCACCGCCAGGTGGCCGAGCGGGAGCGGGAGATCGCCGCCCAGGCCAGCGCGGAAACCATCCGCCTGCGCGACGAGGCGGAGAAGCTGCGCAAGGAGATGGAGGAAAAGCGCGAGACCACCATGCGCAAGGCCCGGGAGGACGCCCGCCGCCTGATGGAGCAGACCCGCCGGGAGTCCGAGAGCATTATCGCCGACCTCAAGCGCATGAAGAAGGAAATGAACTCCCCCGACGCCCAGACAAACGCCATCCGCAAGCGCATCGAGCAGGGGGTGGACAGCCTCTCCGAGGGGCTGACCAAGAAGGTGGACAACACCCTGCCCCCCAAGACCGTCAAGCCCGGCGACCGGGTGGAGATTCTCACCCTGGGGCAGCAGGGCACGGTGCTTTCCGCCCCCGACAGCAAGGGCGAGGTGCAGCTGCAGGCGGGCATCATGAAGTTCAAGGCGCATCTGTCGCAGCTGCGGCTGATCCGGGAGGAGCAGCCCAGGCAGAAGGCCACCGTCCGGGCCAACACCGGCGCCATGACCCGCGTGGTGAAGATGGAGTGCGATGTGCGCGGCATGACCCTGGACGAGGCCCTGAACGCGGTGGATCAGTACCTGAACGAGGCGGTGCTGGCGGGCATGGGCGAGGTATCCATCATCCATGGCAAGGGCACGGGGGTGCTGCGCAGCGGCATCCAGCAGCACCTGAAGCGGCACATGCTGGTGAAGAGCTACCGCCTGGGCGTGTACGGCGAGGGCGAGGACGGCGTAACCGTGGTGACGCTGAAGTAAGGGAAGGAGGCATGCAGCCATGGCCCGCGCGCCCTTTCAGGTGCTGGTGATTCCCTTTGACGATAGGGCAGATCTGCGGGTGGCTGTGCTGCGCCGCGCGGACATGGACGCATGGCAGTTCGTGGCCGGGGGCGGGGAGGAGGGCGAAACGCCCCTTGCAGCGGCCCGCCGCGAGGCCCGGGAGGAAATCGGCGCGGGCGGGGAGCTGTATCCCCTGGACAGCTGCTGCAGCGTGCCTGCGTCCGTCATCCGCCGGGAAGCGCGCAGCCACTGACCCGCGCGGACGCTGGTGATCCCGGAGTACGCCTTTGCCCTCAGGGTGAAGGCGGAAGCGCTTGTCCTGTCCCATGAGCACACTTCGGCGGTCTGGACGTCCCCGGAGGAAGCGGCGCGCCTGCTGCGCTATGACAGCAACCGCACCGCACTGGCGGAGCTGACGGAGCGCATCCATCGGGGCTGGCTGGCGCGGGCGGCGGATATTCCCTGACAGGCATCGGGCAGGAAAACGCCCGCGCCGCGGAGAATTCTGGCAAGAGGGCGGGATGTGATCCCGCAGGGAGAACAATGCCGGCAGGCCCCGGGAGGGCTGCCGGGCTTATGGATACGGAGGTGCTACGGATTATGAAGGACAAGCCTTATATTCTGCTGGTGGACGACGACCCCAACATCAGCCGCCTGGTGCAGCTGTACCTGGAGAAGGAGGGCTTTGAGGTCAAGACCGCCGACCGGGGCGACGACGCCCTGTCCAAGTTCCGCAAGCTGCCGCCGGATCTGATGCTGCTGGACGTGATGCTCCCCGGCATGGACGGCTGGCAGGTGCTCAAGGCCATCCGCAAGACCAGCACGATCCCGATTATCATGCTCACCGCCAAGGATGAGACCTTCGACAAGGTGCTGGGGCTGGAGCTGGGCGCGGACGACTACATCACCAAGCCCTTCGATACCAAGGAGCTGGTGGCGCGGGTGAAGGCGGTACTGCGCCGCACCCAGGGCGCGGAGGAGGAGAAGCAGGAGGGCCTGTCCTTCCCGGGCCTCACCGTCAGCCTGACCCAGTACGAGGTGCACTACGAGGGCCGCAAGATCGACATGCCCCCCAAGGAGCTGGAGGTGCTGTACTTCCTGGCCAGCCATCAGAACCAGGTGTTCACCAGGGAGCAGCTGCTGGAGCAGGTGTGGGGCTTTGACTTCTTTGGCGACAGCCGCACGGTGGACGTGCATATCAAACGCCTTAGGGAGAAGCTGCAGGACAGCGAGAAGTACGGCTGGTGCATCAAGACCGTGTGGGGCGTCGGGTACAAGTTTGAGATGAAGTAACGGCAAGGGCCGGGGTGGATGAGGCATGTTCAAGCGAATCATGGCGGTGGTCATGGGCGTGATCCTGCTGGTGATGGTCTGCGCCACAGGGCTGTGCTGGGTGACGCTGCGCAATCAGCAGATATCGGCCCGCCTGGAGGATCTGACCAAGGAAGCGCGGGAGATTGCCTTTCTGGCGGCGCAGAACAAAACCTCGGCGCTGGGCATCATCCTCACCGGGGATACGGGGCTGAGCCCCTACCTGGCCTGGAAGGCCGAGCAGGTGTACAAGGACTACGGCGCGTATATCCTGGTGGTGGACCGCCGGGGCCGCGTCATGGACAACATGAACCTGACCTCCGCCACCGACCCGGACTTTGCCGCCTCCCTCAACGGCCAGGAGATTTCCCAGGCGCTGGTGCAGGTGCTGGGCGGGGAGGAAATCTCCCTGAAGGTCATGGTGGAGGGCAACCCCATGTTCACCGTGGGCGTGCCCTTTGTGCAAAGCGACATGGTGCTGGGCGCGGTGCTGATTCAGACCCCGGCCCAGGTAATCGAGGGCGGCGCGGGGCCGCTGGTGACGCAGGTGGTGCTGGTATCGCTGCTGGCCATGGCGCTGGCGGCCATCGGCCTGTTCGCCTATGTGCGGCGGATCATGCGCCCCTTGAACGAGCTGACGAAGGCCTCCCGCACCATGGCGGACGGGGACTTCAACGTGCGGGTGCACCCTGACCAGGCCACGCCGGAAATCACCGCCCTGTCCGAGGCCTTCAACACCATGGCGGACAAGCTCAGCGAGGTGGAGAGCAGCCGCCGGGAATTCGTGGCCAACGTCAGCCATGAGCTGCGCAGCCCCATTACCTCCATCAGCGGCTTTGTCCACGGCATGGAGGACGGCACCATTCCCCCGGAGGAGCATCCCCGCTACCTGGCCCTGGTGGGGGACGAAACCCGCCGCCTGTCCAAGCTGATCGGGGATCTGCTGGCCCTCTCCCGCCTGGAGCGGGACGACGCGGCCCTGGAATACAGCGACTTTGACATGAACGAGATGCTGCGCCGGGCCATCATCCGCAGGATCAACGATCTGGAGGGCAAGCATATGGAGGTCGCCTGCGACTTCCGCCTGGAGCCCTGCATGGTGCATGCCGACAGCGACCGGATCGAGCAGGTGGTGGTGAACCTGCTGGACAACGCCATCAAGTTCACCCCGGAGGGCGGGCATATCGTCCTGACCACGGCGGCGGACAAAAAGCTGTGCACCGTCACCATCCGGGACAACGGCACGGGCATCCTGCCCGAGGACCGGCCGAAGGTGTTCGACCGCTTCTTCACGGCGGACAGGGCCCACACGGCGGGCAAGGGCACGGGCCTGGGGCTGTCCATCTGCCAGAGGATCCTGGAGATGCACGGCCAGCGCATCTGGCTGGAGGATACGAAGGAGGGCGCGGCTTTCTCCTTCTCGCTGGAAAAGGCGGAGCGCGAACAAGCATAAATGGAGGGACCGAGGATGAGGGAGCTGGAGGACGTCCGGGCGGAGCTGGACGGGGTGGACAGGGAGCTTGTCAGGCTCTTTGAAAAGCGGATGGCGCTGAGCCGGGAGGTGGCGCGCTACAAGCTGGCCCATGGCCTGCCGGTGCTGGACGCGGCGCGGGAGGAGCAGGTGCTGGATTCCCGGGCGGCCATGCTGGACGATTCCGCCCTGGGGGAGGATGTGCGCGCGCTGTACGCCTGCATCATGGCGCTGAGCCGGGGCGAGCAGGAGCGTCTGCTGAAGGAGGCGGGCGTATGATCGACAGGCACATCTTCATCATCGGTATGCCGGGCAGCGGCAAGAGCAGCCTGGGCCGCCGGGTGGCAGGCAATCTGCGCATCCCCTATGTGGACATGGACCAGCGGATCACCCAGGGGCTGGGGGGCACCGTGACGGAAATCTTCGAGCGCTACGGCGAGCAGGCCTTCCGCACGGCGGAAACCAACCTGCTCATCCAGCTGACGCGGGAGACGCCCTCCATCGTGTCCACCGGCGGCGGCACCGTTCTGCGGGATATCAACCGGGCCATCATGCGCAACCACGGGGTGATTGTGCTCATCGACCGGCCTCTGCAGGACATCATGTCCGACATCAAGCTGGATCGCCGTCCGATGCTGGCCAAGAAGGGCCTGGGCGAGGTGGAGCGGCTGTATCACGAGCGCATCGGGGTCTACCGCAGCGTCGCCGACGCGGTGCTGGACAACAGCCATGGCTATTATGCGGGCCTGAGCGGCCTGGAAAAGCTGATCCGTACCATGTTCAGCGTCTGACAAGGGAACGCGCCAGCGAAACCGGGTCATGGGGCGTTGCCCCTTGCGGGGGTGCTGGGGCGGCGTTAGCCCCTGCGCAGGTCCGGGCGGCAGCCCGGGCGCAGCAGAACAGCGCAGAAAAAGGGAACGAAAAAACCAGAGTTTCCGAGCGGATGCGAAGCAGTCCGCAATGGAAACGGCAGGTTCGCCCCCCAAGGAAGCCGTTAAAGTTTCCGGGCAGACAACGAAGTCCGCCCGCAATGGAAACGGCATGCTCCGCAACCCGCAGGAGGAACGACCTCATCCGGCCTCGCTGCGCTCGGCCACCTTCTCCAGAGGGGAAGGCGTCCGCTCCCGCCGCGCAGCAATAGTATGTATTGATCATAGGAAAGGGATTGCCACACGCAAATGAATAAGCAAGTATTTCACTGGGACAGGGCCTTCCTGCGGAAGGTCCTGATGGTTGCGCTGCCCATTGTGGTGCAGAACCTGGTCAGCGCGTCGCTGCACATTATCGACGGCGTGATGATCGGCCAGCTGGGCGACGCGCCCTACGCCGCCGTCACCCAGGCCAACCGGTATACCTTCGTGTTCCAGCTGTTCCTCTTCGGCGCAGGCTCCGGCTGCGGGATTTTCTTCAGCCAGTACTGGGGCAACCGGGACGTGAAGGCCATGCACCGGGTCATGGGGCTGTGCCTGCGCTTTACGCTGCTGTTGGCGGCGGTGTTCGCGGGCATGGCGGTGTTCGCCACGGAAACCGTGGTGAGCCTGTTCCTGCCCCGGGGCGAGAGCTTCCAGGACGCGGTAAGGTACCTGCGCATCGTTGCGCCGGGCTACCTGTTCGCCGCGGTGGACATCGCCTACGCCAGCTGCCTGAAATCCGCGGAGAAAACCAACATCCCCATGATGGCGGGCGTGACCTCCATCGTGCTGAATACGCTGCTGAATTACCTGCTGATCTACGGCAAGTGCGGCCTGCCCGCCCTGGGCGTGGAGGGCGCGGCCCTGGCTACGGTGATTTCCGGCGGCGTGGCCATGCTCATTGACGTGACCGCCTCCTATGGGCTGAACCTGCCCTCCGCCGCACGGCTGAAGGACATGAAGCTGCCCGACAAAGCCTACCTGAAGCGCTTTGTGCTGCTGGTTGCGCCGGTGGTGGCCAACGAGGGATTGTGGAGCATGGGCATGTCCATGTACAACGTGTTCTACGGCCGCCTGGGCGACGCGTCGGTGGCAGCGGTGGGCATCGCGGGCACGGTGGATCAGCTGGTGCAGGTGCTGGTCTACGGCGTGATGAACGCCACGGCCATCCTGGTGGGCGGCCACCTGGGCGCGGGCGACCGCAAGGGCGCATGGCTGACCGCCAAACGCATGATGGCCGCCTGCCTGCTGATCGGCGTCATGATGGGCGTGGTGCAGCTGACCTGCCGGGACGCGCTGCTGGGCATCTTCAACGTGAGCCAGGAGGCCCGGAGCCTGGCCAGCACCATCCTGCTCATCGGCTCGTTCACCATCTGGCTGAGGGCCTTCAACTCCGTCAACGTGGTGGGCATCCTGCGCGCCGGCGGGGATACGGTGTTCTCCATGCTGCTGGACACCTCTGCGCTGTGGCTGGTGGGCGTGCCGCTGGTGGGCATCGCGGCGCTGGTGTGGCGGCTGCCGGTGTGGCAGGTGTATATCTTCACCATCACCGAGGAGGCCATCAAGGCCATGATCGGCCTGTGGCGGTTCCGCTCGGGCAAATGGGTGAACGTCCTGACAGAGCGGAAAAGCAACGCATAACGGAGGCATGAAAGCAATGGCTGTGGATTATGAATTCGACCTGGTGGGCAAAATCGGCTCCATGGCGCTGATCCGCCGGGAGGACAAGGATATCGACTACAACATCTTCTCCCGCCTGGGGAGCGAATTGAAGCCCGGCATGATCTGGGTGACCTCCGGCGCGACGGAGATCGGCCGCCTGGACTACATCAAGCGCACCGGCTGCGAGCTCTCCGGCGACCCGGAGCAGGACAAGACCGACTACGCCGCCCAGGGCCAGAGCATCCTCATGCAGAACTACCGGCAGTTCGTCCGCCCGGAGTACGGCGTGCGGCAGCTGCTGGTGGAGCATACCCACTTCAACGACCTGGAGAAGCGGGAGCATATCCGCCGCCTGCTCATCCGCGCCGCCCAGCAGAAGACCATCCCCATCGTCAACTACAACGACCCCGTCTGCGACGAGGAGAACCGCAAGATGGAGCTGGCCACCCGCCGTCAGCGGGGCGACCTGGCCTACGAGTGCGTGGACAACGACGAGACCGCTGCGGTCATCGCCGGGCTGGTGCATGCCAAAACCCTGGTGCTGATGACCTCCACCGAGGGCATCTACCAGAATCCCTCCGACCCCACCACCCTGGTGCGGGACGTGACGGGCAAGACCATCGAGGAAGTGGAGACCGCCGTGCGCAAGCTGCAGGCCAACTGCGTGGGCGCCAGCCGGGCTGGGGCCAACGGCGCAAGGGCCAAGCTGGAATACGCGCTGCAGTCCGTGCGGGGCGGCACGACGGTGATCATCGGCCATGCCCGCCACCGCCTCAGCGACCTGGTGGAGGGCCGGGTGGCCTGCACCCGCATCGGGGTGGACAAGTGAACCGGCAGCTGTACGAAGCCATCGGCTTTTTCACGGAGCAAACGCGCATCATGCCCTGCCTGTCCGTCACCTGCGGCACGGCGGAGGGGGAGGAGCATGCCCTGCGCGGGGTGATGAACCGCGGGGGGGATCCCCTGACGGAGGACGCGCTCTACGACCTGGCCAGCCTGACCAAGCTGTTCACGGGCCTGCTGGTCATGCGCCTGCAGGAGGAGGGCCTGCTGGATCTGTCCGCGCCCGTCACCCGGTACGCGCCCCGGTTCCGGCACCTTGATGGGGTCAGCGTGGACAGCGTGCTGGGGTTCGAGGTGGGGCTGGTCACGCCCCGGCGGGTGGACGCGCAGCCCACGGCGGAGGAGGCCCTGCGGCAGCTGGAGGACATCGCGCCCCAGGTTGTCACCGGCAGGTACTACTCCGATATGCACGCCATGGTGCTGAAGTATGTGATCGAGGGCGCGGGTGGCGAAAGCTATGAGACGCTGGCACAGGAAAAAATCTTCCATCCCCTGGGGATGAAGGATACCTTCTGCCGGGTGCCGGAGGAGGAACGCCGTCGCTGCGTGGATTATTCCGGCGAGCACCGCATCGAGCGGGGGCGGTACATCCACCGGGAGACGATCATTCCCGGCACGCCCCACGACCCCAAGGCCCAGCTGCTCTGGCCGGAGGGCTGCGGTCACGCGGGGATGTTCGCCACCCGGGGGGACATGGTGAAGCTGTGCCAGGGGCTTTTGCAGGGAAAGGTTGTCAGCCGGGAAAGCCTGCTGGCCATGGCGAGGAACCGCACGGGCCGCAGGCTCAGCGAGGGCGTGTACACCCAGTACCTGGGCAGCCAGTGCTACGTGAAGCACCCGCAGCAGTACTACTCGGAGATCCCCGTGTACATGAGCGACAGGGCCATCGGGCTGTCGGGGTTCACGGGGCATCACCTGGCGGTGGATATGGAGCGGGGCATCTTCACGCTGTTCCTGGGCAACCGGGTGCTGGACCGGCTGACGGTGCTGGTGCCTGAGGAAGGCCGCAGCCTTACGGATTACGGCCTGAACCCGGACGGGACGGGGCAGGTGCTCTGGCCGGACGGGCGGATGGTGTACTCCTCGGTGAATTATGTGCATCAGAAGGACGAGCATCTTCACCGGGTGGTAATGGACGTGCTGGGGCTGGCGCGGTGGCACAGGGCGGGCAGTGAATGGCCATGAGCCCCGCCAGATTCTGCGCGCCGGAGGGATCCGGCGGAATAGCGGGCATCAGGCCGGTGCATTCGGCGGCGCTGGCCACCTCCTCCACCTCTTCAAAGGTTTCGTCACGCTTCATGGACACAGCCTCCTTCATGGGATGATTCAACCCTCAATTTGCACGAACGAAAGGCACATTATGCAGGTTTTCTTCAAAGCGGCTTCGGCCGCTTTTTTATATATGCAGCCGGATGGATGGCATAAACGGGAATTTCCCATACAGTATTGCATATTGATGCAGAAAATACAAAAGAAGCTCTCTGCAGAACAGAAGAAGTACTTTCAAAATGCAGGAAAATGCGTTACAAAATCCCTATTATCAGATTCGGGGCAGGGGACGTTCTGCTCCGGGAAGGGGAGAGGGCCGTGCGCTTTCAGGACATGCCGTACCGCCGGGTCACCTGGGAAGAGATCGCCGGGGAATACGATGCGCTCCTTGAGGCGCTGCAGGCCGTCTCCAGCGAGGCGGACTGCCGGGCGGTGCTGGAGCATCGCTATCGCCTGGGCGACAGGATGACGCCCATGGATCTGTGCTACGTCCGCCACGGCATGAACGTGAACGATCCCTTCTATGCCCAGGAGCAGCGGTATTACGACGAGATCGGCCCGAGGGTGGCGGAGCTGGCCAACCGCTTCAGCCGCATGATGCTCTTATCGCCCATGAGCGACTGCTTCGAGCAGCTGATGGGCTCCTTCGCCTTCACGCTGATGCGGGACGGGCTGGAGGAGACCAGCGAGGGGCTCATCGCGCTGCAGCAGGAGGAAAACGCGCTGGTCAGCCGGTATCATCAGCTGATCGCCGCGGGCAGGGTGAACTACAACGGCCGTCAGGTCAGCCGCAGCAGCCTGGCCCTGGAGCAGCAGTCCCCGGACCGGGAGGTCAGAAAGGCTGTGTACCAGGCCGTGGCCGCCTCCTGGGAAGAGCAGCAGGAGGAGCTGGAGGAGCTGTACGACCAGCTGGTGCACAACCGGCACCGTCAGGCGCAGCTGCTGGGCTATCCCAACTATGTGCCGCTGAGCTACCGGCGGATGTGCCGCATCGGCTACACACCGGAGGACGTGGCCCGCTTCCGGGAGCAGGTGAAGCAGGCGCTGGTACCCGTGGGGGCCCGGCTGAACGAGGGCCGCAGGCAGCGCCTGGGTCTGGAGCATCTCTATCCCTGGGACGGCATCAGCTTCCTCACGGGAAACCCGGTGCCCCTGGGGGACGAGCAGTTCTGCCTGGAGCAGACCAGGGAGATGTTCACCCGGCTGTCCCCGGAGACAAAGGAGTACATCGACTTCCTGCTGGACAACGGCCTGTATGACGTGACCGCCCGGGAGGGCAAGCAGACCGGCGGGTACTGCACGTTCTTCGAGGCGTACCGGGCGCCGTTCATCTTCGCCAACTTCGACGGCACCACCGAGAATGCCTACATCATGACCCACGAGGGCGGCCACGGGTTCTACTTCTACCTCAAGCGGAATGAGGAAATCCGCGAGCGGGCCTGGTACACCTCCGAGATGGCCGAGACCCACGCCATGGCCATGGAGTTCTTCACCTGGCCGTCTATGGAGCTGTTCTTCGGGGAGCGGGCGGAGGATTACCGCCGGATGCACCTGGAGGGCGCGGTGACCCGGATCCTCTACCAGTGCCAGCAGGATGAGTTCCAGCAGCGGGTGTACGAGCAGCCGGACATGACCAAAGCGCAGCGCAACACGCTGTGGCGGCAGCTGGAGGAGGCGTACTTCCCCTTCCGGGAGTACCCGGAGGAGGAGCGGGCGCGGATCGGCACCCGCTGGCAGCGGATTCCCCACACGTTCCTCTGGCCCTTTTACGCCATCGACTACGGCCTGGCGCAGGTGCTGGCGCTGCAGTACTGCCGCTGGATGCATGAGGATCCCGACGGGGCCTGGCAGAGCTACCTGACCTTCCTGCGGGCCTCGGGCAGCAGCAATTTCCCGGAGGCCATCCGGGCCGCCGGGCTGGAGAGCCCCTTTGCGGAAGCGGGGCTGGACAAACTGATGGATTGGCTGCAGTCGCGGCTTTAATTCATACACGGCATGCGATCCCTCGTTCATAACGATTGTGCAATCATGAAAGGGAGGAAACAGAATGAAGAAACTGATGTCCGTGCTGCTGGCGCTTGCCATGCTGCTCACCCTGGCCACATCGGCGCTGGCCGAGGGCGACGCCACTTACACCTATCGCGGCACCTACTCCGGCGTGTCCACCTGGTCGCCCACCGACTGGACCATCTCCTCGGAGTATGACATGCTGGGCTATACCGTGTCCGTGTTCTACGGCTTCTGGATGAACGAGACCCGGGACGGCTACGACATTGTGTGCGAGCTGGCGGAGGAGTTCCCCGTGGACGTGACCGCCGCCTACGCGGGCAACGAAACCTACGGCGTGCCTGCGGACGCCACCGAGGGCTATGCCTGGCAGGTGAAGATGCGCAAGGACGCCACCTGGCAGGACGGCACCCCCATCACCGCCCATGATGCGGAATACACCCTGCAGCAGTTCCTCAACCCCGGCATGAAGAACTACCGCGCCTCCCTGTTCTATGCCGGCGGCATCGCCCTGGCCAACGCGGAGGACTACTACAACAGCGACAAGGCGGGCGGCGTGAAGCTGAGCCAGGCTGCCAACATCGGCAGAACCATGGCGGAGTTCGCCGCGGGCGAGGACGGCCAGTACGTCGATGCTGAGGGCAACAAGGCCTACTTCAGCTGGACCACGCCCCTGGATTATCTGTCCGGCTACTCCCTGCAGGAGTACGGCGGATACATGACCACCGACAACTACTACGCTCTGTACGCCATGGCCAATGAGGACGGCTACATCCCCATGACCGACGAGGCCATCGACCTGGTCTTCGCCATGACCGAGGGCTGGGGCGAAACCAGGGACGACCTGATCAACTACGCCTACTGCGAGGACGGCATCATGGAAGCCACCCCCTGGGAGCAGGTGGGCTTTGTGCAGGATGATGAGTACACCTTCACCGTCATTCTGAAGAACCCCAGCACCCTGTTTGACTTCGAGATGAACATCGACAACCTGATCCTGGTCAACGAGGCCCTCTACGAGGCCAACAAGACCGAGACCGGCGGCATCGTCAAGTCCGCCTACGGCACGGCGGTGGACAAGTTCAGCTCCTACGGCCCGTACAAGATCGTCAGCTACCAGGAGTCCAAGGAAATCGTCTTTGACCGCAACGACGCCTGGTTCGGCTACAGCGACAGCCGCTACGAGGGTCAGTACCAGACCACCGGCATCAACCTGCAGCAGATCGACGAGCATACCACGCAGATGTCCATGTTCCTGCAGGGCAACCTGGATGCTGTGGGCCTGTCCCAGGACGATATGGCCCAGTACGGCACCAGCGACTATGTGTACTACACCCCCACCAGCAACACCTACTACCTGGCGCTGAACACGGACTTCGACATGCTCAAGAGCCGTGAGGTGCCCGGCGTCAACAAGACCATCCTGACCTACAAGGACTTCCGCAAGGCCATGTCCTACTCCTTCGACCGGGGCGATTACGTCAGCAGCTGCACCGCCTGCTCCGAGCCCGCCTTCGGCCTGCTGAACGACATGTACATCTGCGATCCCCTCACCAGCGAGACCTACCGCTCCTCCGTCTACGCCCAGAACACCCTGCGGGAGGTTTACGGCGTGGAGGATCTGGACGGCCTGACCGGCTATGACAAGGAAGCTGCCACCACCCTGCTCCAGGCCGCCTATGACCAGTGCCTGGCCGACGGCAACATCTCCGAGACGGACGTGGTGGAGATCGAGTACCATGTCTATGGCACCGACGCCACCAACCAGAAGATGGTGGACTTCATCCAGGACGCCATGAACGCTGCTGCGCTGGGCACCTCCCTGGAGGGCCGGATCAAGTTCGTGCTGGTGGAGGATCAGGACTACTACACCTCCATGCAGAACGGCCAGGACGACATGATCAACGGCGCCTGGGGCGGCGCGGATCTGGATCCCTACAGCATGATGATCTGCTGGACCGATCCCTCCTACGTGATGGAATACGGCTTTGACGTGTACTCCGACCTGACCATCAGCGTCCAGGGCGAGGAGATCACCATGAGCTACAACGACTGGTACAACGAGCTGTACAACGGCACCTACGCCATTGCCGAGCTGGATGTGCGCAACGAGATCCTGGCCGGCATGGAGAAGGGCCTGCTGCTGAACTACCACATGATTCCGATCTTCTCCTCCTCCACGGCTGCCCTGGCATCCTACAGGGTTGTCTATGGCAGCAGCGAGTACATCAACTCCATCGTGGGCCGCGGCGGCATCCAGTTCATCACCTATACCATGAACGATGCGGAGTGGGCCGATTACTGCGCCGGCCAAGGCAACAGCCTGAGCTACTGATGCACGGCGGCATCCCTGCCTGCTGACGCGCGCTGTCAGCCATCGTCCATGAGCAAATCTGAGGAAGGGCAGCCTGCAGGCTGTCCTTCCTCAGATTGTGCATTCACAGAGGCGTCGAAGGGGCTGAGGCCCCTTCGACCTTCAATCATGTTTCGTGGCAAAAGCCCTTCCATAAGGCGGAAACAAGACTGCGCGCGCTGCCTGCGGGCTGTTATTCCGCAGGGTGATACCAGATAAGAGGAGAATGCTACCGATGTTGAAATACGTATGCAAACGTATCGGGCTGTTCATCGTGAGTCTGTTCATCATCATGACGATGCTGTTTGTTCTGATACGGATGCTGCCCAACCCGGTTGTGGCGGTGACGGGCGGATATGCCAAGCAGCTGGAGGACATGCGGACAGCCTGGGGCTATTATGACCCGATGATTGTGCAGTACGGCATTTTCCTCAAGAATGTGTTCACGGAGTTCAACTGGGGCTTCTGCACCACGGTGGGCACGTTCCTGATGCCGGTGGAGGAGTACCTGGCCAGCAAGATCCCCGCCACGCTGTATGTGAACATCCTGTCCCTGGTGTTCTCCGTGCCCCTGGGCGTGATCTTCGGCGTGATTGCCGCAGTGTTCAAGAACCGCTGGCAGGATCAGCTCATCAACGTGTTCATCATGATTTTCATTTCCATCCCCTCCTTTGTGTACGCGGTGCTTTTGCAGTACTGGGTGGGCTTCAAGCTGGGCTGGTGCCCGCTGGTGATGAAGAGCGGCACAGACTACTTCTCCTGGCCCATGTTCCAGTCGGCCATCATGCCGGTGCTGGCGCTGTCCTTCGGTAACATCGCGGGCAACATGCGCATGATCCGCGCCGAGCTGACCGAGACCCTCACCTGCGAGTACATGCTTCTAGCCCGCACCAAGGGCCTGACCCGGGCCCAGGCCACCATGCGCCATGCCTTCCGCAACTCTCTGGTGCCGCTGATGCCCTCGCTCCTGTCCCAGGTGATTTACGTCATCTCCGGCTCGCTGATCATCGAGCAGATTTTCGCGGTGCCCGGCATCGGCAAGACGTACCTGGCGTCCATCAACATGCGCGATTACAGCGTGTTCCTGGCAATCAGCATGTTCTATGTGGTCATCGGCCTGGCGGCGGGCATCCTGTTCGACCTGAGCTACGGCCTTATCGACCCCAGAATCCGCATGGGAGGGAACAAGACCAATGACTTGTAATCAGGATAACGAACAGCTCCGGCACATCCCCAAGGAGAAATTCGAATTTGTCCAGATGGACAAGCGCCTGCATGACAAGGAGCTGGAAACCAAGCCCGTGGGCTTCCTCCAGGATGCGCTGATGCGCTTTGCCCGCAACAAGGGCTCGGTGGTGTGCGCCTTCATCCTGCTGGTGATGGTGATCTTCGCCATCATTACGCCCATGGTCTCCGATTACGCGGTGTCGGAGAAGGACGGCTACTATGCCTACGCTCTGCCCAGGCTCAGCACAAAATTCGACCTGGGCTTCTGGAACGGCTGCACGGACAAGCAGGTCAACCAGCAGACCTATGACTACTATTCCGCCATTCCCGGCGCGCTCCACGAGGTCTACGGCACGGAGGAGAAGAACGTCGCCAACCGGCTGCAGACCATGTACAACATCTCCGTGGACTCCTATGCCCAGGTGGGGTACGTGTATGTGAACCTGACGGCGGCGGAATTCCAGCAGGCTCTCCGGTATCAGGAGGAGACCGGCGTGCAGCTGCTCTACCCCATGATCAACGAGAAGAAGGTCAAGTGCGTTACCTACAAGAGCGACCCCAACGCCTGGTACCTGACCAACGCCAAGGGCGTGGCCGAACGGGACGAAAACGGTGAGCTGCAGAACATCTACCTCACGGACGATACCTCCGAGGACGGCTACGCCTACTACCTGTCCAAGATGAATGGCTCCTCCTACCAGATCCGTACGCTGTATGCCAACTGGTATGCCTACCAGAGCGGCAAGGAGGCATGCTTCCTCTTCGGCGCGGACGAGTACGGCTACGACATCTGCGTGCGCATGGCCGCAGGCGCCAGGCTGTCGCTGACGGTGTCGGTGCTGGCGGCTGTGATCAACCTGATCCTGGGCGTGATCATCGGCGCGCTGGAGGGCTACTACGGCGGCACCTTCGACCTGGTGATGGAGCGCGTCAAGGACATCCTCTACGAGATTCCCTCCCTGGTGTTCATGACCCTGTTCCAGATCTACTTCGCCCGGAAGATGGGCTCCATGTTCGCCATGTTCTTCTGCTTCATCTTCTTCGGGTGGATCAGCACGTCCTCCACGGTGCGCGCGCAGTTCTACCGCTTCAAGGGCCAGGAGTACGTCATGGCGGCCCGCACCCTGGGCGCCAAGGACAGCCGGCTGATCTTCAAGCACATCCTGCCCAACGCCTCGGGCTTCATCATCACGGCCTGCGTGCTGTCCATCCCCTATACCATCTTCTCCGAGGCCACTTACTCCTACCTGGGCATCGTGAACCTGAATTCCAAGACGATGACCAGCCTCGGCTCCATGCTGGAGAACGGGCAGCAGACCCTGTCCACCTATCCCCACTGCGTGTTCTTCCCGGCGATTTTCCTGGCGCTGCTGCTGATTTGCTTCAACATCTTCGGCAACGGCCTGCGGGACGCCTTCAACCCCTCGCTGCGCGGTGCGGACGAGTAAAGGAGAGAGCCATGAGCAAGGTATTAGAGGTGAAGGACCTGCGCGTGTCCTTCCGCACCAATAACGGCAACGTCAAGGCGGTGCGCGGCATCAGCTTTGACCTGAACGAGGGCGAAACCCTGGCCATCGTGGGCGAAAGCGGCTCGGGCAAGTCCGTGACGGCCAAGTCCATCATCGGCATCAACGCCGCCAACACCATTGTGGAGAGCGGCGAAATCATCTACAAGGGCGAGGATCTGCTCAAGTACACCGAGAAGGAGTTCAACCGCATCCGCGGCAACGACCTGACCATGGTCTTCCAGGATCCCCTGTCCTCCCTGGATCCCATCATGAAGGTGGGCAAGCAGATGACCGAGGCCACCCTGCTGAACAACCGCACCAAGCGCAAGAACGCCAGGGCGGAGCTGAAGACCCTGCGCGCCGCGCTGAAGACGTACCTGCACAAGGCAGGCTGCCAGGACGCTTCCCTCACGCCGGAGAACGTGGCCATGGCCATGCGATGCTCCGCCGGGGAAGCCCTGAAGGCCCGCAAGGCCGCCGCGGAAGCCATTGAACGGGAGCTGCCCGCCTTCCAGCGGGAAGCGCTGGACGAGAAGAAAGTCCGCACGGCGGTGAAGCGGCTCACCGGCCTGGTGAAGGCCACCATCGATCCGCTGACCCTGCAGCGCTCAAGCGGCGCGTCCACCTTCGTCACCTCCATGAGCATGAACATGAACCGCTACTTCACGGGCCTTAAGAACAACCCGAAGGAGGAGCGGCGCGTGGCCCGGGAGACCGCCCGGCGGGAGAAACTCCTGCTGGCGAAGAAGCACGCGGCCAAGGTGCGCCCCGCCAACCTGATCGACCTGGCGCTGGCAGCGGAGAACCTGCGCCGGACGCTGACGGAGGTGCTGGACGGCTGCCGGGCGGAGGCTCCTGCCGATAGCGTGGACATGCAGGAGCAGGCGTCCAGGCTGCTGACCTACATGGCGGAGAAGGAGAAGGAAGCAGCCACGAAGGTCAGCAAGCAGGAGGCCTATGACAAGGCCATCCAGATCATGAAGGACGTGGGCATCAAGGAGCCGGAGAAGCGCTTCAACCAGTACCCCCACGAGTTCTCCGGCGGCATGCGCCAGCGCATCGTCATCGCCATCGCCATCGCGGCCAACCCCCGCATCCTCCTGTGTGACGAGCCCACCACCGCCCTGGACGTGACCATTCAGGCGCAGATTCTGGAGCTGATCAACGACATCAAGAGGAAGCGCAACATTTCCGTCCTCTTCATCACCCATGACCTGGGCGTGGTGGCGAACATGGCGGACAAGGTGGCGGTCATGTACGCCGGGAAGATTGTGGAATACGGCACGGCGGATGACATCTTCTACAACCCGAAGCACCCCTACACCTGGGCGCTGCTGTCCTCCATGCCCTCCCTGGATACCAAGGACAAGCTGGAGGCCATCCCCGGCACGCCGCCGAACATGATCTATCCCCCCAAGGGCGACGCCTTTGCCGAGCGCAACCGCTACGCCATGCAGATCGACTTCGAGGAGGAGCCGCCCTTCTTCCAGGTGTCGGACACCCACTGGGCGGCAACGTGGCTCCTGCATCCGGACGCGCCGAAGATCGACCCGCCCAAGAGCGTGACCGACAGGATTCAAGCGATGAGAGAAATGGAGGCGCTGGGCCATGCAGGAAGCTGAAAATATCCTCGAGGTCAGGCACCTGAAGCAGTATTTCGGCAAGCATGACTTCAAGGCCGTGGACGACGTCAGCTTCACGGTGCGCAAGGGCGAGGTTGTGGGCATCGTGGGCGAAAGCGGCTGCGGCAAGACCACCACGGGCCGCTCCATCATCCGCCTGAACAACGCCACCTCCGGCGACGTGTACTTCAAGGGCCAGCGCATTGTGGCCGGCACCCGCTCCTACACCGACGCCATCGCCCAGGCCCGGAAGGAATCCAAGGCCCGGGTGGAGCAGCTGCGCAAGGATGGCGACATCGCAGGCGTCAAGGCGGAGAAGGAAAAGCTGCGGGCTTTTGTGGATGAGCAGAAGGCGCAGATCCGCGCCGCGAAGAATGATCACCGCAACTGCGTGGCGTTGTATCGCCTGCGCCGGGAGAAGGAAATCAACGAGGAATACGACCGCCTGGAGCAGGAAGCCGCCGGCAACGCCGAGTGGCTCCGGATCCTGGCGGAGGAGCGGCAGGCCAAGCTGAAGGAAGCCGCCAAGGAGAACATCGTCACCAGGATTCAGATGATCTTCCAGGATCCCATTGCCTCCCTGGATCCCCGCATGACCGTGCGGGAGACCATCGCCGAGGGGCTGATCATCCAGGGCATCCGGGATCAGAAGTACATCGACCAGAAGGTCTATGAGATGCTGGAGCGGGTAGGTCTGGTGAAGGAGCATGCCTCCCGCTACCCCCACGAATTCTCCGGCGGACAGAGGCAGCGCATCGGCATTGCCCGGGCCATCATCATGAACCCGGAGCTGATCATTGCCGACGAGCCGGTCAGCGCCCTGGACGTGTCCATTCAGGCCCAGGTTATCAACCTCCTCAACGAGCTGCGGGAGGAGATGGGCCTGTCCATCCTCTTCATCGCCCACGACCTGTCGGTGGTCAAGTACTTCTCCGACAGGATCATCGTCATGTACTTCGGCAAGATTGTGGAGATTGCCGACTCGGACGAGCTGTTCGCCCATCCGCTGCACCCCTACACCTGCTCGCTGCTCTCGGCCATCCCCCTGCCGGATCCCCACTACGAGAAGCAGCGCAAGCGCATGGTGTATGTGCCCGCCGAGGCCCACGATTACAGCCAGGAGCAGCCCACGCTGCGGGAGGTTGCGCCGGGGCATTTCGTCAGCTGCAGCACGGCGGAGTATGAGCGTTACCGCGGAAAGCTGGCGCAGGCATGAAGAGGTGCGTTCTGGCTTACCTGATCGCAACGGCGCTGGCGGTGGTGATCGCGCTTTTGTGCGTGTCCATGGAGCTGGAAAACGGCGAGGCGGACGCGGCGATGACGGTATCCTTCTTCAGCGACGGGTTCTTCCTGTCGGCGGTTATGTACATGGGCTGCGGGCTTTTGACCTTCATTGCGGAAGCGGGGAACTTCTACGGCCTGCAGTTTCTGGGGTACACGCTGGTGCGGGTGTTCTCGCCCCGGAAGGAGCGCTTTGAGGATCGCAAGGACTACTTCACCTACTGCACGGAGAAGAAGGCGAAGCAGGCGGAGAAGGGCAAGTCCTCCGTGAAGTGGGTGATGCTGCACGTGGGGCTGGGATGCCTGGCAGCGTCCGTGCTCTGCGCGGCGGTGTACTACCGGATGGCGTGAGGGCGCGTCAGCAGGGCATTCCCATGACAAAAGGGCGTGACGATAGCAGTCACGCCCTTTTGCCATGCGCGGACAAACGCAGGGGAACGCTGAAGCCCCGGACACGCAGGCGTCCGGGGTGGATGGGGATGCTTCCGGCAGGTGTTCATCTGGACGGGGTGTACCACACGTCCATTTCAGCTCTGGCCGGGGCTTCAAACAGGGACAGCAGCTTGTTCAGCAGTCCCTCATCGACGAAGAAATCAGCCCCGCCCCTCCCTGCCAGGACGCGGCTGTTCCGCTCCGTGATGTTCGCCTGCCACAACGCATCCGGGACGTCAACGTAATGCCACTCGTAGGGAACATCCGATCTGTTCAGGAAATCAGACATTTCCGCCCGGCTTGCCCTTGTCCAGAAGCCCCAGTCCAGGATGACATTCGCGCCGGCCGCGGCCGTTTCCGCAGCGATGCTCCGCAGGTAGAGACCGGCCTTGCGGGTAAATGCGTCATAGAAGCTGCCCTGCTCGTTGTTGATCAGGGCGCAGGTCAGTTCGTCCATGGACAGAATGACAGCGCCGTACTTTTCCTTGAGCTGCCTGGCGTAGCAGGTTTTCCCGCTGCAGATTTTTCCGCAGAGCAGATAGATCTTTCCCATTGTATACCTTCCTCCGTGGGCGAGACAGCCCGGGCAGGATTTGCGCTGCTCATTCGTTATGATGTTGGGGCGCCCGCAGGGGCGTGGCGCAGGCTTGGGGGGCCTTGCCCCCGGCCACGGCCCACAGCACCAGGGATGCGGCAGTGCCGTAGGGGCTGAAGCGGCGCTGGTAGCGGCGGAAGCGTTTTTCGGGCATATCCTTGTGGTGATAGAGCATGCACAGGCCGCTGCGGAGGCCGTAATCGCCGAAGGACATGACGTTCTGCCGCTGGAGGGAGAAGATGAGCAGCATCTCGGCAGTCCAGCGGCCCACGCCCCTGAGGCGGGTCAGGGCAGCGATGCAGGCCTCGTCGTCCAGATCGGCAAGGGCGTCGTAGTCGATTTCACCCCGGACAGCGGCCTGGGCTGCACCGAGGATGTACTCAGCCTTGCGCTGGCTCATGCCGAAGCCGCGAAGCGCCTCGGGCGTACAAGCGCAGACGCTTTGTGGGGTGACCTGGCCGAGGGCGTTCTCCATGCGCTGCCAGACGGTATCAGCAGCCTTGATGGACACCTGCTGGCCGAGGATGGACTGGACGAGGGTCACGAACACGCCGCCCATGGGCATGCGCGTCACACCGCCGATCTCACGGATGGCGGCTGCCATGCGGGAATCCTTTGCGGCCAGTGCGGGCAGGGCTTCCTCGAGGCTCCAGGGCATGGGATCATCTCCTTATGGGTGGATGATAGCACAGGTGGGCGGCTCGTGGCAAGGGGGACGCTGGGGCTCCTCGCCCCAGACCCTCGCCAGAGGGCCGCATGGCCCTCTGG
>JAXEEE010000027.1:0-8798 GCA_034104265.1 Eubacteriales bacterium | reverse complement strand
GTGTGTCCGGCCGCTGGGCTGATGGGCCGGGCTGGGGTTCTGCGACCTTTTTCTTGGGGCGCGCGGGGCTGGGGGGGGGTCCCGGCGCCCACCGGGCGCCCCGCGACGCGGTACTGCGGCTTTTGGGGGCACAGCCCCCATACCCCCAGGTCGAGGGGCTCCCCCCCGAACCCCCGGATGGCCCCCAGTCAGCTTCGCTGACAGCCCCTGCACGCGGGGGCCCTTGCGCCGCGCTCCGGGCGGTGGTTCCCAACGTCATAGAAGGAGTGAATCATCATGAAGCTGTCCTATCAGGGCATCCAGGACAGGGCCGCCTTTGAGAAGGCCGGTATCGCCCTGCCCAAGTACGACTGGA
The DNA here is from genome assembly GCA_034104265.1 of Eubacteriales bacterium. GTDB lineage: Bacteria > Bacillota > Clostridia > Christensenellales > Aristaeellaceae > UBA11524. The sequence goes on along the minus strand of JAXEEE010000027.1, from coordinate 8,443 downwards.
AGCAGATGGCCCAGGCCACCGAGGACGCGCCCGTGTGGGTGCATTTCGGCGCGGGCAACATCTTCCGCGGCTTTATCGCCGGGCTGCAGCAGCGGCTGCTGAACGTGGGTCTTGCCAAGAGCGGCATCGTCGCTGCCGAGACCTTCGACTACGACATCATCGACAAGATCTACGATCCCCATGATTCCATGACGCTGATGGTCTCCCTGAAGCCCGACGGCTCCACCGAGAAGGAGGTCATCGCCGCCATCGCCAAGGGTGTGCGCGCCAACGCCTCCGCCCCCGACCAGTGGGCGCAGCTGAAGGCCTGCTTTACGAATCCTGCCATGCAAATGGCCTCCTTCACCATCACCGAGAAGGGCTATGCCCTCACCAATGTCAAGGGCGAGATGCTGCCCGTGGTGCTCGCCGACATCGAGGACGGCCCCGACAAGGCCCGCCACGCCATGGCCGTGGTGGCCGCCATGCTCTACGCCCGCTTCCAGGCCGGCGCGTATCCCGTGGCCATGGTGTCCATGGACAACTGCAGCCACAATGGCGAGAAGCTCCGCTCCTCCGTGCTGACCATCGTTCGCGGCTGGGTGGAGAAGGGCCATGTGCCCGCGGCATTCGCCGCCTATGTGGAGGATGAGACGAAGGTCTCCTTCCCCTGGAGCATGATCGACAAGATCACCCCCCGCCCCGCCGACGTGATCCGCGACCAGCTGGCCGAGGCCGGTGTGGAGGACATGGAGCCCGTCGTCACCAGCCGCAACACCTACATCGCGCCCTTCGTCAATGCGGAGGTGCCCCAGTACCTGGTGGTGGAGGATCGCTTCCCCAACGGCCGTCCGCCGCTGGAGAAGGCCGGCGTGTACATGACCGACCGCGACACCGTCAACATGACCGAGCGCATGAAGGTCACCACCTGCCTGAACCCCCTGCACACCGCCCTGGCCGTCTACGGCTGCCTGCTGGGCTATACCTCCATCGCGGCGGAAATGAAGGACGCGGAGCTGGTGAAGCTGGTGAAGACCATCGGCTACGTGGAGGGTCTGCCCGTGGTCACCGACCCGAAGATTCTCTCCCCCAGGGCCTTCATTGATGAGGTGGTGGAGCAGCGTCTGCCCAACCCCTTCATCCCCGACACCCCCCAGCGCATCGCCACCGACACCTCCCAGAAGGTGGCCATCCGCTTCGGCGAGACCATCAAGAGCTACATGGCCGATCCCGACAAGGATCCTGCGACCCTGACCGCCATTCCTCTGGCGCTGGCGGGCTGGCTGCGGTATCTGCTGGCGGTGGATGATGAGGGCAAGCCCATGGCGGTGTCCTCCGATCCCATGCTGGCCACGCTGCAGGCCGACCTGGCGGGCGTGACCCTGGGCGATCCCGCCTCCCTGCAGGGCAAGCTGGACAGCATCCTGGACAACGCGGTGCTCTTTGGCGTGAGCCTGAAGACCGCCGGTCTGGCCGACAAGGTCGCCGGCTTCCTGGCAGAAATGCTCGCCGGGCCCGGCGCGGTGCGCGCTACGCTGAAGAAGCATCTGGCCTGATTCCCCGGTTCATTCAGCCTATCCCCGGCCGCGGCGCAGACAACCGCCGCGGCCTTTCGTTTCTGTTTGGTGAAAAATACGCTGCTGGAAGCAAATTGGCTGATTTGTTCATAGTAAATTCAACTTTCTATGCTATGATACCATTGAATCAGAATGAACAGGATTCAAGGTATGGAGGCTGCTATGAGCTATATCACCTTTGACCAGGTGTGCAAGGATTATCCCGCAGGCGACAGCGTCGTTCACGCGGCGGATCATGTGTGCTTCACGGTGGAGCAGGGCGAGTTCTGCGTGGTGCTGGGCCCCAGCGGCGCAGGCAAGACCACTGTGCTGAACCTGCTGGGCGGCATGGACAAGGCCACCAGCGGGCAGATCGTCGTGGGGGGCAAGGAGGTCACGAGGATGTCCGGCCGCCAGCTGACGGAATACCGCCGGCTGGACGTGGGCTTCGTGTTCCAGTTCTACAACCTGATGCCCAACCTGACCGCGCTGGAAAACGTGGAGCTGGCCCAGCAGGTCTGCCCCCACGCGCTGGATCCCCGGCAGGTGATGGAGCAGGTAGGCCTGGGGCACCGGCTGAACAACTTCCCCGCCCAGCTTTCCGGCGGCGAGCAGCAGCGGGTGTCCATCGCCCGTGCGCTGTGCAAGAACCCCGCCCTGCTCCTGTGCGACGAGCCAACCGGCGCCCTGGACAGCAAGACCGGCGCCCAGGTGCTGGAGCTGCTGACCCGGCTGTGCCACGACTTCAACACCACGGTGGTGATCATCACCCACAACGCCAGCATTGCGCCCCTGGGCAACCGGGTCATCCGCATGCGCAACGGCTCCGTCAGTGAGATCACGCTGAACGATCATCCCGCCAGGGTGGAGGACATCACATGGTAACACGCGAAACGCCGACGAAGAAGTCCCCCAAGGCGCGCCGCGGCACCCTGACCAAGAAGCTCTTCCGGGACATGGGACGGAGCGCCATGCAGTTTCTGGCCATGTTCCTGCTCTGCGCGCTGGGGACGTGGGTTTTCACCGGCCTGGACGCCAACTGGCGGCTGCTGGAAAACTCCACCGAAACCTACTATGAGGAATACAACCTGTCCGACTTCTGGGTGAAGGGTGCTTCCTTCTCCAAGCAGGATCTGACCCGGCTGAAGGCTATCAATGGTGTGGAGGCCATCCTGCCCCGCTGCAGCCTGGAGGTGGACGCCCCCGACGTGGGCAGCAACGTGACCATGGCCATGAACGCCTACGACGGGGAGATGACCATCAACATCCCCCTGATCCGCGAGGGCGAGGGTCTGATTCCCTCCGACCTGCGGGGCTGCCTGGTGGAGGAGCAGTTCGCCCAGCACCACGGCCTGACCGTGGGCGACAGCCTGACCCTGGAGATCATGGGCCAGCGCAAGACCTTCACCATCCGCGGCGTCGTCCTTTCGCCGGAGTACATCCTCACCACCAAGGACGTGACCCCGGACCCCGCCCACTACGGCTTTGTGCTGATTTCCAGCCGTGCCGTGCCTGAGCTGCCCTACAACGATGTGCTGATCGACCTGAAGGAGGACGCGGATGCCGACGCGGTGCAGTCCGCCATCAGCGACGCCCTGCCGGAAGCCCTGGTCGTCAACCAGAACAACCACGCCCCCACCGTTTCCGCCCGGAACTACGTGTCGATGTTCCGCAACCTGTCCTATCTGTTCCCGGTGCTGGTGTACGCCGTGGCGGCGATGATCGTGGTGTCCACGCTGTCGCGCATGATGGAGAACCAGCGCATCCAGCTGGGCACGCTGAAGGCCCTGGGCTTCCGGGATCAGCAGATCCGCAACCATTACCTGTGCTACGCGCTGGTACCCTCCCTGGCGGGCAGCCTGCTGGGCACCGTGGTGGGGCAGTACACCCTGCCGGACGTGATCTGGCCCATGGTCTGCACCAACCTGCGCTATCCCTGGCAGCTGCGCGCGCCCATCTCCCGTCTGAGCTGGGGCATCACCATCCTGTCGGTGATCCTGTGCGTGCTGATCTGCCTGCGCACCTACCGCAAAGCCGCCCGGGAATCCACTGCCGACCTGCTCAGGCCCAAGCCCCCCAAATCCGGCGTGCGGATCCTGCTGGAGCGCATCACCTTCATCTGGAAGCGCTGCTCCTTCAACACCAAGATGATCATCCGCAACCTGATGCGCAACAAGGGCCGTACCTTCCTCAGCCTGGTGGGCCTGATCTGCTGCAACGCGCTGATCATCTGCACCTTCGGCCTGCAGGAATCCATCACCTACTTCATCAGCGAGTATTACTACGGCACCATGCACTATGACACCCGGGTGGACTTCGAGACCGGGCAGGCGGGTACGCTGGAGAGCTATCAGCGCCGCCTGCAGGCTGAGAGTGTGGACGGCGTGATGGAGCAGAGCATCTCCCTGCGCAGCCAGACCCAGAGCCGCACGGTGCTGCTGACCGTCCTGCCGGAGGAGCAGACCTCCATCCGCCTGGGCGAGGGCCACACCCTGCTGGAGATGCCCGGGACGGGGCTGGTCATCAGCCGAAAGCTGGGCCAGATCATGTCCGTGAACCTGGGCGACACCATGGAGGTATGGCTCACCGGCGACACGGAGCCCCTGTACCTGACGGTCTGCGCCTTTGCGGATACGAACCTCGGCCAGGGGGCCTACATGAGCCGCCACGCCTGGGAGGCCTGCCGCAAGGGCGACTTCGCCGCGACCTCCCTGCTGCTTCGCGGCGTACCGGACGCCACCATGCATCAGCTGGAAAGCATGGATGAGGTATCCGGCTTCAAGTACCCGGAGCGGCAGTGCCAGTCCACCATGCGGATCATGGATTCCACCAAGACCGCCTTCACCGTGCTCAGCTGCGCCGCGCTGGGGCTGGCGTTCATCATCTGCTACAACATGGGCCTGCTGAACTTCACCGAGCGCACCCGCGACTACGCCACATTGAAGGTGCTGGGCTACCATCAGAAGGAAATCCGCAGCCTGATGATGCGCGAGAACAACTACGTCGCCGTGCTGGGCGTGCTGATCGGCATTCCGCCGGGAGTCTGGCTGGTAAAGCTGATCCTGAAGATGTGCGAGTATGAGTCCATGGTGTTCGTATCGAAGGTGTCCTGGTTCTCCATTCTGGGCGCCTGCGTGATCACCTTCACCTTCTCCTGCATGATCGAGGGCCTGCTGACCCGCAAGGTACGCTCCATCGACATGGTGGAAGCCCTCAAGAGCGTCGAATAAGCATCCTGCCAAATCCCACGAAAGGACGATGACCATGAAAAAGCTCCTTGCCCTGCTTCTCCTGCTGACGATGCTGTCCACCTGCGCCCTGGCCGATACTGCGCTGACGGACTGCGCCATCGCCAACGGCAACGTGACCGCCACCACCTTTGTGGATGTGACGGCCCCCTATTCCGGCACGCTGGCCTCCTTTGACCTGAGCACGGGCGACCAGGTTACCGCAGGGGATGCGCTCTTCTCCCTGCTGACCACCACGATCTACGCCCCGGAAGCCGGCACGGTGAAGGCGTTCTTCGCCCAGCCCGGTGAGGATGCTGCCGCAGCCATGAACCGCTATGGCGCGGTGGCCTCCCTGGAGCCTGAGCAGAGCCTGCGCATCAACGCCACCACCTCCGGCGCCTTCAACAAGGAGACCAACCGCATCCTGCATGTGGGCGAAACGCTGTATTTCCGCTCCGCCAAGGCGGATCAGGAGGAAGGCTGGGGCCGGGTCATCGCGGTCAGCGGCAGCAGCTACGTCGTTGACATTCTGGATGGCGACTATGACCTGAATGAAAACCTGAACCTCTACCGGGACGACGGCTATGCCGCCAAGGACTGCGTGGGCAAGGGCGTTGTGGCCCGGCGGGATCCCGTGGCGATTCAGGGTCAGGGCCGCGTGGCCAGCATTCTGGTGGCTGAGGGCGACCAAGTGGCCGCCGGTCAGCCGCTGATGACCCTGATGTCCGCCGACGCCGACGCGGACGCTCAGCCCGACGTGATCGCCCCGAAGAGCGGCGTGGTCGCCAGCGTGGCGGTATCCGCCGGTCAGCAGGTGTGGAAGGGGCAGGTCCTGGCCCGCATCTACCTGACTGATGACATCGAGGTCGTGGCCGAGGTGGATGAGATGGATCTGAACGGCCTGCGAGTGGGCGACAATCTGTCCATCACCCTGGATACGGACGAAAGCACCATCATCACCGGCCAGGTAACGGAGATTTCCGCCCTGGGCGTGACCCGTCAGAACGCCGCCTACTACACGGTTCATGTGAGCATTCCCGCTGACAGCGCAGCCTTGGGCGCCAGCGCGTCGGTGTACATCCCGCGCTGACGCACGGTTCAAAGAAGTGGCCTGGTGGCCGCTTCTTTTCTTTTTTGGCGGAGCGCACTCTGGGCGCAGGCTGACAGGGCCCTGCCCCTGCGGCTCCCGGTTTGCCTTGCCCCCGGGGCGGATTCGTGCTATACTGTATGGGCTGTATACCAATGAAAGCGAGGCTGCACACGCCATGCGACTGCTTTTCGTCCGGCATGCCGAGCCGGATTATGCTGTGGATTCCCTGACCCCGAAGGGCCGCCTGGAGGCCGAGCTGCTCTCCCGCCGCCTGGCCAGGCTGCAGGTGAGGGCCTTCTATGTTTCTCCCCTGGGCCGCGCCAAGGACACCGCCGCCCCCACCCTGCGCAAGCTGGATCGCACAGCGGAGATCCGCCCCTGGCTGGCGGAGTTCCGCGGGCACTACTACGACGAGGCCCGGGGCCGCAACCATGTGCCCTGGGATCTGAAGCCGGAGGTGTGGCGGACTTTTCCCGGCTCCTATGACCTGGACGGCTGGACGCAGCATCCGCTGTTTGCCGGCAGCAATGTGGACGCCATCTGGCAGGAAACCAAGGCAGGCATCGACGGGCTGCTGGCGGAGCATGGCTTCGTCCGTGACAGTGTCATCTACCGCTGTGAGGACAACCGGCCCGACACGCTGGTTTTCTTCTGCCACTTCGGCGTGGCGGGAGCCATCATCGCCCACCTGACCGGCGTTCCCGTGATGCCCCTGTGGCACGGCATGTGCATGCTGCCCTCCTCCGTGTCCACGGTGGTCAGCGAGGAGCGGGTCAAGGGCGAGGTGGCCTGGCGGTGCTGCGGCTTCGGGGACATTTCCCACCTGTACGCCGCAGACGAAAAGCCCTCCACCGCCGCCATGTTCCACGAGTGCTACGACGGCTACGATACCACCAACCCCATCGAGTGGCTGCTCCCGCCCGCACCGGAAAAGCCCCTCTTTACGACCAACTAACAAGTGATCGCGCCAGCGGAAACGGGTCAAGGGGCGATGCCCCTTGCGCAGGTGCAGGGGCGGCGTCAGCCCCTGCGCGGGGATGTCGCGGCAGCCTAGGTGTTCCCCAAAAGCAAGCGAGTTTCCAGGCGGGATGCTCCGCATCCCGCCCGGAAACGGCAGGTTCGCGCAACGCCAAGTGATCGCGCCAGCGTACCCGGCATATGCTGAAATCTGCAGAGGAACGACCTCATCCGTCCTCGCTGCGCTCGGCCACCTTCCCCAGAGGGGAAGGCTGCATGCTGTGCCGCAGTCCTGCGAAGCAAGCGGCGGGTTCGGCCAAGGTACGGGGGACACCTTATCCGCCGAACCGTGCATCCTGTCCTGTGCGCGGCCTCCCCCGTCCTCGCTGCGCCGCAGACCTTCCACAGTTGGGAAGGCTTCGGTGGCACAATCCGCACATGCCGGTTACGGCATCGCGCCTTCATCCCCCCAAACGCAGCAAAGCCGCCTGTCTCCCGTTCATCCGGGAAACAGGCGGCTCTTGTTATGTCACAGGCATTACTTCTTCTGCCCGTAGTAGGCGTTGGGGCCGTGCTTGCGCATGAAGTGCTTGTCCAGCACATGCTGGGGCGCAGGCGCCGCGTCAGGCTTCAACTGCTTGGTGAACAGCGCCATCTTCGCCACTTCCTCCAGCACCACGGCGTGATACACCGCCTGGGCCGGATCCTTGCCCCAGGTGAAGGGTCCATGGCTGAAGCAGATCACACCGGGCACATGCTTGGGGTCAATCCCACGTTGGGTGAAGGTCTCAATGATCACCTTGCCGGTGTTCTTCTCGTAGTCCTCGTCCAGCTCCGCAGGGGTCAGGTGCCGTGCGCAGGGAATCGGGCCGTAGAAGTAATCCGCATGCGTGGTACCGTAGGCCGGAATGTCCAGCCCCGCCTGGGCCCAGCCCACCGCATAGGGGCTGTGGGTATGCACAATGCCCCCCAGGGTCGGGAAGGCCTTGTACAGCTCCAGATGGGTCTTGGTGTCGCTGGAGGGGTTCAGGCTGCCCTCCACAATGTGGCCGTCCAGATCCAGCACCACCAGCTGCTCCGGGGTCAGCTCGTCGTATTCCACGCCGCTGGGCTTGATGACCACCAGGCCCTTCTCCCGGTCAATGCCGGACACGTTGCCCCAAGTGTAGGTCACCAGACCCCGGCGGGGCAGCTCCATATTGGCCGCGTAGACGGCCTGCTTCAATGCTTCCAGCATGATTCACGCACCTCACTTCATCGTCTGCACGGCTGCGGATTCCGCCGCCAGCGCCTGGGTAAACCGCTGGGTGTACGCGTCGAAGCCCGCCGCGTCCGCCGCATCAGGCGCCTCGCTGGAGCCCTTCGCCCCGGCGAACACCTGCTCGTTCAGATAGCTTTCGAGGGTCTGGCCTTCCTTGTGGTTCACGCGGTAGGCCGCCAGCAGCGCCATGCCCCAGGGGCCGCCCTCCCCCGCCGTTTCCATGACGGAGATGGGGGTCTTCAGCGCGGCAGCCAGGATCTTCTGGCCCGCCACAGGGGTCTTGAAGTAGCCGCCGTGGCCCAGCAGGCTGTCAATCTGCACCTGCTCCTTCACCAGGATGTCCATGCCGATCTTCAGCGCGGCCATGGCC
>JAXEEE010000026.1:0-27637 GCA_034104265.1 Eubacteriales bacterium | reverse complement strand
GCCTGGCCTTCGACGCAGGTCTGGGTGGCGTTGCCCAGCACCGTGCCGTCCACGGCCTGGTAGATCACCTGCACATCAACCCGAGCAGGCTCCTTCGGGATAGCGTTGTAGTAGAACACCACGGGGTTCGGGCTGGCCGTGCCGTCGCTGTTGACGGTCACGGTCTGCACGGAAGCGCTCATGTCCGTAGCCAGGGTATAGCCGTCGATCTCGATGGCGTACACCTCGTTGGCCTGGCCTTCGACGCAGGTCTGGGTGGCGTTGCCCAGCACCGTGCCGTCCACGGCCTGGTAGATCACCTGCACATCAACCCGAGCAGGCTCCTTCGGGATAGCGTTGTAGTAGAACACCACGGGGTTCGGGCTGGCCGTACCGTCGGCGTTGACGGTCACGCTCTGCACGGAAGCGCTCATGTCCGTAGCCAGGGTATAGCCGTCGATCTCAATGGCGTACACCTCGTTGGCCTGATTCTCCACGCAGGTCTGGGTGGCGTTGCCCAGAGGCGTGCCGTCCACGGCCTGGTAGATCACCTGCACGTCAACCCTGGCAGGCTCCTTCGGGATAGCATTGTAGTAGAACACCACGGGGTTGGGGCTGGCCGTGCCGTCGCTGTTGACGGTCACGGTCTGCACGGACGCGCTCATGTCCGTGGCCAGGGTATAGCCGTCGATCTCGATGGCATACACCTCGTTGGCCTGATTCTCAACACAGGTCTGGGTGGCGTTGCCCAGCACCGTGCCGTCCACCGCCTGATAGATCACCTGCACGTCAACCTTGGCAGGCTCGGGTTTGACCTCCTGGGGTACGTCCGCCTGGGTGGAAACATACAGGTGATAAACCGCCACCGCGTTGCCCGCACCGTCATAAGCGATGATCTCCACGGGCAGAATGGTACCGTCGATGGTGGTGCCCGCGTCGAACACACCCGTCAGCACATCGCCGGTGGGCGTGGTATAGGTATACATACCGTTGGGATCCGTCACCGACAGGGTCATGCCCTGGGCCATGGCCTCCGGCGTGACGCGCACCCAGTAGGCCTGATCCTCGCTCCAGCTGACCGGGGCTGCCGTGGCGGATACGGGGTTCCCCGCACCGTCCGTCCAGCTCAGAATGACGGACAGCTGCTGCCAGTCCTCCGCCTGAGCAGGCAGGGTGAAGCCCGTCAGCAGCATCATGAGCGTCAGCACCAGTGCCAGGACGCGCTGCCAGCGTTGTTCGCTCAGATATGTCATGGATGATTACCTCCTCCAAAAATGGGTCTTGTGGATCAAGTATATTGTATAACGCGCCGGCCCGCCTTGTCAATGAAAGCACGCTGGCGCATTCTGGCGAATTTGGCTGCCATGCAGGATTTCGCGCCCCGCCGTCGAACAATGTTCGCAGCACACCCGATGAGTTTTTCATTCCATCTACATAAGGAGGCTGCAGCCATGAACGATACCCAGCTGACCGAAACCTTTCTCAATAGCGAAGTGGTCTACCCCGGCGTGATCATCCGCCTGGAGCACTGGCAGGTGAAGCTCCCCAACGGCGAAACCGCCCTGCGGGAGGTGGCCTGCCACCCCGGGGCCTCCGCCATCGTGGCCATTGACGATGAGGGCCAGGTGATCCTGGTGCGCCAGCACCGCATCGCCGTGGGCCGGCTGACGCTGGAGATTCCCGCCGGCAAGCTGGACGGTCCGGATGAGGATCCCTTCCTGTGCGCCCAGCGGGAGCTGTCCGAGGAAACGGGCCTGAGCGCCGAGAGCTGGCGCAAGCTGACTGTGCTGGAGACCACCCCCGGCTTCTGCAATGAGCGGATTCACCTGTACCTGGCCACGGGGCTGAGCCAGCACGCCTCCCATCCCGATGCGGACGAGTTCGTGGCGGTAACCCGCATGCCCCTCAAGGATGCCGTGGCCCGGGTGATGGACGGCACCTTCCGGGACGGCAAAACCGCCCTGGGCATCATGATGGCCGCCGCCCTCCAGGGTGCATCCACCTAAGAGACGAAACGGGCATGGCATTTCATCCCGGAAAAATTTGCATTCATTGCGAAAATATTGCGAAAATATTTCATTCTCCACAGAGAGGGGCGTGACCATCCGTGTCGACAGCATACAAGGTCTTTCTGGCCGTGATGACGCTGATCCTGCTGCTGGGGCTGGCAGTGCTTGTGTACGGCCTGACCCACGAGCCTGACCTGCCCCGGCTGACGCCGCGGAACATTCACGTGGCCGGGAGGCTTATGCATGGCTGAGAAGCGAGGGCTGCTGAGTGCGCTGTCCTGGCGGGATCTGATGAACGCGCCCCGCACGGCGGCGGACATTTTCTCCAGCCTGCCCGTGCTGACCACGGAGCGGCTGACCCTGCGCCCCATGTCCATGCGGGACGCGGCGGACATCTACGCCTACTCCCGGGATCCCGAGGTGGCCCGGCATGTGCTGTGGGACGCCCACAAATCCCTGAACGAGAGCAAGGCCTATCTGCGCTTCATCATCCGGCAGTACAAGGAGGGCACGCCCTCCAGCTACGGCATTGTGCTGAATGACACCGGTCGGCTGGTGGGCACCATCGGCTTCATGTGGTACAGCCAGGAGAACAGCACCGCCGAGGTGGGCTACAGCCTGGCGCGGTGGCTCTGGGGCAAGGGGCTGATGACAGAGGCCCTGGCCGCGGTGCTGGACATGGCCTTCCGGGAGCTGGGGCTGCACCGGGTGGAGGCCCAGCACGAGACCGACAACCCCGCCAGCGGCCGGGTGATGCAAAAGTGCGGCATGCGCCGGGAGGGCACGCTCCGGGGCCGCATCCTCAACAAGGGGCGCTATGTGGATGTGGATCTGTACGCCATCCTCCGGGAGGACTGGTCGAGGATTCACCCCTATCCCTGACGAAAGACAGCGGCAAAGAAACGCCTCCGTATGCACAGTGCATACGGAGGCGTTTTCAGTGCGGCCTTACAGCCTGCGGATGGGGAAAAGGATGTAGTTCTTCCCCGTTGCGGGACAGGTGAAGTCCTGGGCCGCCCCGGCCAGGGTCAGGCCGCGCTCATGCATGTAGCCGATCACCTCAGCGAAGGTCGCGTCGCTCTCCCGCTCCGCGCGGAGATACGCAAACCCGGGGACGATCCACTTCACCCAGCCCACCGGCGGCTGCGCGTCCATGCCGCACTCCACCCCGGCCAGATACACGCCCCGGGTGAAGCCTTCCGTCCAGGGCAGAAAGCTGCGGGAGGGATCGGTCATGGCGCCCCACACGCCCAGCAGGCAGCCGCTTTCATCCCGCAGGGCCAGCGGCTCCACCTCCGGGAAGCGGGCGTTGGCCTCTGCCCACAGCCGCTGCACGAAGCCCGCGCCCTCCTCCGTGGAGCCCTCCAGGCCGATCACCGCGAAGGCCTCCTTTTCCACGCGCTCCAGGGTCATCACTTTTTCGCCTCGTAGGACTTCATCCGCCGCTCCAGCACCTCGGGCCGGGCCACGGAGTAGCCGAAGAAGCCCAGCACATCCGCCGAGCGCTGGTACACGCCGTGGTTGTAGGCTACCAGCCCCGCGCGCTCCAGGTGCAGGGAGCCGTCCGCATCAAAGAGGTCGTCCCGCACCTGCACGCCCACCACCTCGCCGATGAACATGTCGTGGCTACCCAGCTCCAGCACCTGACGCACCCTGCAGGCCAGGTAGGCGGGGCATTCCGCGATGGCGGGGGCATGGTTCATGTTCCGCGCGGGCATGGGGGTCAGGCCGCAGTGGGCGAACTTGTCCACCTCCCGACCGGAGCGCACGCCGCAGAAATCGAGGGCCTTGCAGCGCTCCGCGTCCACCAGGTTCACCACGAATTCCCCGGAATCCCGGATGATGTCGTGGCTCAGGCGGGTCTTGCGGATGCTGACGGAGACCATCGGCGGCTCGGAGTTGACCGTCCCCGCCCAGGCCACAGTGATGATGTTGGGCGTGGCGTCCTTGTCTGTCCCCCGGCAGGAGACCATCACCGCCGGTACGGGACTGAGCAGCGTGCAGGGATCAAACATGCGAAAGTTTTCCATGGATTATCCGCCCCCGTTCTTGAAGATTCCTGTCAAACAGTGTACAATGTCAGGGTACATCTGTCAATAAGTCCTGAGGAGGAGACGCATTCATGACGGTGCTTCTGCAGGTGCTCACGCTGGGTCTTCTGATGCTTTGCGGCCTGATCGCGGTCAGGTTCCGCGTGTTGGACCAGAAGGGCGTGGGCGCCCTGAATACCTTTGTGCTGAATTTCGCCCAGGTGGGCCTGATTATTTCCAAGCTGCAGCAGGATTCCAACCCGGAGCTGGTGGTGGAGCTGGCGTGGATGTTCGCGCTGACCTGCCTGTCCATCGCCCTGTCCGGGGTGATCGCCAGCCGCCTTTTCCGCCGGGAGGAGCACGACCGGCACGCCGTGCTGACCTGCCTGTCCATGGTCAGCAACTGCGGCTATATGGGCTATCCCGTGATCATCGCCACCATGGGCGAGGACGCGCTGATTTATGCTGTGGTGTTCGTGGCGGCGTTCAACCTCATGTGCTGGACCATGTGCGCGTACTATTTCGGCGGGAAGGAGGCCATGCAGCCCAAGCGGCTGCTGAGCAACCCCTCGCTGATCGCGGTGATCATCGGCCTGACGCTGTTCCTGACCGGCTGGCGGCTGCCGGGGTTCATCAACAGCGCCCTGTCCATGGTGGGCGAAACCACCACGCCCCTGGCCATGTTCGTCATTGGCGCGCGGCTGATTTCCCTCCGGCCCCATCATCTGAAGGACACCAAGCTGCTGACGGTATGCCTGCTGCGGCTGCTGGTGTTCCCGCTGGCGATTCTCCTTTTGCGCCTGACGCCCCTGTCCCGCACGGTGGTGGACGCGCTGTACCTGTGCACGGCCATGCCCTGCGCCGCCCTGACCGCCATGCAGGCCGACCTGTTCGACTGTGACACGGAGCTGGCCTCCCGGGGCGTAGCGGTAAGCACCGCGCTGTCGCTGATCACCGTGCCGCTCATGCTGATGCTGATCTGATTTTCCCTTGAATGAAAGGAGGCGTTTTCCATGGCCTATCGCGGACGGCATGAACGCCGCAGCCCCTTCAGCTGCCTTGCGCGCATCATCACCTTCCTGGTGCTTGTGGCAATGCTGATCTATCCCTTTGCCGAGCCCTTCATGCTGGAGGTGGAAAACGTCATCCTCACCAGCAGCGACCTTCCTGCGGACATCGGCCAGCTGCGGATTGTGTACCTGTCGGACATCCATCAGGGCTCCTTCTTCTCCCAGAGCCGGGTGGACAGCCTGGTCAAGCGCATCAACGCCCTGAACGCCGACCTGGTGCTGCTGGGCGGCGATTACGCCGAGGACAGCGACGGCGCGGTGGCCTTCTTCCGCTCGCTGCCCAACATCCACGCCCGCTACGGGGTCTACGCCGTCATGGGCAACCATGACCGCACCGTCCCCGAGAGCAACCTGCAGGCCATGCAGACCATCATGATCGCCAAGGGGATCACCCCCGTGGTGAACGGCGTGATTCCCGTGCGCATCGGCGTGAGCAACATCTACATCGCCGGCATTGACGATGTGAACACCGGCTGGCCCGATCTTTCCGGCGTGGCTGCCCGCACCCGGGCGGAGGATTATGTGATCTTCCTCTCCCACAGCCCGGAGGTCATCCCCGACGCCCACAAGTGTGCCGACATGAACGGCCGCCGCGGCTGGTTCGACCTGGGGCTGTTCGGCCACACCCACGGCGGACAGATCGCCCTCATCGGCCAGTACCTGGGTATCGCCAAGGTGCCCGCCCAGTACGAGCAGGGCTGGATTGTGGAGAACCGCATCAACATGCTCATCAGCCGGGGCGTGGGCACCTCCGTGCTGCCCGTCCGCATCGGGCGCAGGCCGCAGATCCACGTCATCACCGTGAAAAGCAAGTAACGCCTCACAGCACGTTGCCCCAGGTGAAGGCGTCCCGGTGGTGGATGTGCTCCGCGCACTCCCGCAGGGTATAGCAGGCCTTCAGGCACAGGGAAGCGTCCCTTACCTTGATGCCCGCCAGCACATGCTGCAGGGCAAGGGTCACGTCGTCGGTATCGTCGTGGTTGATGAGAATTTGCAGCCAGCGCTCCGTTTGCTCCCACCGCTCCAGGTAGGCTTGGGCCGTCTCTTCGGCGCGCTGCCAGTTTTCCGACTCCGTCAAAACCATCAGCTCCTCCGCTGCGGAGACATACTGCTCCGATACCCGCCCGGTCAGCCCCTCGCAGACCGCGCCGCCCGCAATCACCACCGCCAGCAAAATCAACGCCAGGGTCAGACTTGTACGCATATTACCACCTCGCCTGCCCGGGCAGCATGATTCTTTTCAGCTGCGTTTCCGTGCGTCCCTTTCCCTGGCAGAGCATCACCCCTGCGGTGTTCACGCACAGGAACAGCACGTCCTGCGGGGTGGTGTAGCCCATATCCCGCACCTGACGCTCCAGCCAGGAGGCCGTCCAGCCGCCTTTTTGCAGGTTTTCCTGCTGCACATGCCCGTCCATGATCAGCGGCAGGGGCAGGCCCTCCGGGGCTGGGTCGAGGTGCATGTCCTCCGGGGTCACGGGCCGCGCCTGGGCTTTGGGGAACACGGTCACATGCCCGGCAGTCTCCAGCACCGCCGTCCCCACCTGGGCAGGATCCAGCGCGCCGCCGGTGCGCAGGGCCTCCATCAGGTCGTTGAGGGTCATGGCGGTCTTGCGCATTTCCTTCTCGCAGATGGCCCCGTTGCGGATCAGCACCGTGGGCTGACCGCAGATCAGCAGGCGGAATTTCCCGCTGCGCATGCACAGGGCGGTCATGATCCCGTGGCAGACGATCAGCGCGATCATGGGCACGAGTCCGTAGAGCAGCGGGATGCCCACACTGCCCATGGGCGTGGCAGCCAGCTCCGCGATCATGATGACCACCACCAGCTCATAGGGCTGAAGCTGGCCCACCTGCCGCTTGCCCATCACCCGCATGGCGGCCACCGCCGCCACAAACAGCAGAACAGAACGCACAAAGATTGTCAGCATTGCAATTCTTCCTCCATACGCCTATTCTGACCCGAACAGCATACCGTCATGCAAGGAGGCCTCGCCGATGAAACGCCGCTTCTCCCATCCGCTCCTGCCCGGGATGACCATCGGTCTGGTGGCGCCCGCCAGCCCCGTTTTCGAGCCGGATCGCCGGGACGCCGCCGTGCGCCTGCTGGAGGACATGGGCTTCCGGGTGAGGCGTGGGGCCACAGTGGACGCGGCGGACTTCTGCTTTGCCGGAGATCACGCCCTGCGCGCCCGGGATCTGCAGGATATGTTCCTGGACGACACGGTGGATGCGGTGGTATGCCTGCGGGGCGGGTACGGCTCGGCGAGGCTGCTGCCGCTTATGGATTTTCGCGCCATCGCCCGGCATCCGAAGCCCTTCGTGGGCTTCTCGGACATCACGGCCCTGCACGCCGCGCTGAACAAGTGCTGCGGCTTTGTGACCTTTCACGGGCCGATGCCTGGGGTGATGGATCCCATCGGCCTGCGGGAGCCGCGCTCTCAGCAGCAGTGGCTGGAGGTGCTGTCCGGTGTGTCCCCCCGGCAGGCCGCCAATCCGGACGGGGAGCCCTTTGCCGGCAGCGGGGAGCGCATCGTCACCGGGCGGCTGATCGGGGGAAATCTGTCCGTGCTGACGGGGCTGATCGGCACGCCCTGGGAGCCGGAATGGGACGGGAACCTGCTGCTGATGGAGGATGTGGCGGAGCGCACCGACCGTCTGGACGGCATGATGAGCCAGCTGAAGGCTGCGGGGGTATTCGAGCGGATCAGCGGGCTGGTGCTTGGCGATTTCAGCCGCTACGAGGGCATGACCACGCCCCGGAAGCTGCCGCTGTCCCGGATCATTGCGGATACCCTGCCGGAGGAACTGCCGGTGATTCACCGGCTCCACGCGGGGCATGGGCGGGACCGCATGACCCTCATGCTGAACGCCCGCTACCGCCTGAACCCCCGCGCCGCCACCCTGACGCTGACGGAGGATGTGTTCCGGAGGTGAGGGCTTACTTCTTGGGGAGCGAGAGCGTTCCCTGGGGGTAGGATCAATCTGCCGTTTCCAACGCAGGCCGCAGCACGGCACAAAGCCTTCCCCTTTGGGGAAGGTGGCCGAGCGCAGCGAGGTCGGATGAGGTCCGTCACCTTCCCATCCTCGGAACATGCCGTTTCCATCGCGGGCGAACTTCGTCGCCTGCTCGAAAACTCTGGCCACTTCTGTTCCTTACTTGATGATCTGCTCTGTTGCGCCTGGGCTACCGTGACATCCCTGCGCAAGGGGTTTCACCCCTTGACCCGTTTCCGCTGGCGCGATCACTTGGGGTTGCGCGAACCTGCCGTTTCCATCGCGGGACGCGGTGCATCCCGCCCGGAAACTCACGCTTTTCTTTTCTCTTTTCCTGTTCTTTTCTGTTGCGCCTGGGCTGCCGTGACATCCCTTCGCAGGGGCTAACGCCGCCCCTGCTACCAAAGCAAGGGGTTTCACCCCTTGACCCGTTTCCGCTGGCGCGCTCCATGGAGTTGTCTCTGCACGGGGCGGCTTTTTTTCTGTATCGGGTCTGTCTGTTCCTTGCGGTTTGCGCATCCGTATGGTACAATAGCGGATGGTTAACGATACCCCTGCAAGGAGTTTACTGATGGAAGCAACACGTATTTCGGTGGAGGACGTGACCTTCACCTATGAGGAAGCCCCGGAACCCGCCCTCCGCAGCGTAAACGCCGCCGTGCGCCAGGGCGAATTCGTGGCCGTGCTGGGCCACAACGGCTCAGGCAAATCCACCCTGGCCAAGCTGCTCAACGCCCTGTACGTGCCCCAGGAGGGCCGGGTGATCGTCTGCGGCATGGACACCCGGGAGGACGAGCATCTGTGGCAGATCCGCCAGCAGGCGGGCATGATCTTCCAGAACCCGGACAACCAGATCGTCGCCACGGTGGTGCGGGAAGATGTGGCCTTCGGGCTGGAGAACATGGGCGTGCCCACGGAGGAAATGCCCGGGCGCATCGAGTCCGCGCTGGCGGCGGTGCATATGAACGAGTTTGCCGAGTCCGCACCCCACATGCTTTCCGGCGGACAGAAGCAGCGGGTAGCCATCGCCGGCGTGCTGGCCATGGAGCCCTCCATTATTATCGCCGACGAGGCCACCGCCATGCTGGATCCCTCCGGCCGGGCGGAGGTGCTGGAAACCGTCCGCCGCCTGAACCGGGACAAGGGCATCACCGTGGTGTGGATCACCCACTTCATGGAGGAGGCCGCCCAGGCGGATCGGATTATCGTGGTGAACAACGGGGAAATCGCCCTGTCCGGCACGCCCAAGGAGGTCTTCCGCCAGGTGGACGCCATGAAGGAGCTGCACCTGGACGTGCCCCACATGACGGCGCTGGCCCAGTCCCTGCGCAAGGAAGGCATGCCCCTGCCCGAGGACGTGCTGACCGTGGATGAAATGGCCGAGGAGGTTTGCAAGCTGCTATGCCCATCGAAGTAAGACATCTGACCCACACCTATTCCGAGGGCAGCGCGTTCCAGGCCACGGCCATCCGGGATGTGAACCTGACCATTGAGGACGGCGAGTTTGTGGCGGTGATCGGCCACACGGGCTCGGGCAAGTCCACCCTGGTGCAGCACCTGAACGGCCTGCTCAAGCCCACCGAGGGCCAGGTGCTGGTGGACGGCGAGGACATGTTCGGCGAGGGCGTGGACAAGCGCAAAATCCGCCAGAAGGTGGGTCTGGTGTTCCAGTACCCGGAGTACCAGCTCTTTGAGGAAACCGTGGCCAAGGACATCGCCTTTGGCCCGAAGAACCAGGGCCTGTCCCCGGAGGAAATCGACCGCCGGGTGCGCACGGCCATGGCCCATGTGCACCTGGATTACGACAAGTATGCCGAGCGCAGTCCCTTTGAGCTGTCCGGCGGCCAGATGCGCCGGGTGGCCATCGCGGGCGTGCTGGCCATGGAGCCCAAGGTGCTCATCCTGGACGAGCCCACCGCCGGGCTTGACCCCCGGGGCCGGGATCGCATTCTGGGCATGATCCGCGACCTGCACGCTGAAGGTGGGGTCACGGTGATCATGGTCAGCCACAGCATGGACGACGTGGCCCGCCTGGCCACCCGCCTGGTGGTCATGAGCCGTGGGCAGCTGGTGGCTACCGGCACGCCCCGGGAGATCTTCCGCCAGCGGGAGATGATGGAGCGCATCGGCCTGGGCGTGCCGGAGGCGGCGCAGCTGTGCGGGAAGCTCCGGGCCAGGGGACTGCCCCTGCCCGAGGATCTCTACACCCCCGATGAGCTGCGGGATGCGCTGCTCGCCCTGTGGAAGGAGGCGCCCCAGGCATGATGAAAAACATCACCATGGGCCAGTATTATCCCGTGGACAGCTTCGTCCACCGGCTGGACCCGCGCATGAAAATTATCCTCACGATCCTGATGATCGTGGCGGTGTTCATGGTGCATTCCCTGGTGGGATACGCCATTGTGCTGGGCTTTGTGTACCTGACCGCCCGGATGGCCAACGTGCCCTTCAAACTGCTGATGAAGGGCCTTAAGCCTCTGCGGCTGATTCTGATCCTGACCTTCGTGCTGAACCTGTTTTTCAACAGCGGCGAGACAGTCCTGTTCCACTGGAGCTTCATCACCCTGACGGCGGAGGGCCTGTCCACTGCCGTGCATTACACGCTGCGCCTGGGCTTCCTGGTGCTGGGCACGTCCCTGCTGACACTGACCACCTCCCCCGTCACCCTGGCCGACGGCATTGAGCTGCTGCTCTCCCCCTTCAAGCGCTTTCACTTCCCCGCCCATGAGCTGGCCATGATGATGACCATCGCCCTGCGGTTTATCCCCACCCTGCTGGAGGAGGCCGACAAGATCATGAAGGCGCAGATGGCCCGGGGTGCGGACTTTGAGTCCGGCAACCTGATGGCCCGGGCCAAGGCCATGATTCCGCTGCTGGTGCCGCTGTTCGTCAGCGCGTTCCGGCGGGCGGGGGATCTGGCCATGGCCATGGAGGCCCGGTGCTACCACGGCGGGGAAAACCGCACGCGGCTGCGTGTGCTGCGCATCACCCGCAACGATTACCTGGCCCTTATGGCGGTGGGCGTGCTGATCCTGCTGATTGTGCTGGAGGGACGGCTGCTGTGAGTGAGCACAGACCTCTCCGGCGGATGCTGCTGACGGTGGAGTACGACGGCACGGCCTACAGCGGCTGGCAGCGGCAGTACAACGGCCTGGCGGTGCAGCAGGTGCTGGAGGAGACCCTCACCTGCGCCTGCGGGGAGAAGATCGCCATTACCGGCGCCAGCCGCACGGACGCTGGCGTCCACGCCCTGGGCCAGGCCTGCCACTTCGATACCCACTCCGCCATTCCGCCCCACAAGTATCCCTTTGTGCTGAACACCATGCTGCCCCGGGACATCCGCGTCCACACGGGGCGTGAGGTGCCGCCGGACTTCCACGCCCGGTTCATGACCGGGGGCAAGACCTACACCTACCGCATCATCAACAGCCGCCACGGCAGCGCCCTGCGCCGCAACACGCACCTGCACGTGCCGGTGCCCCTCGACATTGCGCCCATGGAGCGGGCCGCTCAGACGCTGCTGGGGCAGCATGATTTCGCGGCGTTCCAGGCCTCCGGCGGCACGGCGAAGACCACTGTGCGCACCATGCGCAGCGTGTCCTTGACCCGCGCGGGGGACGAAATCACTTTCATCCTGGAGGGGGATGCCTTCCTGTACAACATGGTGCGGATCATCGTGGGGACGCTGATTGAGATCGGCCACGGCCGCCGCGGAGAGGACGCCTTCCTGCGGGCCTATGAGACCGGCGACCGGCTGGCCCTGGGTGTGACCGCCCCGCCCCACGGGCTGGAGCTGACAAAGGTGCATTACCCGGAGGCAGCCTTTATCCGGCCGGAGGACATCCGCTGGCACGAGGAGTAATCACACATGAAGAAAAGCTATATGACCACCATGCCGGACAAGTCCGGGGCGTTCCTGCAGGCCAGCAGGATCATCCTGCGCCACGGGGGGAACATCACCCGCGCCAGCTACAACAAGGCCGTGGACGTGCACGCCCTGTTCGTGGACGTGGAGGCCGGCGACGACGCCCAGCAGCAAATCGAGCGGGAGCTGACGGAGGCGGGCTTCCTGGCCAAGGCCGTGGCCCACGCCAAGGTGGTGCTGATGGAGTGCGAGCTGGCGGATCGCCCCGGCACGCTGATTCCCGTGCTGGAGGTGCTCAGCCGCTACAGCATCAACATCAGCTACATGAGCACCCAGCAGAACGGCTCGGGCAAGCAGTACTTCAAGATGGGGCTGTACATCGAGGCCCCCGGCGTGGTGGAGACGCTGCTCACGGAGCTGTCCCGGCTGTGCCCGGTGCGCATCCTGCAGTACGACGCGGGGGAGAAGGCCCTGGACAACACGGTCTTCTACCTGACCTTCGCCGGGGAGATGCGCCGCCTCCTCTGCCTGACTCAGGAGCAGACCAACAGCTTCCTGTACTACACCAACCTGGTCATGCAGCAGCTGGACGAGCGCAACGAGCTGCCCGCGAAAACCTTCGAGTACATCAGCCGCTTCGCACATTTCGTGGCGGAGCACGGCGGCGACGCGTACCTGTGCCGCACGACCCAGCTGAACCTGTCCCCGCTGGTGCGCTGCACCGTGCTGGAGCCTCCCTGCGGCAGCAACATCACCGTCCTGGAGGATCTCTCCACCGGCAGGCTCCTGGTGGTGGACAGCGGCTTCCACTGCTATCAGCGCTTCACCCTGCGCCGTCTGCGGGAAATCTACCCCGACTTCGACAGCCGGGAGAAGGAGATGCTCCTCACCCACTCCGACAACGACCACAGCGGCCTGGCCAGCCAGTTCGGGGTGATCCACGTCAGCCAGCGCACCGCTGACTGCTTTGCCGATGAAGCCGCCGGTCTCCCCTGCGCCCGGGAGAAGAACCGGGACACCCTCCCCTACTACCGTCTGAGCAAGATCATCTGCGAATACCGCCCGCCCATGCAGAGCCAGCTGCGCGTCCTGGACAGCCTGCCCTGCGACGACCGGGAGCCCTTCAGCAAGATTGGCGAGTTCCGCTTTGCCGACCTGTTCTTCGACGTGTACCAGGGCTACGGCGGCCATACCCCCGGCGAGACCGTCCTCATCGACGACATGCACCGGGTGGCCATCACCGGCGATGATTACATCAACATTCACGGCTACACCGAGCCCCAGCGGGCCTTCAACCGCATCGCGCCCTACCTGATGAACTCCGTCAACGAGGACAGCCGCAAGGCGCACATCCTCCTGGACACCCTGCGCCGCCGGCTGGACGGCAAGGGCTACACGATTCTGCCGGGCCACGGTATGCCCGTCATGCCCGGGCAGATGATGTAACCGACCCCATTCTGCGCATAAGGAGCCTCCCATGCTGCGACTTGGCAACCTGTCCCTACCCCTTGACTACACCCCGGAGGATCTGACCCGGCTGGTGCTGCGCCGGCTGAAGCTGCCCGCAGCCAGGCTGAACGCCGTCACGCTGGTGAAGCAGTCCGTGGACGCCCGCGACAAGGGCGATGTGCACTTTGTCCTGACAGTGGACGCGGACGTGAAGGATGAAGCGGAGGTGCTGCGCCGCGTGAAGCCCGGCATCGCCGAGCATGTTGCGCCCCGCAAGCCCCTTACGTTGCCCGAGCCCGGCTTTGACCGTCCGCCGTTGGTGGTAGGCGCGGGGCCTGCGGGCCTGTTTGCCGCGCTGATGCTGGCTCGGGCCGGGGCAAGGCCCATCCTCATCGAGCGGGGCAAGGCCGTGGACGAGCGTACCCGGGACGT
Source organism: Eubacteriales bacterium (assembly GCA_034104265.1). Classification (GTDB taxonomy): domain Bacteria; phylum Bacillota; class Clostridia; order Christensenellales; family Aristaeellaceae; genus UBA11524. The sequence goes on along the minus strand of JAXEEE010000026.1, from coordinate 13,809 downwards.
ATCCGCCATGCAGCGGGAGGGCGCCCTCGACCCGGAGAGCAACGTGCAGTTCGGCGAGGGCGGCGCAGGGGCCTTCTCCGACGGCAAGCTGACCACGGGCACCAAGTCCCCGCTGATCCGCACGGTGCTGGAGACCTTCGTGCAGCACGGCGCACCGGAGGACATCCTGTATTCCGCCAAGCCCCACATTGGCACCGACCGGCTCAAGGGCGTGGTGAAGTCCATGCGGGAGGAGATCATCGCCCTGGGCGGCACGGTGCGCTTCAGCACCCGGCTGACGGGGCTGATTCTCCGCGGAGAGCATGTGGAGGGCGCGACCATCCAGCAGGGCGGCCAGGAGCAGGAGCTGCTCTGCGACTGCGTGCTGCTGGCCATTGGCCACAGCGCCCGGGACACCATGCAGACCCTGTTCCGCCAGGGCGTGACCATGGTGCAGAAGCCCTTCGCCATGGGCGTGCGCATTGAGCATCCGCAAAGCCTGATCGACCGCAGCCAGTACGGCCCCGCCGCCGGGCATCCTGTCCTGGGGGCCGCGCCCTACAAGCTGGCTGTGCGCACCCCGGACGGGCGCGGGGTGTACACCTTCTGCATGTGCCCGGGGGGTGAGGTCATCGCCGCCGCGTCCCAGCCGGGAGGCCTGTGCGTCAACGGCATGAGCTACCACGCCCGGGACGGCCGCAACGCCAACGCGGCCCTGCTGGTGGGCGTGCGCCCGGAGGACTTCGGCGACGACCATCCCCTGGCGGGCTTTGTGTGGCAGCGGAGTCTGGAGCAAGCGGCCTACCGGGCGGGCGGAGGGGGCTTCAGGGCCCCGGTGCAGCGGGTGGAAGACTTCCTGGCCAGCCGGGCCACCACCCATTTGGGGGACGTGCAGCCCACCTATCTCCCCGGCGTGACCCCCGCTGATCTGCGGGACGTGCTGCCCGCCTTCATCATTGAGGACATGAAGCTGGGCATCCGGCAGATGGATCGGCAGCTGCGGGGCTTCGCCCATCCGGACGCGGTGCTCACCGGCGTGGAAACCCGTTCCTCCTCCCCCGTGCGGCTGCCCAGAGCCTCCACCATGATGGCTGACCGGCTGGACGGCCTGTTCCCCGTGGGCGAGGGCGCGGGTTATGCGGGGGGTATTGTATCGGCGGCGGTGGACGGCATTCAGGCCGCCCTGGCCGCGCTGGAAAGGAGCAGGCTGTGATTCGCGGCGTATGCTTTGACATGGACGGCGTGCTGCTGGACACGGAGACGCTGGGCGGGGTGGTCATGCGGGAGGCCGCAGCCCTGCAGGGCTGCCAGCTGACCGACGCCCAGTGGAAGGCGCTGTTAGGGACCAACATGGCCTCCACCAAGGAAAGCCTGCGCGCCTCCTTTCCCGGGAAAATCGACCCGGACAGGTTCATTCAGGACTGGTGCGAGCTGATGCTGGCGCACATTCGCCGGGAGGGCCTGCCCTTCAAGCCCCATGCCCGGGAGGTATTGCAGCATCTGCGTCAGCGGGGGATCCGCCTGGCCCTGTGCACCTCCAACGCGGCGGAGGTGGTGGCGGAGTACCTGCGCATCGCCGGGTGGGAGCGCGCCTTCGATCAGGTGATCACGGGGGAGATGATTGCCAGCAGCAAGCCTGCGCCGGACATTTACCTGCGCGGCGCAGAGCTGCTGGGGCTTGATCCCGCGGAATGCGCCGGTGTGGAGGACTCCTACAACGGCGTCCGTGCGGTGCGGGCGGCGGGCATGTACAGCGTGATGATCCCCGACATTCTGCCCTGGTGCGAGGAAATCGCGCCCTGTACCGATGCGGTGCTGCCTTCCCTCAGGGAGCTGGAGCCGCTGCTGGAGCGGCTGTAACGTAATGCTTTCATTATTGGTATAAGGAGAGATAACCATGACCGTGAAGGATCGTTTCCTGCGCTACATTCAGGTGGAGACCACCTCCGTGGAATCCTGCGAGACCTGCCCCTCCAGCCCGAACCAGTGGACGCTGGCCCGTATGCTGGTAGACGAAATGAAGGCCCTGGGCATCGCTGACGCCCGGGTGGACGAGCACTGCTACGTCTATGGCACCATTCCCGCCAAGGGCGATCATCCCGCCCGGGTGGGCCTTATCGCCCACATGGACACCTCCGACGGCGTGCTGGGCCCCACCCATCCCCAGGTGATCGAAAACTACGACGGGCAGCCCATCACGCTGAAAAACGGCGTGGTTATCGACGGCTTTGACTTCCTGCCCTCCCTGAAGGGCCAGGATGTGATCGTCACCGGCGGCGACAGCGTGCTGGGCGCGGACGACAAGGCCGGCGTGGCGGAAATCATGACCCTGGCGGCGCGGCTCACCGCCCCCGACGCGCCGGAGCACTGCACGGTGTGCATCGGCTTCACGCCGGACGAGGAAATCGGCCGTGGCGCGGATCTGTTCGACATTCCCGGCTTCGGTGCGGAGTACGCCTACACGGTGGACGGCGGCGCGCTGGGCGAACTGGAGTATGAGAACTTCAACGGCGCGGCCTGCCGCGTGACCGTCCATGGGGTGAACATTCATCCCGGCTCCGCCAAGAACCAGATGAAGAATGCCAGCCTTATCGCCATGGAGTGGAACAGCCTGCTCCCTGCCTGGGAGACCCCCGCCCACACCGAGGGCTACGAGGGCTTCTACCACCTGATGCACATGGAGGGCGATGAGGAGAAGGCCACCCTCGTCTACATCATCCGCGACCACAGCAGCGATATCTACGAGCAGCGGAAGGAAACCTGCCGCCGCATCACCGACTACCTGAACCAGAAGTACGGTGAGGGCACGGTGGAGCTGGAACTGCGGGACAGCTACCGCAACATGCGCGAGGTTCTGGAACCCCATATGGACATTGTGGACAAGGCCAAGGCTGCCTTCCTCCAGTGCGGCGTCTCACCCATTGTTCAGCCCATCCGCGGCGGCACCGACGGCGCGCGCCTGTCCTACGAGGGACTCCCCTGCCCCAACCTGTCCACCGGCGGCTACAACTTTCACGGCCGGAAGGAGATCATCTCCGTCCAGGCCATGGAGAAGATGGTGGATGTGCTGGAGACCATCGTCAGGAACGCGTAAGAGCGCTGTGCAACAGCGCCCGGACATCGGCTGACATGGTTCGGGCGCTTCATATCCTTCATGCAAGGGATAACCTGTTTCCCTGACCAATCCATGCAAACAGAGGAAGCGCGGATATGGACTATATCGTTTGGCTTGGCATCATGGCGCCGTGCAGCACGGTATTCACTGCCATAGGCATCTATGCATGGCATCGGAAGGAGCCCATGTGGTTCTGGTCGGGTTCGTCCGTGGATGCATCAGAAATCACGGATATTACCGCCTACAACCACGCCAACGGCCGGATGTGGATCGTATTCTCCCTACCGCTCTGGCTATCGGCTTTTCTCGGTATGTTCAGCAGTGCCGCTGCGCTGGCTCTGCTTGCATGCGATTTCATCATCGGTTTACCGGTGCTTGTGAAGGTGTACAATCGGATATACACCCGCTACAAAGCATAAACCGTTGCATCATGGTTTATCAGGCTGCAAAAAACCTCCGCAGGATCCACATCCTGAGGAGGTTTCTCTGTTGTGCAGCCGTGCCGCTCACCCTTCACTGCCTGATCCGGACTTTCCCGCCCGGGAGAACCACGCCGCCATCAGCAGCATGGCCAGGGCGTCGCCGCCGGCGGTCAGGCAGATCACCAAGTTCACGCCGTTCATGCCCAGGCGAGGAATCATCACCGCCGACAGCGCCAGGGACAGCGCCACCGCGCAGGCGTGCACCGCCGTCATGTGCTTCAGCCTCCCCATGATGGTCAGCGGCACCTCGAAGAAGTACAGAAGCGCCGAGCACAGGCTGGTCAGCAGCGCGGGAATCAGCAGCCAGGCGTAGGGCAGGATACTCTCCCCGAACAGCAGGTTCAGGCCCCACCGTCCCAGCAGCGCAGCCCCCGCCACCACCGCCAGGAACAGGATCAGCACCGCCGCCAGCGCACGGGCCGTTGTCCTGCGGAAGCCCGCTTTGTCCCCCCGGGCGTACTTTTCCGACAGGGGCGCCACCAGCGGGCTGTACACAAAGCTGCATCCCGCCTGGACGATCACCGCCGGGGTGGCGATGGCAGCGTAGATCCCCATGATTTCCTGGCCGTGGCTGTATTCCAGCATGTAGCGGGGGATGGAGGCCAGCAGGGTCATCATGGCGCTGTTGACCATCATGGGCCAGGCCGCCCTGAGCAGCGGCAGAGCCTCTGAGGGCATCAGGCGAAGGCGGAAGCCCGTCATCCGCCGGACAATCCGCCCGTCGTAGAGGATCACCACCGGCATGGTGGTCACGGCCATCAGCAGCAGCGCCAGGGGCAGGCTGTGCCACAGCGTCATCCCCAGGACAAAGCTGCCCAGGCTCGTGACCGAGCGCATCAGGAAGGAGCGGAAGATATAATCCATGCGCATGGCCTTCTGCTGCTCCGCGGCGAAGGAATCCACCAGAGCCTCCGTCAGCTTGAAGAGCATGTACAGCACAATGCAGGCCTTCTGCGCCAGGCTGTACTGAACGTTGGCGGCGGCAAAGAGCATGCACGCCCCCATGCCCGCCAGGGCTGTCATCACCCGGGTGGAGATATAGCGCGACGCACTGAATCGGCCCGTCACGTCCGAGGCCTGGTACACCCGCAGCGAAAAGGTCGCCAGCACATAGAACACGTTGGTCACTGTCACTGCCAGGGACAGCATGCCTCCGTCCGCATAGGAGCCCAGGCGTACCACCAGCACGTTGATCAGCCACTGGCAGGCCAGGTATGTCAGCGAGCCAACGGAATTGTACACAACGTTCCGCCGCAGGGACAGCCCTTTGTCCATCCGTGCCGTCGCCTCCTTTTCCATGATGCACTGATTGTATCACAATCCGCCGCTTACGGCAACACAGGTTGCCCAGGTGCCGAAAATGTGCTACAATACGGTTATTCTGACAGACGGAGGCGTTTGCCGTGCCAAAGGTCCTGGTCATCATTCCCGCCTATAATGAGGAGGCCGCCATTCTCGGCACCGTGGCGGATCTTCGCGCCCATTGCCCGGATGCGGACTGCATCGTCGTAAACGACTGCTCCCGGGATCGCACCCGCGCCATCCTCCAGGAGCATGGTATCCCCTATCTGGATCTTCCGCTGAACCTGGGCATCGGCGGCGGCGTGCAGACCGGCTACCGCTACGCCCTCGCCCATGATTATGACATCGCTGTCCAGTTCGACGGCGATGGCCAGCATCAGGCCGCGTATCTGCGCCCGCTGATCCAGCCCATCCTTGACGGGGCGGCCGATATGACCATCGGCAGCCGCTTTATCCCCCGGGAGGGCGAGGACAAGGGCTTTCAGTCCTCCGCACTGCGGCGGGCCGGCATCAATATGCTCTCCGCCCTGATCCGCCTGGTCACCGGTCAGACCCTTCAGGATGTGACCAGCGGCTTCCGCGCCTGTGGCAGGGATCTGATCGCTCTCTTTGCCGAGCATTATGCCCAGGATTACCCCGAGCCGGAAGCCATTGTCACCGCGACGGTATCCGGCTATCGCGTCCGGGAGGTTCCCGTGCTCATGAACGAGCGCCAGGGCGGGGTCAGTTCCATCCGCGCACTGAAGTCCGTCTTCTACATGGTGAAGGTTTCCCTGGCCATTGTGCTGGCAGGACTTCGCCTGAGCAGCCGAAAGGAGTTGAAGCGCCATGCCTGACCGTCTGCGCATTCTGCTGATCGTCATTGTTGCCCTGGGGATGGTTGTGGCCGTCCGGATGATCCACCGTCGCCGGCTGAACCTGTCCTATTCCCTGCTGTGGCTGGCGCTGGCCGTGCTGCTGATGATCTTCGCCCTGTTCCCGGAGGCCGTGGCTTTCCTGGCCCGGCTGGCGGGCATTGATATTCCACTGAACTTTGTGCTGGTGGCCTTCGCGTTCTTCTCGCTGGTGATGATGTTCTACCTGACCTGCATTGTCTCCCGGGAGAACGAGCGCAATCGCAGCCTGACCCAGACCATCGCCCTGCTGGAGAAGCGCGTGCGGGAGCTGGAGGAACGGCAAAAGAACGCCTGATGCTCCCCTGAGGGCTCCCGCAGCCCATGAGAAAGCCGGAGGTTCTTGCGAACCTCCGGCTTTCTGCTATTCAGTTGTCATGTCTGCCGCCAGATCGTCGCGGCGCGTGGGAGTCCCGGGCACTGCCGGGAAGCTCCGGATACGGTCGATACGCATCGACCCATTTTCACCCGTACAGGGGTAAGTGCAGATTATTCGTCCTCGTCCTCGTCCTTGACGGCGGCGGCGATGATCTTCTGGGCCACGACGGCGGGCACTTCCTCGTAGCGCTCAAACCGCATGGAGAAGGAGCCGCGGGCCTGGGTCATGGAGCGCAGGTCGGTGGCGTACTTGAACATTTCAGCCATGGGCGCTTCCGCCTCAACACGCTGCTGGCCGTCGGTCTGGTTCATGCCGATGATGCGGCCGCGGCGCTTGTTCATGTCGCCCATGATGTCGCCCATGTACTCGTCAGGCACGATGATGTCCACGTGCATAATGGGCTCCAGCAGCACGGGGCTGGCCTCGGCGCAGCCCTTCTTGTAGGCAATGCGGGCAGCGGTCTTGAAGGCCATTTCGGAGGAGTCCACCGGATGGTAGGAGCCGTCATACAGCTTGGCGCGCAGGCCCACCATGGGATAGCCAGCCAGGACGCCCTTCTTGATGTTGTCCCGCAGGCCCTTCTCCACGGAAGGAATGAAGTTGCGCGGCACCACGCCGCCCACCACAGCGTCCACGAATTCGAATTCCTCGTCGCTGTCCACGATGGGGCTGAACTCGATCCACACATCGCCGAACTGGCCATGACCGCCGGACTGCTTCTTGTGGCGGCCCTGCACCTTGACGGACTTGCGGATGGTCTCACGGTAGGGGATCTTGGGATCCTGCAGCACGGCGTTGGCGCCGAACTTGGCAGCCAGCTTGTTGCGGATCACGTCCAGGTGCATTTCGCCCTGGCCGGACAGCAGGGTCTCAAAGGTATCGGGGTTCTTCTCCAGGGTGATGGAGGGATCTTCTACCATCAGGCGGTTCAGGCCGGAGAACACCTTGTCCTCCTCGCCCTGCTTGGCGGCGTACACAGCCTTGCTGATGCACGGGGGCTGGAAGGCCAGGCCGGGATACTGGATGGGGTTGTTGTAGTCAGCCAGGGTATCGCCGGTGGCGGTATACTGCAGCTTGGACAGGGCGCCCAGGTCGCCGGCGTGGAGCACCTGCTTGGCGATCTGCTTCTTGCCGCGCAGGATGTAGATACCGGCGGTCTTTTCGGTCTTGTCCTTGTTGACGTTGTAGAGGATGGTCTGGCTGGTCAGCTTGCCGGAGAAGATGCGGAACAGCGACAGCTTGCCCACGAAGGGGTCGGCAATGGTCTTGTACACGAAGGCGGAGAAGGGCTGCTCGTCCTTGCACACGCGCACCTGGGATTCGCCGTTGCGGGGGTTGAAGCCCACATGCTCGATGCCGTCATGGGCGGGAGAGGGCAGGTACTTGGCCATCAGGTCCATGGTGCGGGCGATGCCCACGCCGGTCAGCGCGGAGCAGGCGCACACAGGCACGATGCTGCCATCCTTCATGCCCTTGCGGAAGCCCAGCAGAATCTCTTCATAATTCAGCTCGCCTTCCTCCAGGTACTTCATCATCAGATCGTCATCCGCAGCGGCGGCCTGCTCGGCCAGGTACTCGAAGGCCCTGTCCACCTTGTCCTTCATGTTTTCGGGCATGGGGACTTCCACGCTCTTCTTGTAGGCGCCCTCATAGGCCTTCTTCTCCAGGACGTTCACCACGCCGCGGAAGCTGTCGCCCTCGCCGATGGGCATCAGCACAGGCACCACGCAGCTGCCGTGACGCTCGCGCAGCTGCTGGATGACCTTGTCAAAGCTGGCATGCTCGCGGTCCATCTGGTTGATGACGTACATACGGCCCACGCCCTGCTTCACCGCATGGGTGAAGGCCTTCTCGGCGCCCACGCTGATGCCGGTCACGCCGCTGACGACGATGCAGGCCGTCTCCACCACGCGCAGGGGGCCCACCATTTCGCCCACGAAGTCGAAATAGCCGGGAACGTCGATAATGTTGAGCATCTTGTCGTTCCAGTCAATGGGCGCGCAGGCGGCGCTGATGGAGCACTTGCGCTTGTTCTCTTCGGGCTCGAAGTCGGTCACCGTGGTACCATCCTCGACCTTGCCCTGGCGGTCAATAATGCCCGCGGCGAACAGCATAGCCTCCGTCAAGGTGGTTTTGCCTTCGCCGCCATGTCCCATGAGGGCGATGTTCCTGATATTGGTCGTGATGTATTCAGCCATGGTACACTCCTCCTGTTGAACTTGATTTTTGATGAATACGCCTGCGCGGGGAATATGGAACAGCTCCGATAAAACGTGAACGCACAGACACTTTTCACACGATGGTATCATTGTATCATGGTTGTTGCCAAAAGAAAAGAGTTAATTTCCCAGAAAATCTATCTTTGTCAAAAATCAATAAACTTTTTTGCCCGTTCAAGCCCCGTTCACGGTCTTTTTCCCATCAGAAAAGGCGGCGGGCCGCCCGACCCTCCGCCTGATTGATTCCACATTGCTCATGCCCGGGCCAGCAGCCGCTCCATCACGGGAATGGCCACCGCCGGGTCGCCGCTGGTCTCCAGGGTGATGCTGCCCGCGCCGCCGGGGTTCAGCAGTCCCCGCGCCGCCAGCACCCGCGCCAGCTGCCGTGCCGTGCCCTGGTTGCCGTCCAGCACGGGCACATTTTCGGGCAGAAGCTCCCTGAGCACCGGCCGCAGGAAGGAATAGTGCGTGCAGCCCAGCACCACCGCGTCCACTCGCGCCATGTCGAAGGGCGCGAAATGCTCCTGCAGGTACCGCCGGGCCTGGACGAAATCCTCCTGCTCCACCAGATCCATCAGCCCCGGGCAGGGCAGCGGCTCCACACCCTCGCCGTAGCGCTCCATCAGCCGCTGGAATTTGGGCAGCCGCAGGGTCATAGGCGTTGCCAGCACCAGAATCTGCCCGCCGTGGCGCAGCTCGTGGGCAGGCTTCAGGGCGGGCTCCATGCCGATGATGGGCATCAGGCAGGTGCGGCGAAGCTCCTCCGCCGCCACGCTGGTGGCCGTGTTGCAGGCGATGACCACCGCCTTCACGCCGCGGTTCTCCAGGTGGGCCATCACCCCCCGGACAAAGCCCAGCACTTCCTCGGGCCGCTTGGTGCCGTAGGGCGCATGGGCCGTATCGCCATAAAAGAGGAAGTCCTCATTCGGCAGCACCCGGCGCATTTCCGCCAGCACGCTGATGCCCCCCACGCCGCTGTCGAACACGCCCACCGGATCCGTCGCCCGCACCACCAAGACCGCCTCCCATATCATCCGTGCCCCTATTATAGCAGTCCGGGGAGGAAAATGCAACGCACGGGAAAAATGCCGCCGCCCTTCGCCTTGCAAGCCGGGCGGAAAGCATGTATAATCATTCCTGACGATTCTTACCCAAGAGAAGGATGTGATCGCACATGGATACGGCCCAGGAAATCCGGCTGGGCGACGTGGTGCTCACCCGCAAGCAGCACCCCTGCGGCTCCAGCGAATGGACGGTCATCCGCACCGGCGCGGACATCAAGATCCGCTGCTCCGGCTGCGGACGCATTGTCATGATGGACAGGGAAACCTTCCTCAAGCGGCGCAAGAAGGTGCTCTCCCAGGGGCCTGACCCCGCGCAGCAGGGCTGACGCACCCACGGCGGAAGAAAGGACGGCGCCCATGATCGGGGATGTGATGCTTTTCCTGGCGATACTGGCGCTGGCCGTTATCCTGCGCCTGACGGTGGTGGAGATCGCGCGGGTCAAGGGCAGCAGTATGCAGCCCACCCTGCGCACGGGCCAGTGGCTGCTGGTCAGCCGGCTGGATTACCGCCTGGGCAGTCCCCGGCGTGGGGACGTGGTCATCTGCCACTATCCCGGGCGGTACATGGACCGGTGGAAGCTGATCCGCCAATCCTTCGTCAAGCGGGTGATCGGCCTGCCCGGGGAAACCATCGAGATCATCGGAGGCGTGGTGCACATCGATGGCGAACCCCTGCAGGAGCCCTACCTGGATCCTGCCCGCTGCCGCTTCCGCCGCCAGATGCCCGCCCGCACCCTGGGCGAGGATGAGTACTTCGTCCTGGGGGACAACCGGGACAGCTCCAACGACAGCCGCCGCATCGGCCCGCTCCCCCGCAGCATGCTGGTGGGCCGGGTGCGCCGGGTGATTTTCCCCTTCGGCCATCACCCCCTGGACGGATAGGTGAAGCAGATCACCGCCCAGCCGGTGTTGTCCAGGCTGGCGTCGTCCAGCTCCACATCCGCTGGCGCTTCAAAGACTGTATGGCGCTCCCCTGCCTCGGCGCACATGGCCGTGGCCAGGGGAGCGCCGTTTTCGTCCAGCAGGGTGACGGCGCCCTTGTCCCGCAGCAGCGAGAGGTATTCCTCCATGGTCATGCCCAGCGCGTGCATCAGCAGCGCGTGGGTCTTGCCCACGTAGCGGAAGCAGTAGGGCCGGTGATCGTCCACGGCAGGATCGGCGTCCGGCCACCGCTGGATGAACCCGTACTTCCAGGCATGCGCCACCACCCACGCCCCCTGGGGGGAATCCGTCAGGGGCTCGGCGCGGGGCGGCAGGTTCCACCCCAGGCAGATGCGGATGTCCACCGACCGGGTCAGCTGATGCTCCGAGCACCCCGGCGGCGGCGCGAACCGCTTCGCCTCCGCCACCGCCTCCTCCATGGTCATGGTACGGCTCAGGTCGTCGATCTTCTCCAGCAGCAGCAGTCGCTGCTGCTCCCGGCTGCGGCACCCGGCAAACACGGTAATGAAGCTCATGCCGCTGTTGCGGGCATGGACGCACATGTCCTCCAGGGCGGCAAGAGTCTCCCGGCCCAGGGCGGCCTGCTGATCCCGGCAGGCAACGCGGCCCCGGGCGTAGGTCAGCACGCCGAATACGTCCTCCAGCTCAACCCCCTCTGGGATGGGGTGCTCCTCATCCACCAGCAGCATCCGCCCCTGCAGGAGCCGCTGGGTGGTCACCGTCAGCCGCTTGGTTTCCCCCGCAGGCAGGGCGGTGATCACGTTCTCCGGCAGGGCCAGCTGCGCCGCCGGCTCCTCCGCCGCCATGGCCTGCTGCAGGGATATGTCCTCCTGCGGGCGCAGGGCCAGCAGGCACAGTGCTGCCATGGCCGCCGCGCACACCGCCGCAGCCCGGATCAGCCCGCGCCTCCGCTTCGGCTGCTCCGGCTTCCAGCCCCGGATGGCCGCGCTCCTGTTCATGCTGTTCGCCTCCCCCTCGCCTGTGTACGCTTAGTATGCCCGTCTCCGGGCCGCCTATCCATCCGCGTACACGGAAAATTTTCCACGCTCGGTCACTGTACGCCCTTCCCCGCATAGGCTGGGAGTGAAACGAGGGGATGACCATGTGCGATTGTCGTAACCGGAGGCCGCACCGCAGCCGCTCCCTGCAGCCGCTGGCGGCGGTGGGCATCATCCTGCTGGCGGCGGGGCTGCTGCTGATGTTCCTGTGCATTCCGGGGTGGGCCTGGGCCGCGCTGGCGGGCATTCTGCTGATTGCCGCAGGCTGCGCGCTGATCCACCTGTCCCGGGGATAGGCTGTGACGATGCAATGGCAGGGAGGTGAAGGCATGAGCGTGCGCATGGTGTGCGTCAAGGCTCCCAGGGCGCTGGGCGGGCTATTGAAGCTGCTGGCCCGCAGGGGCAAGGGACGGTGAGCCTACCTGGCAGCGCAGCAGAGCCTGCGCTGCTTTCCGGGTGGGACAGGCCTTTCCGGGAGATGGCGGTGCATTTGTTACAACTTTCTTGCACCGCCGCTGAGTGTGTGGTATAATGCAATGGGCAGCTATGCCCCTGTGCAATCACACCTCTGGAAAAGGCTGGTGACCACCATGCGAAAGCTGTTTTTCCTCCTCACGGCAGCCCTGTGTATGCTGCTGATGACCACGGCCTGCGCCGAAACCGTCGCGCTGGACAGCATCTGCGCGACTGTGGATATTCCTGACGCGTACATTCTGCTCACGCCCGACAACCTGGATCTGCACCCGGAGTGGGTGTCCGGCATGGGCACCACCAAGGAAGCGCTGCTGGAGGACTGGACGGAGCGCGGCGTGCTGCTCCAGGCCTGGAACAGCGACGGCGACGTTTGCCTGGAGATCACCGCCGTGCAGGATGAGGAAGCCCTGCAGTACTTTGACGTGGACGCCCAGACCACGCAGATGCGCTCCTCCTACCGCACCAGCCACCTGAAGAACACCCGCAGCGACGGCTGGACCTATCAGTCCGCCGAGTGGAAGAAGACCACCCAGTACGGCCGCTTCCTGGTGCTGAAGTACAAGCGGGAGCTTGATGGGGAAACCATCCGCGGCTACGCCCGCCGCACCATCCGCAACGGCTACACCATCACCGTGGATTACCAGGTGTTCGGCCGGAGCCTGAAGGCTGCCGACAGCACTGCTCTGAGCAATGTGATGAAGACCTGGTACTTCACCCAGGTGCTGACCAAGCCTGCGACCGCCGTGTCCAAGCTGCAGTTCACCAGCAAGCCACCGGCGGAGACCAACACCGGCTCTTTCACCGTCAAGGGCACCTGCGATGCGGGGCTGCACATCATCGGTGTGGTGATGCGCATGTCCTCCCCCGATCCCATCATTTATGAAACCACCGCCAGCAACAAGGGCGCTTTCTCCATCCCTGTCACCCTGCCTGAGGAAGGCGTATGGCTGATGACCCTCACCGTGGAAAACGGCGACGTGGTCACCGAGGAGATCGTCTTTGACACCACCACCTACCAGAAGACGCTCCTGCCCGTGAATCTGGACGAGAGCAGCGGCCTGAGCCTGACCGATACCTCCTCCGTCGCCGCCCTGTCCGCCGACAAGACCGTTATCTCCGGCACCACCATCAAGAACGTGACCGTGCAGTGCATCATCGAGGGCGCAGTCAACTATGACAAACAGGTGACCACCAACAACAGCGGCAAGTTCTCCTTCTCCGTGGACACCTCTGCCGAGGGCGACTATGAGATTACCCTGGTGTTCTCCAAGAAGGGCATGGGCACCCGCCGCTTCGTCCTGAACGCCAACCGCACCCTCACCGAGGGTCAAAAGCAGCAGCAGATCCGTGACGCGGCGGTGAAGCCTGCCTACTCCACCCTCACCAGCAAGCTCACCGGCTACACCGGCCGCTACATGGTCTACACCCTCTACGCCACGGAGATCGTTCCCTCCGGCGACGAGTGGATCATCTTCATGGCCATGACCAAGACCAAGGACAGCTACAAGAACATCGTTGTGGTCATTGCCGATGAGGAGCCGCCCTTCCAGGTGGGCGACCAGCAGAAGCTTTACGCCCAGTGCATCGGCTCCTATGAGGTCACCTCCGAGGAAAAGACAACCTCCTACCCCTGCTTCCAGCTGTGCTTCTGGGAGTAACCCCAAGGGAACGCGCCAGCGGAAACGGGTCAAGGGGTGAAACCCCTTGCGCGGGTGCAGGGGCGGCGTTAGCCCCTGCGCAGGGATGTCGCGGCAGCCCGGGCGCAACAGAAAAGCACAGGGAAAAGGAACAGAAGAAACCGGAGTTTCCGGGCGGGATGCCCTGCATCCCGCGATGGAAACGGCAGGTTGAGCCAACTCCACGTGAACGCGCCAGCGGAAACGGGTCAAGGGGTGAAACCCCTTGCGCGGGTGCAGGGGCGGCGTTAGCCCCTGCGCAGGGATGTCGCGGCAGCCCGGGCGC
>JAXEEE010000025.1:0-28051 GCA_034104265.1 Eubacteriales bacterium | reverse complement strand
GTGTCCTCCCGGAGCGCGTCGGCCTGGGCCTGCAGGGCGTCCACGTTGGCCTGGGCCTGCTCCAGCTGATCCGCCAGGTCGGCGGATTGGGTGCGCAGCGCCTTGCGCTCGTCCCGCAGCGCCTGCTCGCGGGCCTGGGCGGCCTGGGTCAGGGGAAGGGTTTCCTCCAGCTCCGCCCGGGCCTGGGGCAGCGCCTGGGCCGCAGCGTCGTACTCGTACTGCTGCTTGGCCTCGCGCTGACGGCTGGTGTCCAGGCTCAGGGCGATATCCTCCAGCTGGAAGCGCAGCTGGTACTGGACAGGGGCGTACCAGGCCAGCAGGGCCGCCAGCGCCAGCATCCCGGCAACAAACGCTGCGCGCAGCCACCCCGGTATACGCTGTCCCTCCATAGCCCGACCGCCTTTCTCAACCGCCTCACGGAATTGTATGATAGCTTATTGTACCATACCTGTGAAAAAAAGAAAAGAGTTTCCCTGATTTGCCATGGGATTTGTTTTTCGGGCGGGGAACGGGGATCTTGACGTTTTTCCGGGAAAATGGTATGCTAAACCCAGCCAGCCAGTGGCAGGAGGTGCTTTGCGATGTATTGGATTGTAACGGATTCCACCATTGATATGCCCAAGCGTTATGTGGACAGCCAGGAGAATTTCCGGGTTCTGAATATGTCCTATACCATGGACGGCGTGAGCTATGTGCCCGACGGCACGGACGAAAACAGCCGGGAAATCTACCGGCAGCTGCGGGCGGGGAAGAATATCGTCACCGCCCAGGTCAACAGCGAAAGCTGGCGGGAGGCCTTTGAGGAGATCCTGGCGAAGGGCGATGATCTGCTGGTCATCGCGTTCTCCAGCGGGCTGTCCGGCACATGCCAGGCGGCCTTCACCGCCGCGGAGGAGGCCCGGGAGAAGTACCCCGACAGGAAGCTGGAAGTGATCGACAGCCTGTGCGCCAGCGCCGGCGAGGGCCTGCTGGTGGACTACGCCCTGCGCAACCGTGACAAGGGCATGTCCCTGGAGGAGAATGCCGCCTGGGTGCGGGAGAACGTGCAGAACATCATCCACTGGTTCACCGTGGACGACCTGATGTTCCTGATGCGGGGCGGCCGCGTGGGCGCGGTCAGCGCCTACATCGGCTCCCTGGTGAAAATCAAACCCGTCCTGCACGTCAACGAGGAGGGCAAGCTGATCCCCCGGGAGAAGGTGCAGGGCCGCCGCAAGAGCATCCGCGCCCTGGCGGACAAGGTGAAGCAGAACATCGTTCATCCCGAGGGGCAGCTGGTGCTGATCTCCCACGGCGACTGCGAGGCCGAGGCTCAGAGCCTGGCCGACATGATCAAGGCGGAGCTTCCCGTGGCGGAGGTTCGCCTGAGCTACATCGGGCCGATTGTGGGCGCCCATTCCGGCCCGGGCACCCTGGCGGTGTTCTTCATGGGCAAGGGCCGATAAGTCGCCCGGTTGCGCCGCTGTTCCCTCAGGGAGCGGCGGCGCTGCCATTTTTGGCCGACGCCGCTTTTCCGATCTGGTGAGGTTTCCAACCGTTTCCCTCTGCTTGCACATCAAATGAAGATGCGGTACAATATGCTTTATCAATGCCTTCCGGCATGCCCGGGCGGATGCAGCCAACAGCCGCCCCCTTTTTCCAGGCATGCCGCTGCTGACAGAAGAAAGGAGCTGCTGATATGACCAAGCTGGAAACAGATCTGCTGGATCTGCTGAGGGAGGACTGCCGTCTGCCGCTGGAGAAGCTGGCAATCATGACCGGCTCGACCGTGGAGGAGGTGGCCCAGACCATCGACCGCCTGGAGGAAAGCCACGTCATCCTGCGCTACGCTCCCACCATCAACTGGGACCTGACGGACCGTGAACGGGTGGAGGCCATGATCCAGGTGAACACCTCCCCCCAGCGGGACACCGGCTTTGACGCGGTGGCCAAGCGCATCTACCGCTTTGAGGAGGTCAAGAGCGTCTACCTGATGAGCGGCAGCTACGACCTGCTGGTGCTGGTGGAGGCCCGCAGCCTTAAGGAGCTGGCGCACTTCGTCTCCTCCAAGCTGTCCACCCTGGAGACCGTCACCGGTACCTCCACCAGCTTCGTCCTCAAGCGCTACAAGGAAGAGGGCGTCATCTTCGAGACGGAAAAAACTGACAACAGGCTGGTGATTTCCCCGTGAATTACGAAAGCTATCTGAACCGCGACATCGCCGCCGTGCCGCCCAGCGGCATCCGCCGCTTCTTCGACATTGCGGCCACGATGAAGGACGCCATCTCCCTGGGCGTGGGCGAGCCGGACTTTGTCACGCCCTACCACATCCGCAACGCCGCCATCAACAGCATCCTGGACGGCGAGACGCAGTATACGGGCAACCGCGGCCTGCCGGAGCTTTTGCGGGAGATCGCCTTCTACCTGGAGAGCCGCTGCGGCGTCAGCTACAACCCGAATCATGAGATCCTGGTGACCGTGGGCGCCTCCGAGGCCATCGACATCGCCCTGCGGGCCATCATCAGCCCCGGGGACGAGGTGCTGGTGCCCGAACCCAGCTACGTCAGCTACAGCCCCAGCGTCATTTTCGCCGGGGGCACCCCCGTGGGCGTGGAAACCACCGCCGATGCGGAGTTCCGCCTCACCGCTGAGAACGTGCGCAACGCCATCACCCCCCGCACCAAGGCGCTGATTCTGCCCTATCCCAACAACCCCACCGGCGGCATCATGCCCCGGGAGGATCTGGAGAAGCTGGCCGAGGTGATCCGGGAGAAGAAGATCCTGGTCATCAGCGACGAGATCTACTCCGAGCTGACCTACGGCGGGCTGCAGCACGTGTCCTTCGCGTCTCTGCCCGGCATGTGGGACTACACCCTGACCATCAACGGCTTCTCGAAGGCCTTTGCCATGACCGGCTGGCGCGTGGGCTACCTGTGCGGGCCGGAGCCGCTGCTCAGCGTGATGCTGAAGATTCACCAGTATTCCATCCTCTGCGCACCCCGGGCCGGTCAGGTGGCCGCTGCCGAGGCTCTGCGCACCGGCCGTGAGAACGGCTATGAGGACGTGATCAAGATGCGCGAGAGCTACGACCGCCGCCGCCGGCTGATGGTGGAGGGCTTCCGCAGCATGGGGCTGGACTGCTTCGAGCCCCTGGGCGCGTTCTACGTGTTCCCGTCCATCAAGTCAACGGGCCTTTGCAGCGAGGAATTCTGCACCCGGCTGCTGAATGACAAGAAGGTGGCCTGCGTGCCCGGCACGGCCTTCGGCGCCTGCGGCGAGGGCCATATCCGCTGCTCCTACGCCACGGGCATTGACAAGCTGAACATCGCCTTGGACAAGATGAGCGAGTTTGTCAAGGGCCTGTGAGGCACGGATGAAACCCCTGCCCGTCAACGTTTGATAGGCATCAACGCACCACGGAGGTATACCATGCGCATATTCGCAGCCCTGTTCCTGACTGTCCTGCTGACGCTGTCCCTGCCCGCCATGGCCGAGGAGGGGGACTGGTCCCTGGAGGAGATCCTCATCAATGCGGATCCCGCCGTGGTGAACCAGACCGTCACCGGCAAGGAGGAGGATGGCGGCGAGGTCGCGGAGGTGAAGAGCATCTATGAGAGCGACGGCTCGGTGCTCATCACCATCACCGGCACAGGCGACTTCACCATCGGCGGCGACAGCCGCAAGAGCGCCGACATCTTCGACGATGAGCTGAAAAAGCAGGGCGGGGACATCAACTTCACCATGCGCAACGTCCGGGATATTCTCCTGGCGGACGACCTGACCATCGTCAACTTCGAGGGTACGCTGACGGACAGCACCTACGTCCCCAGCAGCAAGAAGGAGAACCAGTTCCTCTTCAGCGCGCCGCCCTCCTATGTGTCCATGCTCTCGGACAACGGCGTGGAAGCCGCCGCCCTGGAGAACAACCACATCATGGATCACGGAGAGGACGCCTACGAGGATACCAAGAATGCCCTGCGGGACGCGGGCATTGTGTACTCCAACTCCACCGAGGTGGGCGTGATCGAGGTCAAGGGCGTCGAGATCGCCATGCTCAGCTACCTGTGCATCGACCGGTATGAATCCCTGTGGGACAAGGTGCCCGCGGACATTCAGGCGGCGAAGGAGAAGTACCCCATCGTCATCTGCAATTTCCACTGGGGGAATGAAAAGGATTATTCGCCCACCAACAACCAGATCAAAATGGGCCGCCTGGCGGTGGACGCCGGCGCGGACCTGGTGCTGGGGCATCACAGCCACCGGCTCAACCCCATTGAGCAGTACAAGGGCGTGTACATCTGCTACTCCCTGGGCAACTTCTGCTTCGCCGGGAACTCGAAGCCCAGCGACATGAGCAGCTTCATGTTCCAGACCCGCTTCCGCGTCAAGGACGGCGTGGTGAGCAACGAGGGCTTCCGGATCATCCCGATCCGCATTTCCTCCCGCACGGACTACAACGACTTCACCCCTACGCCTCTGACCAAGGACACCGCCATTGACAGCGTGCTGACCACCCTCAAGGAGAACGGCAGGAAGCTGGAATACGCCGTGTCGGAATATCCCCTGGACTGGTAAACCATTCCACGCCGCGCATCCGCACCATGGATGCGCGGCGATTTTTGCATTGGTGGGCCTGCCGCCTTGTCCGATGGGGGAAAGCGTGCTATAATGAAAGCCGAATGGTTACAAGGAGGATGCATGATGGACGCGGCCATGCTGCTTGACGCCTGCAGGGAAGCAGGAATTGACTTTTTCACCGGTGTGCCGGACTCCCAGCTGAAGGGCCTGTGCGACACGCTGTATGCGCGCTATGGCGTGGCGGGGGCGGAGCACATCGTCGCGGCCAACGAGGGCAACGCCGTCGGCCTGTGCGCCGGGCATTACCTGGCCACGGGCAGGCCCGCCCTGTGCTATATGCAGAACAGCGGCCTGGGCAACGCCGTGAACCCCCTGGCCTCCCTGATGGACGGCAAGGTCTACGGCCTGCCCTGCCTGCTGGTCATCGGCTGGCGGGGGGAGCCCGGCGTCCATGACGAGCCCCAGCACGTTAAGCAGGGGGAGATCACCCTGGGGCAGCTGGAGCTGATGGACATTCCGTACTTCATTCTGGACAAGGCCATGGACGAGGCGGCCTTCCGGGCGCAGTTTACCCGCCTGACGGAGGCTATGGCCCAGGGGCGCGTGGCGGCCATGGTGGTGCGCAAGGGCGCGCTGACCTGCTCCGCCAGGCCCGATTACCAAAACGGCCGGGCCATGACCCGGGAGACGGCGGCGGAGGTCATCGTCCGGGAAGCCGGGGCGCGGGATGTGTTTGTGTCCACCACGGGCAAGCTGAGCCGGGAGCTGTTCGAGATCCGGGAGCGGCTGGGCCAGGGCCATGAGAAGGACTTCCTCACCGTGGGCAGCATGGGCCATGCCAGCAGCATCGCCCTGGCCGTCGCCCTGGCCAGGCCCGACCGCCGGGTCTGGTGCCTGGACGGAGACGGCGCGGCGCTGATGCACCTGGGTGCGATGCACGTGATCGGCCAGCGCAGGCCCGTGAACCTGCTGCATGTGGTGATCAACAACGCGGCCCACGAGACGGTGGGCGGCATGCCCGTGTGCGAGGGCGGGCTGGACGTATCCGCAGCGGCGAGGGCGGCGGGGTATCCGGCGGTGTACCGGGCGGACTCGCCGGAGACGCTGGCGGATGCGCTGCGTTCCGCTCAAGACTGCGGCAGCCTGGCGCTGGTGGAGATCATGTGCGCGGGCGGCGCCAGAGCTGATCTGGGGCGGCCCACCACCACGCCCCGGGAAAACCGCGACGCGCTGATGCGCTTCATCCGGGAGGGCTGAGCATGATTGCATTGCTGCTGAATTCCGGCCGGGGCACCCGCATGGGCGCGGAAACGAAGGAGCACCCCAAGTGCATGTGCCGCCTGGACGAGCAGGACACCATCATCTCCTGGCAGGTGAAGCTTTTGCGCCGGGTGGGCGTGAAGGAGGCCGTGGTGACCACCGGCCCCTTTGCGGACATGCTGCGGGAACACCTGGAATCGCTGGACTCCGGGATCATCTTCCACTATGTACCCAACCCGGATTATATGAATACCAACTACATCGTCAGCATGGACAACGCCCGGGCGCTGCTTGAGGCGGATGATGTGATCTCCCTCCACGGCGACCTGGTGCTGCACCCGGAGGTCATGGACATGCTGGCCGCTGCCCCTGTGAGCAGCGTGGCGGTGGACGCGTCCCTGCCCCTGCCGGAGAAGGACTTCAAGGCCCGGCTCACCGGCGGAAGGGTCAGCGCCATCGGCGTGAACGTTTTCGGGGAGGACTGCGTGGCTTCCCAGCCGGCGTACAAGTTCCTGCGGAAGGACTTCTGCCGGTGGATGGAGGAAATCCGCCGGTTTGTGGAACGGGGCGAGCGGACATGCTACGCGGAGAACGCCTTCAACGCGGCATGGGAGGACATCCCCCTGTACCCGCTGGACGTGGGCGGACGGCTGTGCGCGGAGATCGACAATCCCGAGGATCAGGCGCGGGTGTGCGCCCAGTTCCTCCGGACGGTAAGGAGTAAAGCATGAAGCAGGTCTACATCTGTTTTTCCACGGACATCATCCACAACGGGCATCTGGCGATCCTCAAGAAGGCCGCTGCGCTGGGCGAGGTGACGGTGGGGCTGCTGACCGACGAGGCGGTGGCCTCCTACAAGCACTATCCGCTGATCCCCCTGGAGGAGCGGATCCAGATGTTCGAGAGCCTGAAGGGCGTGAGCCGGGTGGTGGTGCAGGAATCCCTTGATTATACGGACATCCTGCGCCAGCTGAAGCCCGACGTGGTTGTCCACGGGGACGACTGGCACACCGGGTATCAGGCGGACATCCGCAGCCGGGTGATCGAGGTGCTGAAGGAGTGGGGCGGCGAGCTCAGGGAATTCCCCTACACCCACACCCCCACGGAGGAGACGCTCTCCACGCTGGATCAGCTGCTCTCCCTGCCGGAAACCCGCCGCAGCCGCCTGCGCAAGCTCCTGCGCTACAAGCCCTGCCTGTCGGTTATGGAGGCTCACAACGGCATCACCGGCCTGATTGTGGAAAAGACCGTGGTGGAGACGGAGAAGGGCCGCAGGCAGTTCGACGCCATCTGGGTCAGCAGCCTGTGCGACTCCACCGCCAAGGGCAAGCCGGATATCGAGCTGGTGGACATGACCAGCCGGCTCAACACCATCGAGGAAATCATGGAGGTCACCACCAAGCCCATCATCCTGGACGGGGACACGGGCGGCCAGGTGGAGCACTTCGTCTACAACGTGCAAACGCTGGAGCGCATGGGCATTTCCGCGGTCATCATCGAGGACAAGAAGGGCCTGAAGAAGAACAGTCTCTTCGGCACCGGCGCGGGGCAGACCCAGGACAGCATCGAGGACTTCTGCGCCAAAATCACCGCGGGCAAGAACGCCCAGAAGACCCGGGACTTTATGATCATCGCCCGGTGCGAGAGCCTGATCCTGGAGAAAGGCCTGGAGGACGCGCTAACCCGATGCGACGCCTATGTGAAGGCAGGAGCGGACGGCATCATGATCCACTCCCGGCAGAAAACGCCTGATGAGGTCTATGCCTTCTGCGAGGCCTTCCGCAGGGAGCATCCCTCCACGCCCATCGTGGTGGTGCCCACCACCTACAACACGGTGACGGAGGACGAGCTGGCTGCCCACGGCATCAACGTGGTCATCCATGCCAACCACCTGATCCGCAGCGCCTTCCCCGCCATGCAGACGACCGCCCGCACCATTCTGCAGAGCGGCCGCAGCAGCGAGGCCGACGCGCTGTGCATGTCCATCAAGGACATCCTGACCCTGCTGCCCAACAAATAAAACTAACCCCATGGAACCGCGAAGCGAAAACGGGTCAAGGGGCGATGCCCCTTGCGCGGGTGCAGGGGCGGCGTTAGCCCCTGCGCAGGGATGTCGCGGCAGCCCAGGCGTCTCCATTAAGACAAGGGAGTTTCCGAGCAGGCGACGAAGTTCGCCCGCGTTGGAAACGGCAGGTTCCGCGTACTGCATCGGAGCGACCGTATCCCCTCGAAACGAATAAAGCATCGGCCCCCCGTCAAGGCACGGAGGGCCGATGCTTTATATTGGCCTGGATTCACCCGAAAAGCAGCTGCCCCAAGCGGGTGATCCGGCTCTGCATGGTGTAGCCGCCCCGGCGCACTGCCAGCACCCGGCGGATTTTCCCCATGCGCTCCGTGGCCAGGTAACGGTCGATGACGGCAGCGGAGGCATCCGGCAGCGCGCCGGCGTAGGCTTCCCGGAAGGCGCGGGTGTGACGGTAGGTCAGGGCGATGCGCGCCTTGCCCTTCTGCCACGCCCCCAGGGCCTTCATCCCCCGCTGAAGAAGCGTCTGCCTGCTGGC
The DNA here is from genome assembly GCA_034104265.1 of Eubacteriales bacterium. GTDB lineage: Bacteria > Bacillota > Clostridia > Christensenellales > Aristaeellaceae > UBA11524. Next base: position 19,673 of record JAXEEE010000025.1, on the reverse strand, counting down.
ACCCATCACGTTCACACCGTGCTGACGGTAGCGCACCAGCGGCTCGTCCAGGAAAACAATATGCCCGAAGGCCGCGGCGGTCAGGGCGATGAACCAGTCGTGCATGTGCATGCTGTCAGGGTCGGCATGCTCCGCCACCAGGCGGCGGAGGGCGGCGTTCATCATCAGCGTGCAGCCGGTGACGTTGTTCTGCACCATCAGCCGGGGCAGCGTCACCGCCGCGGGATCCCAGCCCTGGTGGCGGAAGAAGCTCTCCTGCAGCAGTCTGCCCTCCGCGTCCATCAGCTGGCAGTCGCTGTGCACCAGCAGGGGCGTGTCTGCACCCCAGCGTGCCTCCGCCTGCTCGAGGGCCTGGCGGCAGCGGGAAAGGCGGCTCGGCTCCCACTCGTCGTCCTGGTCGCACAGGGCGGTGTAGTCCCCCCGGGCCTGGCGGATCAGGCTGATGAAGTTTCCCTTGGCTCCCAGATGGCGGCCGTTTTCCCCCGTCGGGCGGAAGCGGTCATCCTGCTCCGTCATGGCCGAAAGCAGGGCAGGGGAGCCATCGGTGGAGCCATCGTCCTGCATCAGCACGGTGAAGGAGGGATCATCCTGGGCCGCCAGGGACTGAAGCAGCGGGGGCAGAAAGCGCTCGCCGTTGTACACGGCCAGCAGCACGTCGATGGTCTTCACCAGGCACAGCCCCATTTCCTGAAGAATTTGATGATGGACGCCACCTGGCGCAGGTTGCCCCTCAGGGTGCGGGTGTTCTCCCGGGCCCAGGCGTGGGTCACATGCATGTCCGGGTGATAGACGATCTTGCCCATCTCCATGGCCCGGCGGGACAGGTCGCTGTCCTCCTGGTAGAGGAAGAAACGCTCGTCAAAGCCGCCCAGGGCCCGGAAGGCCTCCGTGCGGATCATCAGGAAGCAGCCTGTGGCAAAGCCCACCGGCGTGGGCGCGGCGATCTCCTGCCCCTGCAGGGTGTATTCCCGGCGCCACCGGCGGAAGGGCTTGCCCAGCCGCTCCAGCCGGCCCCCCAGCAGATAGCGGACGGTGGGCTGCTTCTTGGGCAGAAACTGCTCGGTGCCGTCCTCGTTGAAGACCCGTGGCGTGAGAATCACGGCCTCCGGGTGCTCATCCATGTAGGCGGCCATGCGCTCAATCAAATCCGGCGCGAAGGAAACGTCCGGGTTCACCAGCAGGTGGTATCGGCTTTGCAGATGGGGCAGGGCGGCATTGTTGGCCTGGCCGAAGCCCACGTTTTCCTTCTGGGGCAGGATGCGGGCCTCGGGCCAGAGGGCGGCAATGCGCCCGGCGGTGTCGCATTCGGGGGAGTTGTCGACAACGAAAAGCGTCACGGGCAGAGTGGAGTCCTTCACGCACTGCACGGCGCGAAGCACCTCGTCCCCTGCGTGATAAAGCACAATGCAGGCGGATACGGTCGAAGGAGCGGACATAGAACCTCCTCAGGGCAGATATTTGTCACATGTATTTTACCGCTGCGGAGCGCATTTGTCTACAAAGTGCTGGAATTTTCAGCGGATCAATGGTATACTTGGCTTATATGCTGGAGGAGGTCGTGTGGGATGAAGAAGCAGATCCTGATGACGGAAAGCTACAGTCCGCTCTACAAGCAGCTGATGCAGAAGATCCGCAGCGATATCGCCGCGGGTGTGTACCCCGTGCACAGCCGGATTCCGTCAGAGCAGGAGCTGTGCGATACCTATCAGGTCAGCCGGGTGACGGTGCGCAAGGCCCTGGCGGAGCTGACCCAGGAGGGGCTGCTCAAGCGTCGGCAGGGCAAGGGCACCTTTGTGGAGATCCCCCGGCTGTGCAAGGATCTGAAGGACGTGAACAGCTTTCACGACGCGTGCCGCATGATGGGCTGCGTGCCGGGTACCCGGGTGCTCCACGCCCAGCTGGTGCATGCCGAGGAGGAGGACGTGCGCGACCTGATGGTGGAGGAGAACGACACGGTGGTGGAGCTGGTGCGCCTGCGCCTGGCGGACGATACCCCCGTGATGCTGGAGACCAACCGCTTCCCCGCCTCCTACGCCTACCTGCTGGAGGAGGATCTGACCGGCTCCCTCTACGCCATCCTGCAGCGCCACGGCACCGAGACAGCCCAGGCCATCCACGAGATTTCCCTGAGCTACGCCACCGCCGCCCAGGCCAAGCAGCTGGACGTCAGTACGGGAGACGCGCTGCTGATGCTGCGTGAGGTCATCTACGACCAGCATCAGCACCCGCTGCACACCTCCTGCCAGTTCATCCGCGGTGACCGCTTCACCTTCCGTATTTAATGATTTTGTACAGGGCGGCTTTCCTCCGCCCTGATGGAAAGAGGTTATGATTTGAGCAAGTTTGCATTGTTTGTGGATCTGGAGAACTGCGGCGCGAAGGTCGCGACCCTCAACAGCATCCTGGAGAAGGTCAAGATCCGCGGCGATATTCTCCTGGGCAAGGTCTACGGCTACACCGACCGCTTCTCCGATTTGAAGGAGGTGCTGCTGAGCAACACCTTCACCGTGGTGCCCTCCCTGCGCTACGGCATTGCCCAGAAGAACAACGCCGATATCCTCCTGGTCATTGACGCGCTGGAGGTGGCCTACACCAACGATCTGATCGACTCGTTCTGCATCGTCTCCGGCGACAGCGACTACACGCCTCTGGTGGGCAAGCTGAAGGCCATGGGCAAGTTCGTCCTGGGCATCAGCCGGAGCGAGGCCGCCAGCACCATCTTCATCAACGCCTGCAACGAGTTCCAGTTCCTGGAGAGCGTGGGCGGGCGCACCGCTGCCGCCGCGCCCAAGAAGCCCAAGGGCGGCGGCCCCGCCACCGAGGAAATGATGGACGAGGCGGAGCTGAACAAGCTGCTCTGCTCGGTGCTGGAGGAGTCCAGCAACCGGGAGGAGCTCTACGCCAGTGAGCTGAAGGGAATCCTGCTGCGCCTGCGTCCGGATTTCAACGAGAAGGCCTACGGCTGCGCCACCTTCTACAAGCTGCTGATGAAGCTGTCCGCCCGCTTCGGCGATCTGCATGTGAAGAACGACAACTTCAACGTCATGGTCAGCCTGAACAGCAGCGAGAACAGCGATTCCGTGCCCCAGCTGACAAGGGACAACTGGCGGGAGGCCTTCGCCGCGCAGATCCGCGCCTACAAGGACGGCGGCTTCGACCGGGTGAACCCCTCCATCCTCAAGGCGGACATCATCACCGCCTACCCCGACTTCAACGAGAGGGCCATCGGCTTCAAGCGCTTCTCCGACGTGATGAAGCAGCTGGAGAAGGACGGCCTGGTGGTGGTGGAAATGGACGAGCAGGGCACGATGCTGATCAAGCTGCTCTGAGCATGAAGGAGAATGGAACCTTGCACATACTGTACGCATCGGATGAAAATTACGTCCGCCATGCCGCCGTATCCATGCTGTCACTGATGGACAGCAACGCTGCGGCGGAGGAAATCACGATACACTTCCTGTCCATGGGCGTGCGCGACGAAAGCCGCCGGGCCCTGGAGGTGCTTGTCCGGGCGCGGGGGCGGAGCATCCGCTTCTACGAGCTGGGGGACATCCGCCGCTGGTTCGACTTTTCCTTCGACTCCCGGGGCTTTGCGCCCAGCGCGCTGGCCCGGCTGTTCATGGCCCGGGTGCTGCCGGAGGACATCGACCGCATCCTTTACCTGGACTGCGATACTGTGGTGCTGGAGGACCTGTCCCCCCTGTTCCGGCTGGACATGACGGGCTTCGACCTGGGCATGGTGGCTGAGCCCACCGTGAACAAGGCCCGCCGCCGTCAGCTGGGCATGGCGGATGAGCAGCCCTACTTCAACTCCGGCGTGCTGCTGGTGAACCTGGCAAAGTGGCGGCAGGACGGCACCGAGCAGACCATCCTCGGCTATTACCGGGACATGGGCGGCAATCTGGTGGCTCCGGATCAGGACGCCATCAACGGGGCGATCCCCGGGCGGATCCTGCAGCTGTCGCCCCGGTACAACTTCGGCTCCGTGCAGATTTACTACCCCTGGAAGGCCCAGCGGAAAATGTCCGCGCCCACGCCCTTCATGAGCGAGGAGGACTACCGCCGGGGCACGGAGAAGCCCGCCATCGTGCATTTCCTGGGGGAGGAGCGGCCCTGGCGCGCCGGGAACCGACATCCCTACACCCCTGTGTACGACCGTTACCTGGCCCAGACACCCTGGAAGGATACCCCCAGGGAGGAGGGCTGGCGGCTGTACTTCCGGTGCTTCGCGCTGTTCAACGCGGTGACGAAGCCCTTCCCGCTGCTTAGGTATCATATCATCGACGCGCTGATTCCCGCCTTTATGCGCATGCGCGCCAGAAAGCTGAAGAAGAAGTAAGAAAGAGGCGATTTTCCCATGGCGACGGTCTTTGACCGGGAGCAGGGCCTTGCCGCCCTGACGAAGTACAATCACGAGCCCTTCCATCTGCTCCACGCCCTGACGGTGGAGAAGGTCATGCGCTGGTTTGCGCAGGATCAGGGCTACGGCGACGAAGCGGATTTCTGGGGCCTGGTGGGCCTGGTGCACGATATTGATTTCGAGCAGTGGCCGGAGCAGCACTGCGTCAAGTGCGTGGAGCTTTTGCAGGACGCGGGTGCGGACGAGCGGTTGATTCACGCGGTGTGCAGCCACGGCTACGGCCTGTGCAGCCAGGTTGAGCCGGAGCATCCCATGGAGAAGATTCTTTTCGCGGCGGACGAGCTGACCGGCCTGATCGGCGCGGCGGCGAAAATGCGGCCCTCGAAGTCCTGCACGGACATGGAGGTTTCCAGCCTGAAGAAGAAGTTCAAGGACAAGAAGTTTGCCGCCGGGTGCAGCCGGGACGTGATCCGTGATGGCGCGGCCCGTCTGGGCTGGGAGCTGGAGACCCTCATGGACAAGACCCTGCAGGCCATGGCGGCCAGCGAGGCGGCTGTCAATACGGAGCTGGAACAGATTCTGGCAGCTTTGTGACCGCCTGATGCAAGAAAGTCCGGGCTTCATCCGTTCAATGGGTGTTATCACACAGGAAGGAGCAGGAGCATTGAAATATCTACGGCGCACCATCTGGTATGTGGCCTCGCGCCTGCTGATCCTCTGCATTGTGCTGGGGGTGCTGGTCACAGCCTTCTATTACGCCATGAACCTGACCAACGTGTATATCGTCCTCAAGGACGGCATGGCCCGGCGGGCTCAGGTGGTCATGATGGAGGAGGATCCTGACGAGCTGACCAAGTACTTCCAGTCCAGCTTCCTGGAGCGGGATCCGGCGGTGCAGGCAGTGCTGCAGGGGTCATCCCCCTATCAGGACTACAACATCCGCGGTATCGACCACCGGCTGGAAATGTCCTTCATGTGGGTATGGCCCTGGGACAATACCTGCCGGGTGGACATCGTGGAGCGGATTCCCGCCATTGACGGGCGCATCAAGGGCTCCAAGGCCGAGGAGGCCATCGCCGCCTATGGCGACAGCGTGATCTACCCGCCCAGGTGGCAGTCCGCCAGCTACCGGGCCGTGCTGACCAAGGAAAACGGCCAGTGGCGCATCAAGAGCCTGACGCTGATTGAAATCCTGGACGACTGAGGGGGAGGCTGGCGCGTGAAGCTGGTATTCATCTTCGGCAGCGGCGCGGTGGGCAAGATGACCGTGGGCCAGGAGCTGATGAAGCTGACGGGCCTGCGGCTGTTCCACAACCATATGGCCATCGAGCAGGTGCTGTCGGTTTTCGGCGGATTCCGTCCCCGGGCGGTGGAAAGGATCCGGGACGTGATCTTCGAGGAGTTCGCCGCGTCGGAGCAGCCGGGCATGATTTTCACCTACATGTTTGCCTTCGATCAGCAGGCGGACTGGGATTATGTGGCGCATGTGAAGGATATCTTCCGCCCCTATGGCACGGAGTTCTGTTATGTGGAGCTGATTGCGCCGCAGGCTGTGCGCCTGGAGCGCAGCGCCACGGAGAACCGCCTGACGCACAAGGCCTCCCAAAAGGACGTGGAAGCCTCCCGCCGCCGCCTGATGCAGGAGGACGCCCACTACCGCCTGGTCAGCCTGCCGGGGGAGATCCCCTGGGACAACTATCTGCGCCTGGAGAACGAGCATATCCCCGCCGACGAGGCAGCCCGGATGATCCGGGACCGATTCGGCCTGTGACGGGGCTGGAATAAGGGAGAAGGGGATACCATGAAGAAATATACAGCGTGGATTCTGATCGCCGCGGCGGCAGCGCTGGCGGTGGTCAGCTATGTGCTATTGCCGGCGCAGGTGGCGGTGCAGTTCAGCGTGGACGGCACAGTGAACACCGCGCCAAAGCTCCTGGGCGTGCTGATTCCCCTGGTGATTACCGTGGTGGGCGCCATTCAGCTGATGGCTGCAGCGGGTGGCGAGCAGCCGGGCAGAACCCGGGGCTGGCTGCTGACGGTGATCGGCTATGCGCTGGCCATCGCGGAGCTGATCGTCAACCTGGTATAATCCAACAGCAAATAATAGCAGCGTCCTTGCCGAGACAGGGACGCTGCTTTTTTATGGATCGGGGAAAAATCAGTAGCCCAGGGCCTGGCCGATGAGCACAACGATGACGCGCTTGCCCCGGGCAGGGTGGTGCATGATGGTGGTGGTGTTGCACATGCAGCCCTCGCTGCACTCCGCCTCGTTGCACTTGCCGGTGCGGGCGCAGGGGGTGTGCAGCCCCAGGCGCACGGCGTTCTTCGGGCAGGCCTCCCGCTTGATGCGGCCGATGGCGGTGTTGATGCCGCCGTCCACCAGCTTGTTCAGCCCCACGGCCAGGATCACCGTCTGCGGCCCCTGGATCATGGCGGCGACGCGGTTGCAGGTGCCGTCGGTGTTCACCAGCTGGCCGTCGGCAGTCACGGCATTGGCGGAGGCCAGGTAGACGTCCGCGTGGGCGGCCTGGTCGTAAACGGTGGTCTTGTCCGCATCGGGAAGCCAGTGCCAGTACACCTTGTGGCCCTGGGAGAGCAGCGTATCCACAACGCCCAGCTCGTGGATGGTCACGGAGCCGCCCGCGCCGATGCTCGCGCCTTCGGGGATCATGCTCAGAATCAGTTCCTTCGCCACGGGGGCCGTGGCAACCGTGTGTACCTCAAAACCGCGGCTCTCAAGGGCTTTGGCGGTCTTTTTCATCAGATCAGTCATGGCAGGTAACGCCTCCTTTGCTGCTTTCATTCGCCGCAGGACAGGTAAATTCCTGCTGATTCCCGCAGGTGGACGGTGCTTGGGGCAATTTGGTGAAAAAATTTCTGTGAATAGAACGGAAGAATGTTGACAAGAATGGTCGGGTATGATACAATGCCAGCGGTGAATCCCGATGAATTTTGTCGGGAATCGTGAGAGGAGGGAGCCCGACCATGAAGCTGTCCACCAAGGGCAAGTATGGCCTGTACGCCATGTATTACCTGGCGCAGCACGCGGGGGAGGGCTGCCAGTCGCTCAGGAGCGTGGCGGAGATCGGCGTGCCGGAGGACTACCTGGAGCAGCTGCTGGGCACGCTGCGCCGTGCGGGTCTGGTGACCACTGTGCGCGGGGCCCAGGGGGGCTATGCCCTGGCGAAGGCTCCGGAGGAGGTCACCGTGGGCCACATCATCGACGCGCTGGAGGGCCCGCTGTCCATCGCTGACTGCGTGGGGGATGAATCCCGCTGCCACAAGGCGGGGCAATGTCCCTCCCGGCGGGTGTGGGAGTACCTGTCCCGCTCCATCAATCAGCTGCTGCAGTCCATCACCCTGCGCGACATGCTGGAGCAAACCTCTTTCGACGACCTCGACGCAACCCTCACTGCCGACGACCCGGCCAGTCCGGGCCAGCCATAAAAGGAGCAACGCCATGGATCGCATCTATCTGGACAACGCCGCCACCACCGCCGTTTCCCCGGAGGTTCTGACGGCCATGCTGCCCTATTTCACGGAGTGCTACGGCAACCCGTCCTCCATCCATTCCACCGGCCGGGACGCCCACAAGGCCGTTGACGCCGCCCGCCGTCAGGTGGCCGCGGCCATCAACGCTGACCCCGCGGAGATCTACTTCACCGCCGGCGGCTCGGAGAGCGACAACTGGGCCATCAAGGGCACGGCCTTTGCCAAGCGGGACAAGGGCAACCACATCATCACCACCGCCATCGAGCACCACGCTGTGCTGCACACCTGCCAGTGGCTGGAGAAGCAGGGCTTCGAGGTGACCTACCTGCCGGTGGATGAAAACGGCCTGGTCAGCGTGGAGGACGTGGAGAAGGCCATCACCGACAAGACCATTCTGATTTCCATCATGGCCGCCAACAACGAGATCGGCACCATCGAGCCCATTGCGGAGATCGGCGCGCTGGCCCGCAGCCGGGGCATTCTCTTCCACACCGACGCGGTGCAGGCCGTGGGCGCCATCCCCTTGGATGTAAAGGCCATGAACATCGACATGCTGTCCATGTCCGGCCACAAGTTCCACGGCCCCAAGGGCATCGGCGCGCTGTACATCCGCAAGGGCGTGCGGCTGGATACGCTGATCGCCGGCGGCGCCCAGGAGCGCGGCAAGCGCGCCGGTACGGAGAACCTGCCGGGCATCGTGGGCATCGGCAAGGCCATCGAGATTGCTACCCGGGACATGGAGGCCAACGCCGCGCGCATGACCGCCCTGCGGGACAAGCTCATCCATGGCATCCTGGAGAACATCCCCGACGTGCGGCTCAACGGCCATCCTACCCGCCGCCTGCCCAACAACGTCAACGTGTCCGTCCGCTACATCGAGGGCGAGGCCCTGCTGCTGCGCCTGGATCTGGCGGGCATCGCGGGCTCCAGCGGCTCGGCCTGCACCAGCGGCTCGCTGGATCCCAGCCATGTGCTGCTGGCCATCGGCCTGCCCCATGAGATCGCCCATGGCTCCCTGCGCCTGACCCTGGGCACCGATACCACCGAGGCCGACATTGACGAAGTGCTGGACAAGCTGCCCGGCATTGTGAAGAATCTGCGGGACATGTCCGTGCTGAACGAGTTCACCAGCACCCTGGGCGGCAGCTGTCCCTTCATGACTGCGCACTGATACAGGAGGTACGTGCAATGTATAGCGAAAAGGTGATGGATCACTTCTCCAACCCCCGCAACGTGGGCGAAATTCCGGACGCCAGCGGCACCGGCACCGTGGGCAACGCCAAGTGCGGCGACATCATGAAGATGGACATCAAGGTGGAGAACGGCATCATTGTGGATGTGAAGTTCAAGACCTTCGGCTGCGGCGCGGCCATCGCCACCAGCTCCATGGCCACGGAAATGGTCAAGGGCAAGACCATTGACGAAGCCCTTGCGCTGACCAACAAGGCCGTGGCGGAAGCCCTTGACGGCCTGCCCCCCGTGAAGATGCACTGCTCCATGCTGGCCGAGCAGGCTATCCACGCCGCCGTGGAGGACTACAAGAAGAAGCACCCCGAAGGATAAACCCTCCAAGGGATCGCGCCAGCGAAAATGGGTCAAGGGGCGAAGCTCCTTGCGCGGGTGCAGGGGCGGTGTCAGCCCCTGCGCAGGAATGTCGTGGCAGTCCAGGTTACACAGAACAGAAAAGAGAAAATCGAAGAAAGCCTAAGTTTCCGGGCGGGATGCCCCGCATCCCGCGATGGAAACGGCAGATTCGCTCAACCCCCAAGGATCGCGCCAGCGAAAATGGGTCAAGGGGCGATGCCCCTTGCGCGGGTGCAGGGGCGGCGTTAGCTCCTGCGCAGGTCTGGGCGGCAGCCCAGCGCAGCAAAACAGAATATCAAAAAGGAAAAAGAAAAAGCCAGAGTTTCCGAGCAGCTGCGTAGCAGCCTGCAATGGAAACGGCAGGTTCCGCAGCCCGCAAGGGAACGGCTTCGCCACCCTCGCTGCCCCACGACCGCCTGCGTGACATACAAAAGCCCCGGCAATCAATTGCCGGGGCTTTTGCTATACGTGTGCGCAGTGCATCTCATGGCAGGCGAACGAACCGTGGCCCTTCTGTGCCGAAGCCGCCCGTGGGCCTGAAGCCGCACTTGGCCAGCACCCGCTGGGAGGCGGCGTTGCCGGGCTCCGTCTCAGCCTCCACACGGACAACGCCCGGCTGCCGGAACGCCCAGTGTACCATGGCGTTCACCGCCTCCGTGGCGTAGCCCTTGCCCTCGTGGGGCGGGTTGATCCCGTAGCCGATCTCCACTGCGCCGTCACCGCCAAGGCCCTTGAAGCACACATCGCCAATGCATGTGCCGTCCTGCAGGGCGATCAGCCACGCCGCATACCAGCGTCATTGCGCAGGGTGGGCCAGGCAGCCGTCCAGCATCTCCCCGTAGGCGGCGCGCAGGTTGGGATCCTCCTGAGCGGCTATGAGCGCCTCCATCTCTTTCCGGGAGGCGGGGCGCAGCGTCAGTCGTTCCGTATGCAGCATCGGTAACCTCCTTCATCTGCCTGTGCGCGGGCAAAGGAAAAGGCCATGGCGTGCGCCTGGCCCTTCCAATATATCCGCTCAGTTGTTGAACAGCTCCTTCACCTTGTCGAAGAAGCCCTTGCGCTGGTCGTATTCCTTGCCGGTGGTGGTCTCGTCGAACTGGCGCAGCAGCTCGCGCTGCTTCTCCGTCAGCCGCTTGGGGATCTCCACCCGCACGTGAATCACCAGGTCGCCCTTGCTGGAGGAACGCAGCTGCTGGATGCCCGCGCCACGGATGCGGAACTCCGTGTCGGTCTGCGTGCCCTCGGGAATCTTGTACTTCACGCTGCCGTCCAGGGTGGGGACGTCAATCTCCGCGCCCAGAGCCGCCTGGGTGAAGGAAATGGGCAGATCCAGGTGCAGGTCGTAGCCGTCGCGCTTGAAGAGCTTGTGGGGCTTGACGATCACGTTGATATACAGGTCGCCGCTGGGGCCGCCCCGCAGCCCGGGCTCGCCCTGGCCGTTCATGATGATGGTCTGACCGTTGTCAATACCGGCGGGTACCTTCACCGTGGCGGTGCGGCGCACGCGGGTGCGGCCGGAGCCGCCGCAGGAGGAGCACTTCTCCTGGATCACCTTGCCGGTGCCGCCGCAGGTGGGGCAGGTGCGCACGGTGGTCATCCACCCGCCGGACTGGCGGATCTGGCCGGTGCCGTGGCACATCTGGCAGGTGACGGGGCTGGTGCCGGGCTTGGCGCCGGTGCCCTTGCAGGCCTCGCAGTTCTCGTTGCGGTAGAAGTCGAAGGACTTGGTGCAGCCCTTGGCCGCCTCCTCAAAGGTAATGCGCAGGTCGTAGCGCAGGTCGTTGCCCTGCTGGGGACCCTGCCGCCTGGAGGTAGCGCCCATGCCGCCGGTAAACATGTCGAAGATGCTGTCGAAGCCCATGCCGCCGAAGTCGAAGCCGCCCGCCCCGCCGGCGAAGGGATTGCCGCCCATGGCCGGATCGTTGAAGCCGAACTGGTCATAGCGGGCGCGCTTGTCCGGGTCGGACAGCACCTCGTTGGCCTCGTTCAGCTCCTTGAAGCGCTCCTCGGCTTCCTTGTCATCGGGATGCAGGTCGGGATGGCACTCCTTGGCCTTGCGGCGGAAGGCGCGCTTGATGTCCTCCGCAGAGGCGTTCTTGTCAACGCCCAGCACCTCGTAATAATCGCGTTTGTTTGCCAATGTGGGTTCACCTCACACAGTGTGTGTCTGACTGACTTACGGCAAGCCCGCCGCTTGACAAATGCATTGCAGGCAGCGGGCTTGCCGGGTTATTCGGGAATGGAATCAGTGCACGTCGCCATCGGCGTTGACGGAGCCGTCGGGGTTGGTGGAGCCGGCCTCGGGGCCCTGGGGAGGCACGTCGCCGCCCTGCTGCTGGTACAGCTTGCCGAAGATGGCGTAGACCTTCTGGGTGAAGGACTCCATGGCGTTCTTGATTTCCTCGGCGTTGTTGCCCTCGCGCACCTTCTTGAAGGCGTCGATCTCGCTCTGGACGGTGTTCTTGTCCTCCTCGGAGAGCTTGTCGCCGTTCTCGCGCAGCTGCTTCTCCGTCTCGTAGATCATGGCGTCGGCATGGTTGAGGGTCTCGACCTCTTCCTTGCGCTTCTTGTCCTGCTCGGCGTACTGCTCGGCTTCCTTCACGCGCTGGTTGATCTCCTCCTCGGTCAGGTTGGTGGAGGCGGTGATGGTGATCTTCTGCTCGTTGCCGGTGGCCTTGTCCTTGGCGGACACGTTCACGATGCCGTTGGAGTCAATGGAGAAGGTAACCTCGATCTGCGGCACGCCGCGGGGCGCGGGGGCGATGCCGGTCAGCTGGAAGCGGCCCAGGGACTTGTTGTCGTAGGCCATCTGGCGCTCGCCCTGCAGGACGTTGATTTCGACCGTGGTCTGGCCGTCGGCGGCGGTAGAGAACACCTGGCTCTTGCTGGTGGGGATGGTGGAGTTGCGGTCGATCAGGCGGGTGAAGATGTGGCCCTCGGTCTCCAGGCCCAGGGACAGGGGGGTCACGTCCAGCAGCAGCACGTCCTTGACCTCGCCGCCCAGCACGCCGCCCTGGATGGCCGCGCCGATGGCCACGCACTCGTCAGGGTTGATGCCCTTGAAGGGCTCCTTGCCGGTGACGCGCTTCACAGCGGCCTGCACGGCGGGGATACGGGTGGAGCCGCCCACCAGGATGACCTTGTCGATCTGGTTCACGGTCAGGCCGGCGTCACGCAGGGCGTTGTTCATGGGGGTGATGGTGGCTTCCACCAGGTCGGCGGTCAGCTCGTCGAACTTGGCGCGGGTCAGGGTCATGTCCAGATGCTTGGGGCCGGTGGCGTCCATGGTGATGAAGGGCAGGTTGATGTTGGCGGTGGTGGTGCCGGACAGCTCGATCTTGGCCTTCTCGGCAGCCTCCTTCAGGCGCTGGGCCGCGGTGCGGTCGTTGCGCAGGTCGATGCCGTTCTCCTTCTTGAACTGGTCGGCCACGTAGTCGATGATGCGCTGGTCGAAGTCATCGCCGCCCAGGCGGGTGTTGCCGTTGGTGCTCAGCACCTCGAACACCGTGTCGCCGATGTCCAGGATGCTCACGTCGAAGGTGCCGCCGCCCAGGTCGTACACCAGGATCTTCTGGGTGCCTTCCTTGTCCAGACCATAGGCCAGGGAAGCTGCGGTGGGCTCGTTGATGATGCGCAGCACCTCCAGGCCGGCGATGCGGCCGGCGTCCTTGGTGGCCTGGCGCTGGGAGTCATTGAAGTAGGCGGGCACGGTGATGACGGCCTGGGTGACCTTCTCGCCCAGGTAGCTCTCGGCGGTCTCCTTCATCTTGGTCAGGATCATGGCGCTGATATCCTGGGGGGTGTACTGCTTGCCGTCGATGTCCACGCGGTAGTTGGTGCCCATTTCACGCTTGATGGAAATGACGGTGCGGTCGGGGTTGGTGACGGCCTGACGCTTGGCGATCTGACCCACCAGACGCTCGCCGTCCTTGGTGAAGGCCACGACGGAGGGGGTGGTGCGGTTGCCCTCGGCGTTGGCGATGACAACGGGCTGGCCGCCTTCCATCACGGCGACGCAGCTGTTGGTGGTACCCAGGTCGATACCGATGATCTTGCTCATAGTGTTATCCTCCTCATTCATTCAAACACGATATTGGGTGTTGGCTGTCATTGTTGATCTATATGCAGCAAAGGCGCTTAAGCCTTGACTGTCGGGGATAAGGGGCCTCAGTCCGGGACGACCTTGACCATGGCGTGGCGCAGCACGAAGCTGCCCACCATGTAGCCCTTCTGCAGCACCGCGCAGACGCTGCCGGGTGCGCCCTCCTCGGGGGTACCCTGCAGGATGGCGTTCTCCACCTTGGGGTCGAACTTCTCGCCCAGGCGGTCGATGGGAGTCACGCCCAGCTTGGTCAGCGCGTCGCGCAGCTGGCGCAGGGTCATTTCCACGCCCGTGCGCAGCGCGTCATCGGATTCACCCGCGGCCTCCAGGGCCCGTTCCAGGTTATCCAGCACGGGGAGCATGGCGGTGATGACGTTGCGCTGCCCGTCGGCGAAGGCGTCGGAGCGGACGGACTCGTTGCGGCGGCGGAAATTGTCGAAGTCCGCCTGCACGCGCTGGGCCAGGTTCAGGTACTCCTCGGCCTTGGCGGTGGCGCTTTCCAGCTCCTGCTGCAGGGCTGCGGCGTCCACCGGGGTCTCCTCAGCCTGGGGGGCATCGTCGGAGACGGTGGCTTCGTTGGGCTGGGGAACGGTTTCTTCCACGGGCATTTCGTTTTCGTTCATGGGGTTGCTGCTGCCTCTCTTCCTTTTGAATCGGTTCTTTTTCGTCATTTCTGTTCAGGCTCCTGCAGGTTGTTCTCCGCGAACAGCTCCGTCAGCTGATGGCCCATCGTCCCCAGGATGGACAGCACGCGGCTGTAATGCATGCGGGTCGGGCCGATCACGCCGATGGTGCCCTGCTGCCCCGAGCGGGTGGCGTAGGTGGCGGTGACAATGGAGCAGTCCGCCATTTCCGGCACGCCGGTCTCCGGGCCGATGCGCACGGTGAAGGCCATTTCCCCCTGCTGGGCGATGATGGAGGCCAGCTTGTCGCGGGTTTCCATCAGCGTGAGGAAGGACCGGGCCTTCTCCATGTCGTTGTACTCGGGATAGCTGAGAATGTTGCTGCGGCCGCCGATGGCCACATGGGGCGGGGTATCGCCGGTATTCTCATGCAGGAAGGCGTTCAGCCCCCGGAGCAGGCGCTCGTTGTCGTGCATGCGCTCGGTCAGGGCGGGGATCAGCTGGGTAGCCTCCTGCAGGCTGCGGCCTTGCAGCTCCTGGGTCAGCGTGCGGGAGATGGCGTACAGCGTGTCGCTGTCCAGCTGATCGGATACCCGGATCACCGTGTCCCGCACGATGCCGCTGTCAGTCACGATAACCACCAGGGCGGAGGTATCGCTTACCGGCACCAGCTGAATGGTGCGGATCTTTGGCTGCGGCCCGGTGGGGGGCAGCACCACGGCTGTGTAGTGGGTCAGGCTGGAAAGCACCTGGGCGGCGTGGTCGATCACGTCCTCCATCTGGCGGCGGCGGCCGGTGAAATGTGCGCGGACGGCTGTGTCGCTGTCCGAGGCGATCTGCCCGGAGTGCAGCAGCTGATCCACGTACAGCCGGTAGGCCTTGGCCGAAGGAATCCGGCCCGCCGATACATGGGGCTGATCCAGGTAGCCCAGCTCCTCCAGGTCGCTCATCTCATTGCGGATGGTGGCGGAGGAAAGACCCATGTCGTACTTCTTGGAGATGGTGCGGGAGCCCACAGGCACGGCGGTCAGGATGTAATCGTCAATAATGGCCTGCAGAATTTTGAATTTCCGCTCATCCATCACCATGCTGGTTTGCTCCTTTCCGTTGTTTGTGTTGTTAGCACTCGATGGGGTTGAGTGCTAACTACGGTTCCTATAATAGCCCCACGGGGGAGAATTGTCAAGTGCTTTTCCCCGGAAAGACTGTGAATTTTTTATGACGGCGCGGCGGCGCAAAAAAATCCGCCCGACTCGGGCGGAGGGGGAGAAGCGCGGATCAGATGCCGAAATCATCCTTGCTGGGGGAAGCAACATCCAGGGCAGAGGCGGGAATGAAGCCCCGGACAACCGTACCGCCCACCGTGGTTTCCACATAGGCCCAGGGCTGACGGTTGAAGAAGGTGGTCAGGTAGGTAACCGACTGGCCCTGGCGCAGGCTGACGATGGACTCAAAGCAGCGGGCGGGGTCGTCGGTGAGGGAGCAGCTCCGGGTTACGGTGGCGGTGGTGTAGTCGAAGTTCAGGTACGGCAGGTAGGAGGAGGGAACCTGCTTCATGTCGCTCCCGCGGGTGTAGCCCACGCGGACGGAACCTTTGTTGGTTTCGTACATCACCAGCAGCCAGCCGTTTTCCCACCCGGCGGCGTATACGTAGCCGGTGGTATTGACCATGGCCTTGCCGCCCGCGCCGCGCCAGGAGTCGGTAGCGGGGGCGGAATAGACGGGCCAGCGCTGATCCGCCAGCACGGAGACATACTCGAAGCCCTGCAGCACGTCAAAGCCGGTGCTGAAGCTGTCCCATACGGAGCGACCGCCGGGATTGTGATTGCCCGTCCTGTCCATGTCCGCGCGGACCTTCTTGATCAGATGAACGTTCTCGATCTCCAGATCGGAGCAGCCGTAATAGGCCCGCTGGGTCTCAATGGTCACGTGGGTATTGGGCTTGTACCAGGGCATACAATTAAAGTAGTAGTAATACTGTCCGCCGGGGTTGAAGATGAAGCCGTGCCGGGCGAAAATCTCATGATAGATGAAGCCCAGGGACTCATAGTCCCAGGCCCACAGTTCATCCTCGGTGAGATGGCGGGTGTTGCTGTCGGGAATCAGGTAGGATTGATCCGCAAGGGCTGCAGGCGCAAGGAGCAGCAGACACATCACCAGGCTGACGAGACGGCGGACGGCGGTTTTCACGGGAACCCCTCCTTGCAGATTGGCAGTTTTTTTCATTATATAGGCAATGGCGCTGCCTGTCAATGGCAGCAAAGAAGCCTTGCATCCGCCGCCCTGTGATGGTACAATGCTGTACAGGGGAGGTGGCGGTGAAATGCCCATGAACATTGTCCTGGTGAACCCGGAGATCCCGCAGAATACCGGCAATATTGCCCGCACCTGCGCTGGCACCGGCGCGATGCTGCACCTGGTGGAGCCCCTGGGCTTCTCCCTGAGCGACAAGTATCTCAAGCGGGCCGGGCTGGACTACTGGCATCTGATGCGCTACCGCACCTACCCCGGGCTGGAGGCGTTCCTGGAGGCGAATCCCGGTGCGCGGATGCATTTCGCCACCACCAAGGCGCCCCGGAGCTATCATCAGGCGGAGTACCATGACGGGGACTTCCTGGTGTTCGGCTGCGAAACCCGCGGCCTGCCGGAAACGCTGCTGGAGAAGGTGTACGACCGGTGCGTGCGCATCCCCATGCGGCAGGAGGCCCGGAGCCTGAACCTGTCCAACGCCGTGGCCATTGTGCTCTACGAGGCGCTGCGGCAGGGGGACTTTGCGGGCCTGAGCGACCATGGCGCGCTGACCGGGCGGGAGGAGCCTCCCGCGCCCTGGCTGGACTATGTGTAAGCGCGCCTGAGGATATTATCGATGAAAAAGCCATGCTCCTGCATGGCCGGGAGGATACCGATGCCCTATTTTGATCATGACAACAAGCCGGAGGAGCGTCACCGCCGGGCGTTTTATCAGCCAGTGGTGGACGATCCCGACGAGGACGACGAGGATTACGGCGAGGACTATGACGATCTGCCGGAGAGCGGCGCTTACCTGGACGAGGAAGCCATGACCGACGAGGAGCGCCGTCTGGCCCGGCGGGACCGCTGGCGGGTGCTGGCGGGCGTGGGGGACTTTCTGGGGGTGATCGCGGGCACGGTGGTGATTCTGCTGCTCATCATGCTGCTGGTGAGCCTGATCAACTGGGTTCACGCGGATCTGAGCCAGTCCTTCACCCTGTGGCAGACCAGAATGTGACCGATTGTCAAGGAGGCGCGCCCATGGCGGAGCTGACATGGGAACTGTTCCACCAGCAGGTGGAGGCATGCGGGCTGTGTCCGCTGCATGAGGGCATCCTGCACAAGGTGCCCGGCCAGGGGGACGAGCATGCCCCGCTGATGCTCATCGGCGAGGGGCCGGGGCAGGTGGAGGATGAGGAGGGCCTTGCCTTTGTGGGCCCGGCGGGTCAGCTGCTGACGCGGATGCTGGCGGCCATCTCCCTCCCGCGGGACAGGGTGTACATCTGCAACATCGTCAAGTGCCGCCCGCCGAACAACCGTGTGCCCGAGTCTGCGGAGGCCGAGGCCTGCCGGCTGCATCTGCGCAACCAGTTCGCCCTGGTGCGGCCGAAGGTGATTGTGCTGCTGGGCTCCACGGCGGCCAAAAGCATCCTGGGGCCGGAGATCCGCATCACCCGGGATCGGGGCCGGTGGTATGAGCGCAAGGGCGTGTGGTTCATGCCCACGTATCATCCCTCGGCTCTCCTGCGGGATCCGGCGAAAAAGCGGGAGGCCTGGGAGGACATGCAGTCCCTGCGGGACCGGCTGATGGAGCTGGGCCTGTACGGGGATCTGTACGGCGCGTGAGCCATACTTTGCCGCCTGATGGCGCAGACTAACCGGACAGACACAAGGAATCAAGACAGGGGGAGGCATGGCTGTGCAGCAGTTCCGGGCCCGGTGCGGGGCCTTCTTTCAGTCGCTGTGGCCGGCGGAGCGGAAAATCCTGGTCTATGGGGAGGGGCGGGAGGAGCATCCGCCCATCATGCTTATCGGCGAGGCTCCCGGCGAGCAGGAGACGCTCCAGGGCCGCCCTTTTGTGGGCAAGGCGGGCAAGAACCTGGACGGCTTCCTGCAGGCGGTGGGTTTGAGGCGGGAGGAGATCTACATCAGCAACGTGGTGAAGATCCGCCCCACGAAGGTTTCCCCGAAGGGCAGCGTCAGCAACCGTCCCCCCAGCCGGGAGGAGCTGATGCTCTTCACCCCCTGGCTGTATGAGGAGATCCTGCTTGTGCAGCCGGAGCGGATTGTCACCCTGGGCAACGTGGCCCTGCAGGCCCTGATGGGGAAGGATGCGGTGATCGGCGCGTGCCACGGCACGAGCATGCGGGCGGAGGTTCGGCATGAGGGCCGGGGGCAGCAGTTCGAGGTGTTCCCGCTGTACCATCCCGCCTCCATCATTTACAACCGCTCGCTGACAGAGGTGTACGCCCGGGATCTTGTGGCCCTGCGCGCGCTGCTTGACCGTGACAACTGAGACGGGAAAACGTATTTTTCGTGCAAATGCAGTAGCGCGGGGCGCGAAGCTGTGCTATACTGACGCCATCAACCTCAGGGAGGGATCAGGATGCTGGAATGGATCGCGGTGAATCTGCCGCTGCTGGTATGCTTTGTGGTGGGCATCGGCCTGCTGGTGCTGGAGGCGTTCATGCCCGGCTTCGGGCTGCCCGGCATTTCGGGCATTGTGATGGAGATCGTGGCCATCGTGCTGACGTGGGTCAACCATGGCCCTGTAGCGGCGCTGGGGCTGACGATCATCGTGCTGTCGCTGATTGCCATTGCCATCTCCATGTCGCTGCGCAGCGCCACCAAGGGTCGGCTGAGCCGCAGCAAAATCATCCTCAAGGAACGGGAGAGCAACGAAGCGGGCTACCGCTCGGCGGAGGACATGCAGGTCTTCCTGGGCAAGGAGGGCGAAACCACCACGGTCTGCCGGCCCACGGGCATGGCGGAGTTCGACGGGGTGAAGCTCAACGTGGTCAGCGACGGGGAGTTTCTGCCCGCGGGCACCCGGGTACGCATTGTCCAGGTGGAGGGCAGCCGCATCGTGGTGCGGGTCATCAAGGGGTAACACCGCCGGAAGCGGCGGAGAGAATATAAGGGAGGTACATCCATGGATAGCTTTGCGTTGATTCTGTTTGTCCTGGTTCTGGCCGTGATCGTGCTGATTGTGTTCCTGAACTTCGTGCCCCTGGGGCTGTGGATTTCCGCGCTGGCCAGCGGCGTGCACGTGTCCATCGGCACGCTGATCGGCATGAAGATCCGCCGCATCCAGCCCAAGCGGCTGATTTACCCGCTGATCCAGGCCAACAAGGCCGGTCTTGACCTGAGCGTGAGCAAGCTGGAGACCCACTTCCTGGCTGGCGGCAACGTGGACCGGGTCATCAACGCTCTGATTGCCGCCCAGCGCGCCAACATCGAGATGGCCTTTGAGAAGGCCTGCGCCATCGACCTGGCTGGCCGC
>JAXEEE010000024.1:0-2187 GCA_034104265.1 Eubacteriales bacterium | reverse complement strand
GGGGAAGGATTCTTGGTTGCGCGCGCTCGGGCGGGGCTCCCCAACCGTAGCCCTGCTTCGCGTGGAGGTTGCACGCTCCGCCTCAGTTGAGAGAGGCGGCGACCTCCTGCGGAGGCCGACGGAGATTACTCCTACTCCTCCGGCCATGCACCGTTGCGGAGCGCCACTCCATTCCCGACATGTCCCTCCACACCAGCCGACAAGCCGCGAATGCCTGACAGACCCACCACTCCGCGCCCAACAAGGGCGGCCCACCGGTGCCGCCCGGCCGCCAGCGGACGACAGACGTAACACCTAAAGGCGCTCCAAGCCGCCCCCGCGAGGAAGGTCTTAGCCTCGTTCCACATGAGGTTTCGCATTCAACCCAAGCGGGGAGGGGTCCGGGGGCAGCCATGGCGCTGTCTCGTATTGGCTGCCACCGGGCGCCCTTTGGTTCTTTCCCGCGAGTGGGAAAGAACACCTCCCACATCAGCCGATGTGCAAGGGAACTCGCGACTCGCATAAGGATATATGCCTTTGCCCGCGCAACGGGCAAAAGTCCCCCGCGCCTCAGCCGCTGCCCCCGCCCTCGCGCCGGCGCTTGAGCAGTGCCACATTCTCATCCACCTGCCGCTTGTGCAGCGGATACCAGAACCACAATACCGCCGCCAGCAGCGCAAAGCCGATCCCCGGCGCCAGCGTCGCAATGCCGAAAATGCCCTCCCGCACCGCCGCCGTCTGCCCGCCGATGGCCCCCGGCACATAGCCGATCAGGCTCAGCAGCGCACCCGTCAGACCCACGGCCGCCGCCTGACCCACCTTGCGCGCGAAGGAGTACAGCGCGTAGACCGTGCCGTCCTCCCGCACACCGTTGCGGATCTCCGAGTAGTCGATCACGTCCGTCACCAACGCCCAGGATACCATCGAAAATACCCCCAGGCCCAGCCAGTTCAGCGCCTGCAGGGCAATAAACACCCATACGTTCTGCGGCCGGATCAGGTAGGTCGCCACGCACACCACCGCCGCGAACAGGTTCGATACCACGCTCACCTCCGCCTTGCCGAAGCGCGCCGCAAGAGGCTTGGCTGTCACAGCCGCCGCCAGCATGCCCCCCAGCATCAGCAGCGTGGAGGCCGACTGCGCCGCCGCGCTGTTGTAATAGTCCGGGTAGACGTAGCCCGCCATGTTCTGCATGATCATCTGCGCCAGCAGCATCACCACCGACGCCGCAATCAGCGAGAGCAGCGCCCGGTTCCCGGCAGCATTGAGCAGCATCCGGCCCACGGAGTTGTGCGCCTGCGCCTGCTGATGGACATGCATATTCACCCGCTCGGTGGTCAGAGCGTAGCAGATCAGGTAGCAGACAATCGCCAGCAGGGAGAAGATCCCCGCCGCCGCCGTCACCCGGGCGCCCACCAGCGTCTCCACACCCTCGATTTTCTGATAGGCCAGCAGCGGCAGCACCACGCCGATCACCGCGCTGGCCAGGGTTGCGCCCATGGTGCGGTAGGTGGACAGGGACTGCCTGTCTCCCGGCTCGGGGGAAATTGCGGAGGCCATGGAGCCATAGGGAATGTTGATGCCCGTGTAGCAGATGGAGCTCCACAGCACATACACCACCGTCAGGTACGCCACCCGCGCCCCGTAGGGCCAGCCGGCCACCCCGGCCTGGTACAGCAGGAAGGACGACAGCGCCACCGGCACGCACATCCACTTCAGCCACCGGCGGAACTTGCCGTCCCTGCCCGGAGGCATCCTGTCCACAATCCGCCCCATGGTCACGTCCGTGAACGCGTCGATGAACCGCGTCACCATCATGATCGTGCCCACCACCCCGGCGGACACGCCCATCACGTCCGTATAGAACTTCATCAGGATCATGGTGGCGAGCACAAAGGTGAAGTCATTGCCAAAGTCGCCAAAGAGATAGCCCACCTTGTCCCTGAGGCCAAAGGGGCGGGGCTTGCCAGCGTGCGTCATGGTTTCCGTCCTTCCATGCGCTGATTCCAGGGCTGCCCACCGGTCGCGCTGTCTCTATTATGGTTCAAAGCGTTCGGCCTCATGTGCGTAATTTCCCCACACAAAAAAACGCCGCCCCGGCTTTTCTTCCGGAGCGGCGCTCTGCGCTGCGTCAGTAGGTTACATAGCTGATGATATCCAGCCGTTCAATGGGCATCCAGACCCGGCGGTACCTATCCTTGTCCGCGT
>JAXEEE010000023.1:0-79309 GCA_034104265.1 Eubacteriales bacterium | reverse complement strand
CCACAGATACAGGGGATCCACCCCCAGATAGCGGCGGCAGCATTCATATATGCCCCACATGGTACCGCGCCTGTCGCTGCCGATGACAGCCAGTCCGCCGGCAAAGGGCGCCAGCATGTAGTGCTCTTCCTTGCCGACGATGGCGGATGGGTCAAGGCCCAGGGCGGCAAGATAGCCTGCCATACCATCGAGGTTCAGCGTTGCTACCAGGAGCGTATGCTGTGCACCGGCAGGCGGAAGAGCGTCCATGAGAACGGGCCGCCGGCCGCTGACGCGGGTCAGGTCATCGGCAAGGTCGTCAACAGCGTATCGCACACAGGAATGCTCACGCCTGTCACAGAAGATGGTTGTCCCATGACTCTGGTCGAACAATGAAATCATACTGATACCTCCGTCTAGTCTACGCCTCTGAACGTAGAGGGATTACGCGGCCTGTACAGGCATGCCTGCAAGGCGGAAAAGCAGACAAGGGCATATACCCTTGCCCGCTGCGCTGTGGGACTGAGAAATTCACTCACCGAAGGTAGCCTGCATAAAGGGCGCATAGGCGTTGCGATACAGCAACATAGATCACCGCAGGCAGCAGCAGCACATACCATTGCCAGCTTTTCAGCAGCCGTTTTCTGACGCGTGTCCAGGATACTGCTTTCCGGGGCGTCATCCGAGTCTTTTCCATGTTGCTCCATCTTTCACTCATGTTGTTGCTGCCGGAAGATGTCCGGCTCGGCTGCCTGCCACTGGCATGACAATAGCACATGCATCCTTGCCCGCACAAGTCCTGAAACCCTAAAAGCGCCCCCAAAAAACCGGGAAATCCGGATTTTGGGGGCAAAAATTCTGTGTTTTGGCTTTTTGACGACCAAATGCTACATTCCCCCCGGCGCACCTGGGAAGGAAGCATGCCGGTCAGCTCCTTGAACTTTTTGCTGAAATTGGACGCCTTCCTGTAACCGATCCGGGCGGCTACATCGTTGACCGTCAGGGTTTTGTCCTCCATCAGAAGCCGCCGGGCCTCGCCGATGCGCAGCATGGTCAGGTATTCCTTGAAGGCGGAGCCGGTCTCCCGCTTGATCATGCTGCTGATATAGTCAGCGCTGAGGCCAAATTCCTCGGACATGTCCTGCAGGTTGATATCCGGATCGTAGGCGTTGGCGATGACATATTCGACAATCAGCTTGGCTGTATCATCGCCGGCGATGCGATGCTCCCTGGCAACATTCACCCTTGTCTGCAGCAGCTTTTTCAGGTCGCTGGCGATCATGGTCATATCAGGCAGCAGCACCAGAGCGTTGATGTCCGACTTTTCAATCTCCAGGCCCTCGTCGTTAGCCTTGCGGTAGATGCTGCTGATCAGCTCATAGATGTGATGCTTGGTCAGCAGGCCGTTCAGCTGCTCGGCGGAAAGAAAATCCACCACAGCGGCGCAGGCGCTGTCCAGCGCAGGCTCGTTGCCTGCCTCCGCCGCGGCGATCAACCGCTCGGCCAGCTGATCGGCAGTAACGACGCTCTGCCGCGGCAAGGCTGCACCGTAGCGGCTCTCTGTCAGGGCGGCCATGAAGGACAGCGACAACCGCTTGGGCGAATCCACGGGCGTGCCGGCGTACAGCTTCATACCGCGCTCCGCCACGATGCGGTTCATTTGAGCCCGCACGTCCTCCTGGGTCAGTGTGGCGTCATAGTTGACAATGGCAATCAGCTTGCCTTCATCAACCAGCTCGGTGGTGTAGATATGATGGTGGCCGTTCCCTGCGTGATCCAGCCTGCCAGGGAGGGTACAGCGCCAAAGGTGAAGCGGCCGCGCGTGGATACGACCTCCAGGTATTCGGTATCATGCCGAAGCGCCTCGGCGTCTGCATCGCCACTGCTTCCTGTGCTGAAGAATAGCTGGTTATCCATGGAGATGTTGTACTGCTCGGGCATGCCGACGGTCATCTGCTCCAGGTAGCCCTGCACCTGATCCTCTGTCAGCACAAAGCACAGTGCGGCGCTGCGGGAATCGTTGCTGGTGTATATGCGCAGGGGGAATACCATCAGAATACTGCTGCCGCTGCGCTCAAAATAGGCGGATCCCGCCTCGGTAATTCGATGCAGAATGTCGCCGGCCAGCTCGCAGGAGGCGCCTATGGTTGCAGGCGCATAGTAATTGAAATAGGATGTATTGCCCGTGGAGGTATAGATTTTGTTGATGGTGCTGTATACCAGAAAATACTGCCGGGCCAACGGCGAATCATTCACGTACTGCTTAAAATCCTTCAGCAGTTCAATATCATCAAGAGGATTGCTGGCGGCGTCGGTCAGACGGTAGCTGGTGCGGGAACCAATCTGCACAGCGATGCTTTCCAGCGTCTGGTACTGCTTCTCCAGAAGATCGGCAGCCTGCTTCATGCTGTTCTGCGTGTTCCGTATTTCCAGGGAAACCATTTTGTCTGTGGAGATACGCAGGACGCTGAACATGATGACGCCGGAAAGCAGAAACAGCACAACAAAGTACATGGCGGCATACTGATAAAAGGTATGGGTTCTCCTTCGCAGCTGATTCGTGGTATCACGGCCTTCATCATTTCATCGGCAACGCGGCTGGACACCCGGGCCGGGACAATGCATGGGTCAGAGATGCCAACGCGGTTTTTCAACCTTCATTGGTTGCATGGCAGCAGAAAGCGGGCAACGTGTCAAGGGCAGACCGCCAGGGATGGAGGCTGTGCTGATATCATAATGACAACATCACCATCGTGAATAGGCGGCCGGATGCGGCGGTATGGCACAAAAGCGGCAGCCCGCCCCGGGGTAAGGACAGACTGCCGGCGCTGTGACCGTTACATTGTCCGGAACCGCCGGCTGGGGCTGCTTACCGCCCCAGCCGCGTTTTGAAGTCCTGATAGCCGAAGCTGCGAACCAGCTCCGGCGCGCCGCTTTCCCGCAGCACCCAGATGCCCGGCAGGGGCATGCCGTTGAAGGTGTTGTTCTTGCAGGTGGTATAGATGGCCATGTCCCCGAGGATGAGCCGGTCGCCCTCCTGAAGGGGCTGATCAAAGCTGTAATCGCCCAGAATGTCGCCGGACAGGCAGGTAGGCCCGCCCAGACGATAGGTGAAGGCCCTTTCCCCCGGCTCTCCCGCGCCGTACAGCGGCGGACGGTAGGGCATCTCCAGCACGTCCGGGGTGTGGCAGGCGGCGCTCATGTCCAGGATGGCCAGGTTTACATCCCCGTTGCGGATCACGTCCAGCACCGTGGTCACCAGGTATCCGGCGTTCAGCGCGCAGGCCTCGCCCGGCTCCAGGTATACCTCCACCTGCCAGCTGTCCTGCGCCCGGCGGATGCATTTCTCCAGCAGGGGAATGTCGTAGTCCGGGCGGGTGATGTGATGTCCCCCGCCCATGTTCAGCCATTGCATCCCCGGGAGCACGTCGCCGAATGTCTCCGCCACTGCATCGAGGGTGACGGCCAGCGCGTCGGCGTTCTGCTCGCACAGGGTGTGGAAGTGCAGCCCGTCCAGCAGCGAGAGCAGCGCAGGGGTCATCTGCGTGTCCCACTGGGCCCGGGTCACACCCAGGCGGCTCCCCGGCGCGCAGGGATCGTAGATCGCGTGCCCCTCCTGGGTGGAGCACTCCGGGTTGATGCGCAGCCCCACGCTCTTCCCGGCAGCTTTCGCGGCGGGGCCGAACTTCTCCAGCTGCCGGGGGCTGTTGAACACGATGTGATCCGCATAGCGCAAGAGCTCGTCGAAATCATCCGCCCGGTAGGCCGCGCAGAACACGTGGTTTTCACCACGGGGCATTGCCTCCCGGCCCAGCCGGGCCTCGTACAGCCCACTGGCCTCGGTGCCCGCCAGGTACGGGGCCAGGACGGGGTACAGGTCGTAGTTGGAGAAGGCCTTCTGGGCCAGGAGAATTTTCGCGCCGGTGCGTTTCGCCACACCGGCCAGGATTTCCCCGTTGCGTTCAAGCTGCGCCTCGTCCAGCACGTAGCAGGGGGTGGGCAGATGGCGCAGCCGCTCCGGGTCAAGATGCGCGAAGGGCGGACGATGATCCTGTGCCATGTCAGTCCACCAGCACGGGGTCGTGGGACTCGCTGCGGGGCAGGCCATAGCGGTCCAGCGCGTCCAGGAAGGGATCGGGGTCGAACTCCTCCACGGTGTGCACGCCCTTCATCGTCCACTGCCCGGTAAGCAGCATCAGCGCGCCGCACATGGCGGGCACGCCCGTGGTGTAGCTGATGGCCTGGGAACCCACCTCCCGGTAGCAGGCCTGATGGTCGCAGACGTTGTAGATGTAGTAGGTCTTGTCCGCGCCGTCCTTCTTCCCGGTGAAGATACAGCCGATGTTGGTCTTGCCGTGGGTGCGGGGGCCCAGGCTGGCAGGGTCGGGCAGGAGGGCCTTGAGGAACTGGATGGGCACGATCTCCTTTCCCTCAAAGAGGATGGGCGTGGTGGAGAGCATCCCCACGTCCTCCAGGCAGCGCATGTGGGTCAGGTAGCTCTGGCCGAAGGTCATGAAGAAGCGGATGCGCCTGGCCTCCGGGATGTTCAGGGCGATGGACTCGATCTCCTCATGGTGCAGAAGGTACATGTCCTTGCGGCCCACCTGGTCGAAGTCGTACTCCCGCTTGATGCTCATGGCGGGGATCTCCACCCAGTGGCCGTCCTCCCAGTAGCTGCCGGGGGCGGACACCTCCCGCAGGTTGATCTCCGGGTTGAAGTTGGTGGCGAAGGCGTAGCCGTGGTCGCCGCCGTTGCAGTCCAGAATGTCGATGGTGTCGATGGTGTCGAACTCATGCTTCCTGGCATACGCGCAGTAGGCCTGGGTTACGCCCGGGTCAAAGCCGCAGCCCAGCAGGGCGGTTAGCCCCGCGTCCTCAAAGCGCTTGCGGTACGCCCACTGCCAGGAGTAGTCGAAGTAGGCGGAGAAGCCCGCCTCTTTGCAGCGCTTTTCGTACACGGCCCGCCAGGCGGGATCGTCGGTGTTCTCCGGCTCGTAGTTGGCGGTGTCCATGTAGTTCACATGGCAGCGCAGGCAGGCCTCCATGATGGTCAGATCCTGATAGGGCAGGGCGATGTTCATCACCAGATCGGGCTTGTAAGCGTCAATCAGCCGAACCAGCTGCTCCACGTCGTCCGCGTCCACCTGGGCGGTGGTGATGATGGTGCTGGTGGTGGGGGCCAGCTTCGCGGCCAGGGCGTCGCACTTGGATTTCGTGCGGCTGGCGATGCACAATTCGGTGAAAACCTCGCTGACCTGGCAGCACTTGTGGATGGCCACGGACGCAACCCCGCCGCAGCCGATGACCAGTACCTTGCTCATGATGATTGTCCTCCTGTCAGATTATTTTGTGAGAATCGCCAGCAGCAGCTCCCGCAGCACCTTGCAGGCTGTGGCGGTGGATACGCCCGTTGGATCCAGCATGGGGGCAAGCTCGTTTACATCCGCACCGACGATGCTGCACTGCGCCACCGTGCGCATGGCCTGGAGCAGCTGCAGGAAGGTGATGCCTCCTGCCTCCGGCGTGCCCGTGCCGGGGAAGGCCGCGGGATCCAGGCAGTCCAGGTCGATGGTGAAGTACACCGGCGTACCCGCGTCCTTCAGCGCGCGGACGGTGTCCTCCAGGCCCTCCAGCGTCAGGGGGTGCATGTCCGTGTGCCGGGCGGCGAAGCGGAATTCCTCCCGCTCCCCGCTGCGGATGCAGAACTGGTGAATCCGCCCGTCGCCGATCAGATCGTGGCAGCGGCGCAGCACGCAGGCGTGGCTCAGCTTGGCGCCCAGGTAATCGTCCCGCAGGTCGGCGTGGGCGTCGAAGTGAATGATGTGCACATCCGGGTAATGCCGAAGCACCGCCCGGAAGCTGCCCAGCGTCACCAGATGCTCCCCGCCGATGAGCAGGGGCAACTTACCGTCGGTGAGGATGGTCTCCGCCCGCTGCTCAATATCGGCCAGGGCCTGCTCCGCGCTGCCGAAGCACAATTCCAGGTCGCCGCTGTCAAAGACGCTGTAGTCCGTCAGGTCAGCGTCCTGATAGGGGCTGTAGGTCTCCAGCCCGAAGCTCTCATGGCGCATGGCAGCGGGGCCGAAGCGCGCCCCGGGCCGGAAGGAAGTGGTGGAGTCAAAGGGCGCGCCGAAGAGCACGATGGACGCGTCCTCATAGGCAGCATCGCAGCCGATGAAGGTTTCCACATTCGGTTGAAGCGGCATGATCATTCCACCTCCATGAGCATTTCCTCCAGGAACGCCGGCAGCGCGAAGGCGCCGATGTGCAGCCTGGGGGTGTAGTAGCGGGTACGCAGATTCAGGGCATTCCAGCCCTCCATGTCCACGTCGTTGGTAGGGTGATACTTCTTGCTGGCAAAGCCGAAGAGCCAGTACCCGGCAGCGTAGGTGGGAATGTGGGCCTGGTATACCTTGCTGATGGGGAAGGTCTCCACAATGCGCTTGTGGCTGCGCTGCATAGCCTCCGCATCGTGGGCGTAGAAGGGGCTGCCCTGTTGGTTGACCATGATGCCGTCGTCCTTGAGGGCGTTAAAGCAGCTGCCGTAGAACTCCCGGGTGAACAGCCCCTCGGAGGGGCCGAAGGGGTCGGTGGAATCCACGATGATCAGGTCGTACTCCCCCTCGCAGCGGCGGATGAAGCGCAGCGCGTTCTCGAAGAAGATGTGCACCCGCCGGTCGTCCATGCGGCAGGCGTTGCCGGGCAGGAATTCCCGGCAGGCCTCCACCACCTGGGGATCCATCTCCACCAGGTCGATGCGCCTGACCCGGTCGTAGCGGGTCAGCTCCCGCACCACGCCGCCGTCCCCCGCGCCGATGACCAGGATGTCCCGGATGCCCGGATGCACCGCCATGGGCACGTGGGTGATCATCTCGTCGTAGATGAACTCGTCCCGCTCCGTCAGCTGCACGTTGCCGTCCAGGGTCAGCACCCTGCCGTATTCCGGCGTCTCAAAGATGTCGATCTGCTGGTACTTGCTTTTCTTCGCGTACAGGTGCCGCGTCACGCGGATGGAGTGCTTCACATCCGGGGTGTGGAATTCGCTGAACCACATTTCCATGGCCTGTCCTCCTTACTTCAGTACGTTCAGCCGCAGGATCTCCGCGTCCTCCGGGCCGGTCATGCTGCAGCCCTTGGCCTTGGCGTATTCGATGTAATCCAGAATCTCGGCGGTGATCCTCTCCCCCGGGGCCAGGATGGGGATCCCCGGCGGGTAGCACATGACGAACTCGCTGCACACCTGGCCCTCGGTTTGCCGCAGGGGCAGGCTGACCTTTTCGGCGTAGAAGGCCTCCTGGGGCGAGGTGACCACGATGGGGTCGATGTACTCCTGCCGGAGCAGATCCGCGCTGTCCCGCTGATAGCGGCGGCGGATTTCCGCCAGGGCGCTCACCAGCCGCTCCACCTCCTGGATCCGGTCGCCCATGGACAGGTAGGCCAGGATGTTGCCGATGTCGCCGAACTCGATCTGGATGTCGTACTCGTCCCGGAGAATGTCGTAGACCTCAATGCCCGCCAGACCAATGCTGCGGGTGTTGATGGACAGCTTGGTGGGGTCGAAGTCGAAGACGGAGTTGCCGTTGCACAGCTCCTTGCCGAAGGCGTAGTACCCGCCGATGGCGTTGACCTCCTCCCGGGCATACTCGGCCATGTCCTCCACCTGATGGAACACCTGCCGGCCCCGGGTGGCCAGGTTCCGGCGGGAGATGTCCAGGCTGCTCATGAGCAGGTAGCTGCCGGAGGTGGTCTGGGTCAGGTTGATGATCTGCCGCACATACCCGGCCTGCACCTTCGGCCCGCACAGCAGGAGGCTGGACTGGGTCAGGCTGCCGCCGCTCTTGTGCATGGAGACGGCGGCCATGTCCGCCCCAGCCTCCATGGCGGAGACGGGCATGGAGGTGCCGAAGTAGAAGTGGGTGCCGTGAGCCTCGTCTGCCAGGCAGAGCATGCCCGCCTCATGGGCCATGCGGACAATGGCCCGCAAATCCGAGCAGACGCCGTAGTAGGTGGGGTTGTTCACCAGCACGGCCACCGCACCGGGGTGCTCCCGGATGGCCCGGGCCAGGCTCTCCCTTGTCATGCCCAGGGATATGCCCAGGGACTGATCCACGTCGGGGTTGACGTACACGGGCACCGCGCCGCAGAGCACCAGGGCGTTGATGACGCTGCGGTGCACGTTGCGGGGGAGGATGATCTCATCCCCCCGCTTGCAGGCGGTGAGCACCATGCTCTGCACGGAGCTGGTGGTGCCCCCCACCATCAGGAAGGCGTGGGCCGCGCCGAAGGCGTCCGCCGCCAGCTCCTCTGCCTCCCGGATGACGGATACCGGGTGGCACAGGTTGTCCAGGGGCTTCATGCTGTTCACGTCCAGGTTGACGCACTTTTCTCCCAGGAAGGCCGTCAGCTCCGGGTTGCCCCGGCCCCGCTTGTGGCCGGGCACGTCGAAGGGCACCACCCGCATGAGCCGGAAGCGCTCCAGCGCCTCGTAGATCGGGGCGCGGTTCTGATTCAGCACCATCTTCTTCACGGAATCATCCCTTTTGCGTTGGTCGGATCGGGCATACAAAAAAGCGCAGGCTCCACAAACCTGCGCTGAAATCCATCAACGAAAAAGAACCGTCGTCCGCCGGAGCCCACGGCCGCCGGGAACGATGACGCTTCCTGATGAAGGAACGGATCGAGAGTCTATATAGCCATGATGCTTTTACTACTCTTATTGACCGTTTCGCAAGTTTGTGCTCTTAACACCAATCCCCGGAGGGATTCACTTGGGAAATTGAGCTTTGAACTCAATCAATGAGATGCAGTGAAAACTGCGCGCGGGTTTATACCCCGCATCGGCTATTGACCCGGCTGTCCGTTCGGCCTTGCTTCCCCCGCAAAGAAGGAAGGGTCAGACGCACCCGGAAGGGCAGGACGCCGCCCCGGCTGTATCCAGAGGGCATTATACGATGCAGATGGTTGATTTGTCAAGAAAAAAACGAAACGTATTTTCCGGCCTGTCCGCAGCGGCGGCGCTGGACAAAACAGCCCCCTGGGGCTATACTGGTGACAGCGCCCTTGCGGCCAACACATGCAGCACGGAGGAACCATACCATGGATACAGCGGCGGTTAAGGAACAGATCTGCGACGTATGCCACAAGATGTGGCAGCTGGGCTGGGTGGCAGCCAACGACGGCAACGTGTCCGTGAAAATGGAGGACGGCACCTGGTGGATCACCCCCTCGGGCATCAGCAAGTCCTTCATCACCCCGGACAAGCTCATCCGCGTGGACAGGGACATGAACGTGGTGGAGGGCCCCGCGGGCTACAAGCCCTCCAGCGAGATGAAAATGCACATGCGCTGCTACGAGGAGCGGGAGGACGTGTGCGCAGTGGTGCATGCCCATCCCCCGACGGCAACGGGCTACGCGGTGGCGAACAAGCCCCTTGACCAGTACAGCATGATCGAGACGGTGATTGCCATCGGCTCCATCCCCGTCACGCCCTACGGCACGCCTTCTACCTACGAGGTGCCGGAGGCCATCGCCCCTTATCTCAAGGAGCACGACGTGCTGCTTTTGCAGAACCACGGCGCGCTGACTGTGGGCTGCGACCTGATCACCGCTTACTACCGCATGGAGACCCTGGAGCTGTACGCGAAGATCAGCCTGACGGCCCATCTGCTGGGCGGGGCGCAGGAGATCCCCCGTCCGCAGATCGACAAGCTGCTGGATCTTCGGGAAAACTACTACCATGTTACAGGCCGCCATCCCGGGTACAAGAAGTACAGCGGGAATGACTGACGGCATGGATCAGCAAAGCGGATGCGCCGTTCCCTTCGGGGGAGGGCGCATCCGCCTTTTTTCTGCATGATCCGCATGATTATGCCCGGTGGCTGGACTGGAGATACTCCCTGGGGCTCATGCCCACATGCTTGCGGAAGGCCCGCAGGAAGTTGGAATAATCGAAGAAGCCGCACTGCTCGGACACCTCGCCGAAGGGCTGGCCGGAGAGAATCAGCTGCCGGGCCAGCATGATCCGCCGGTAGAGGATGTAGTCATACACGCTGCGGTTGGTGTAGCGGACGAAATCGTGGCTGAGGGAGGACTGGCTGATGCTGAAGCGGGCGGCGATATCCTGGAGGCGGAGGGGCTCGGTATAGTGCTGGTTGATGTAGGTGATGACCTGCTGCATGGGGCTGGGGGTTACTCGGCTGGTCATGCTTGGCATTTTTCGGCGGACGGCCCGCAGCGCGCAGGTGAGGAAGGAGAGCATCAGCGCATAATTGTCAAAGGCGGTCTCGGGGGAGACAGCGTCCCCGCTGGCGGCGATTTTCTGCACGCAGCGCCTGCACAGGGCGGCATCCTTCTTCGTGAGCATAAACATATTGCCCTTGGCGGCGATGGCGGCGCGGAAGGTCTGATCCAGGTCGATCTGTCCGCAGCCGGCCCGGCGCAGGGTTTCGGCGGAGCAGTACAGGTACGCCCGCTCGTAATCGAGGGCCTCGGTCATGCAGACCAGCCCGTGCATGGAGAAGGGCGGGAAAATGAACAGCTGGCAGGGCTCCAGGTCGAAAAAGTCATTGTCGAAGCCCATCTGCTGTCCGCCGTGAAAATGGATGTAGAACTCGTAAAAATCGTGGCAATGGGAGCCTCGGTAGAGCAGGCTGGGGGTGATGCCGTAGAAGGCCTCGTAATCGGTACGGCCGTTGCCCATGGCGCTGTAACCGTTGAAGAAGGGCTTGGCAGGCTCCGTCATAGGACCACCTCCTTGCATGTGGATATCTTTATCATAGTGCAGGATTCGCATAAATGCAAGCAGTATTTCTGTAGAAACCGCCGGGAGGGGTATGGTATTATTAAAATAGATTTGCATGAGATAACAACAGAATTTCCGAAAGGGAGTGCGTAAGGGTGCAGGGACGTGAAAGAAGGACGAACCGTCTGATGTGGCTGAAGCACGACTGGCGGCTGTACCTGATGCTGGCGTTTCCGGTCATCTGGTACCTGCTGTTCTGCTACAAGCCCATGACGGGCCTGGTGATTGCCTTCCAGAAGTACAACATGTTCAAGGGCATCAAGGGCAGCACGTTTATTGGTCTGGAGAATTTCCGCTTCGTGTTCAGCATGCGGGACTTTTCCATCGCCCTGAAGAACACCCTGTGGCTGAACTTCCTGGATCTGCTCTTCGGCTTCCCCATGCCCATTGTCCTGGCCATCATGCTCAATGAGATGAA
Source organism: Eubacteriales bacterium (assembly GCA_034104265.1). GTDB lineage: Bacteria > Bacillota > Clostridia > Christensenellales > Aristaeellaceae > UBA11524. The sequence goes on along the minus strand of JAXEEE010000023.1, from coordinate 68,111 downwards.
GACTCCCCGGCTCAAGAAGGTTTCCCAGACGCTTTTGTACCTGCCCCACTTCCTCAGCTGGGTGATTATCGGCGGCATGGTGCTGGAGATTTTCGCCCCCACCACGGGCGTGATCAACGCTGTGCTGCTCAAGGCGGGGCTCATCTCCAAAAACATTCCCTTCCTCACCGACGGCCATATGTGGCGCTTCACCTACGTGCTGGTGGGTGTGTGGCAGTCCATGGGCTGGGGCACCATCATCTACCTGGCGGCCATCACGGGCCTGGACATGAACCTGTTCGAGGCCGCGCAGATCGACGGGGCCAACAAGCTCCAGCAGATCTGGCATGTGACGCTGCCGGGCATCCGCTCCACCATTGTGGTGCTGCTGATCATGAACATCGGCCGCATGATGAGCATCGGCTTCGACCGGCCTTTCATCATCGGCAACACCGTGGTGCAGGATTACTGCGATGTGATTTCCACCTTCGTCTACCGCGCGGGCATCAAGAACAGCCAGTTCGCCCGGGCCACGGCCATCGGCCTGTTCCAGTCGGTGGTGGGCCTGGTGCTGATCACCGTGGCCAACGGCGTGTCCCGCATGTTTGACGAGCAGGGCATCTGGTGAGAGGAGGATACAGATGAATCAGGCGCAGACCTACCCGAAGCTGACGCGCAGGAAAAAGCCCCTGGGCGCAGGCCAGATTGTGCTGATTGTGGTCATGGTGATGTTTGTGACGGTGTGCACGCTGCCCTTCATCAACGTCATCGCCGTGTCCTTCTCCTCCAAGTCCGCCATCCTCAGGGGCGCGGTGTCCTTCTGGCCGGTGGAGTTCTCCACCAAGGCCTACGAGGCCATCTTCAAGGATGCGTCCATGTTCCGCAGCCTGTTCTACACCATCAAGATCACCGTGATCTACACGGTGCTGGCCATGGCGCTGACCATCCTTTACGCCTTCCCGCTGACCATGAAGCGCCTCAAGGGCCGGAAATTCTTCATGCTCTTCATCGTCTTCACCATGTATTTTTCCGGCGGCACCATCCCCATTTACCTGAACGTGAAGGAGCTGGGCCTGCTGAACACCCAGTGGTCGCTGATTTTCCCGGCGCTGGTGTCCACCTTCAACGTCATCATCCTCAAGAATTTCTTCCAGAGCCTGCCCTATGAGCTCAACGAGGCCGCCTACATCGACGGCGCCAACGACTTCCAGATTCTCCTGCGGATTTACCTGCCCCTGAGCTTCTCTTCCATGGCCACGCTGTCGCTGTTCTACGCCGTGGGCAAGTGGAACAGCTTCTCCGACGCCCTGTACTACATCACCTCCCGGGATCTGCAGCCCCTGCAGCTGAAGCTGTACAACCTCATCAAGGGCAGTCAGGCCGTGGAGGTCACCGTGGCCGAGGGCAACGCCAATGACCTGAGCTCCGCCATTTCCGAGTCCATCGAGTCCGCCACTATCATCTTCGCCACGCTGCCCATCCTGGTGGTGTACCCCTTTGTGCAGCGGTACTTCGTGGCGGGCGTGACCATGGGCGCGGTCAAGGGCTGAGCCACCCCTATCCGAACCCGGACGGCGCGGAAGCCGTTCAGAATATATGAAGGAGGAATCCCATTATGAAGAGACTCGTAGCCATTGCCCTGGTGCTGTGCATGGCGGTGGGCATGCTGCCTGCCATGGCCATGGCGGAGGACTGGATCACCCTGCGCGTGGAAATGTACGACCGCTCCATCGCCGGCTTCAACGTGGAGGACTGCTGGCAGCTGCACTACATCCAGGAGAACTTCGGCGATCCCAACCACATCAAGGTGGAATGGGTGCCCGTGTCCCGCTGGGAGGAGGGTACCATCCTCAGCACCCTGCTGGCTGGCGGCACCGCCCCGGACATCTGCATGACCTACGGCGGCGACCTGGTGCAGCAGTACATCGAGATGGGCGGCCTGACCCCCCTGGATGCTCTGCTGGAATCCGACGGCCAGGACCTGAAGGAATTCCTGGGCGCGGAGGTGCTGCAGTACGGTCAGTTTGACGTGGGCGACGGCATGGTGCAGTATGCACTGCCCGCCCGCCGCATCATCATCGCCACCCAGACCATGTACATCCGCAAGGACTGGCTGGAAGCGCTGAACATGGCTGTGCCCACCAACATTGACGAGCTGTACGCCTACCTCAAGGCCGTCAAGGACGCGGGCCTGGGCGGGGAAACGACCATTCCCTTCTCCTCCGACCTGTACGCGGCGGATCCCTTCTACGGTTGGATCTACCAGATGGACGCCTTCATCGACTACAGCCAGGTGACCGAGGAGGACTGGATTGCCTATCACGACTTCCATTACCTGCTGCCCGGCGCCAAGGAAGCCATCCGCTGGATGAACAAGTTCTTCAACGAGGGCCTGGTGACCGACTACTTCGGCATCGAGAACAGCGACCAGACCAAGGCTGACCGCGTCATGGGCCACGACGGCTTCTGGGTGGGCAACTGGGACGCCGCCTGGCGCATGGAGGACTCCTTCCAGATGGAGCTGGAGAAGAACGTGCCCGGCGCTTCCTGGATCACCTGCGATCCCTTCAAGCCTGAGGCCGGCACCACGCCCCATGAGACCTACACCGCCGCGGGCCAGTACCTGTTCATCCCCTCCTGGGTGGATGAGACGACCGCCCAGGCTGCCATTAAGTACCTGAACTGGATGTGCCAGCCTGAGAGCCTGTACGCCCTGCAGAACGGCGTGGAAGGCCACAACTACACCACTAAGGACGCCAACGGCATCCCCACTGACCTGAAGAACATCAGCGACACTGAGGACGCCTACAAGATGCACGCCACCGACGGCGCGCCCATCTGCAACGGCTTCTACTACGGCTCCGACGAGCTGAACTACGCTGCCAGCGCCAATGCCTATCCCGGCTATTCCGACGTGGTGGCCGACAGCCTGGTCATCGCCAATGACGGCGGCTATCAGCCCGTCAGCTTCACCAAGACCATCCAGGCCCGTGTGGACTACGGCTCCACCGTCATCTCCAAGGAAGCCGAGCTGCTGGTGCAGACCGTCACCTGCGCGCCCGAGGACTTCGACGCCAAGTGGGACGAGTACACCAAGGCCATCCTGGAGGTGGGCGGCCAGCAGATCATCGACGAGCAGCGCGCCGCCTATCAGGAGGGCGCCTACCGCGGATTCTACCCCAAGGCGGAGTAACGGCTGATCAGGCCGGTCCGCAGGCAGGGGAGGGGCTGCAGCCGGTTTCATACCGGCTGCAGCCTTCCTTTTTCGAATGCACAGGAGGCTGGGGGCGCAGCGAAGGCCGCGCGCCCGGAAAGGATTGGAGCATATGATTCGTGTCGCCATTGTGGGTACGGGAGGCATTTCCCATGCGCATATCAAGGCCTACCTGACCTTCCCGGAGCGGTGCCGCATCGTGGCGCTGGTGGACATTGTGCCGGGCAAGGCCCAGCGGGTGAAGGAGCAGTACCGGCTGGACTGCGATGTGTACCTGGATCATCACGACCTTTTGCCCCGGGAGGACATCGACCTGGTGGATGTATGCACGCCGCCCTACTGCCACGCGGAGATCAGCATCAACGCCCTGCGCAGCGGGAAGAACGCCGTCTGCGAAAAGCCCATGGCTGCCTCCCTGGAGGAGTGCGACGCCATGCTCCGCGCCCGGGACGAGAGCGGCAAGCGGCTGTCCATCATCGCCCAGAACCGCTTCCGGGAGCCCATCCGCAACCTGAAGGCCCTGCTGGACAACGGCATGGCGGGCCCCGTGCGCCACGCGGCCATCAACTCCTACTGGTACCGGGCCCACTGCTACTACGACCTGTGATGGCGGGGCACCTGGGAGAAGGAGGGCGGCGGCTGCACGCTGAACCACGCGGTGCATCACATCGACATGCTGGGCTGGATGATGGGCCTTCCGGAGCGGGTGACCGGCGTCCTGGCCAACACCGCCCACGACAACGCCGAGGTGGAGGATCTGTCCGTATCGGTGCTGGAGTACCCTCATGCCCTGGCCACGGTGACGGCCTCGGTGGTGCATCACGGGGAGGAGCAGCGCCTGGAGTTCCAGTGCGAGAAGGCCCGGCTGTCCGCGCCCTTCGACGTGTACGCCTCCATCCCCATGCCCAACGGCTTCCCGCAGAAGGAGCCTGACGCGGACTTCCGCCGGCAGGCGGAGGCATACCTGGCGACCCTGCCCCCTGTCCGCTACGAGATGCACACCGGGCAGCTGGAGGATGTGCTCTCCGCCCTGGAGACAGGCAGGGACGTGGCCATCACCGGCGAGGACGGCCGCCGCACCATCGAGCTGATTACCGCCATCTACAAGGCGGGCTCGGCGCATATGCCGGTGCCGCTGCCCATTCAGCCGGAGGATCCCTTCTACACCGTGGCGGGCATCCGGGCCGGCGTGCCGCATTTCTATGAGAAGACCGCCTCGGTGGCGGAACTGAACGGCGATATCTCCTTTGGCAGCGACTTCAAAAAATAAGGGCATCAGCAGCGTAATGGCAGAGCCTTTTCTGTCCCGGCGGGGCAGGGGAGGCCCTGCTTTGCTTTGCCATTCCGGAGAACTGGACAACCGTTCCGCAGGAACGAACAGATTGCGTCAAAATGATGACAACTCCGTGAAAGTGTTTCCAAGTTGTTTCTTTTGGCTGGTTTTATTGCAAATGTACTATGCACATGCTATAATTATATCATCCGTGCGGAATCCATCCGCAGAAATTTCATATGCTAAGGAGGCAAATTCATGAAGAAGTTCCTGTCTCTCCTGCTGGCAGTGTGCATGCTGTGCACCATGCTGTCCACGCTGGCCCTGGCTGATGCTGCCACGGATGCACCCGTGACCCTGCGCTTCCGCTGGTGGGGCGGCGACGCCCGCAACGAGGCCACCATCCAGGTCATCGAGCAGTTCGAGGCCCTGTATCCCAACGTGACCATCGAGTACGAGCCCGGCAGCGCCGACGGCTACCATGACAAGCTGGCTACCGAGCTGGCCGGCGGCACCGCCCCCGATATCGTGCAGATCGACCCCGAGACCTTCCCCACCTATGTGGCCAACGGCGACTACTTCTACAACCTGGACGATTTCGACATCAACATGGCCGCCTTCGAGGAGGGCTACATCCATCTGCAGATCAACGGCTACTATGACGGCCAGCAGCTGGGCCTGCCCACCGGCATCGCCGGTCCCGCCATCGTGGTCAACAAGACCCTGGCTGAGAAGCTGGGCGTTGACCTGAAGGTCGAGGATATGCGCTGGGAAGACATCATCGAGCTGGGCAAGGCCGTGCGCGCTGCCTCCGATGACCCCGACGTGTACCTGCTGTGCGCCAACAAGGATTATATCGCCATCCTGTTCGTGATGAGCTACGTCAAGCAGCTGTGCGGCGGCGCTGCCTTTGTGGACGGCAAGCTGGTTGTGACCGAGGAGCAGCTGACCCAGGTTTATGAGTTCGTCAAGGAGCTGTTCGACAGCGAGACTGTGCCCTCCATCGAGTACATGGCCGCCTACGCCGGCGACAACATCCAGTCCGACGCCAACTGGCTGGCCGGCAAGTATGTCGCTGCCATGGCCTACATCTCCACCGTGGACGTGATGGTCGCCAACGGCCCCGCGGACACTGAGTACTATGCCGGCAGCCTGCCCGTGATGGAAGGCGCCACCGACGGCGGCTGGGCCTCCAACACCCCCCAGGTGCTGGCCATCACCAAGACCTGCCAGAACCCCGAAGTGGCCGCTGCGTTCCTGAACTACTTCTTCACCAACGAGACCGCCATGGAGACCCTGGGCGCCACCCGTTCCGTGCCTCCGACCGCCCGTGCCCGTGAGATCAGCGCCGCCAACGGCAAGCTGAGCCCCCTGCAGTCCGAGTGCGCTGACGTGGCCGTGGCCATCAGCGGCACCCCCAATGACAAGATCTTCTCCACCGCCGAGAGCAAGAACATCCTCTACGATGCTGTGGAAGCCATCGCCTATGGCGACATGACCCCCGCCGAGGCTGCCGCCGATACCATCGCGCAGCTGAAGGAGCTGGAAAAGTAATGCCCATGACCTGATCGGGAGGCCCTGCCTGGGTATCAGGCAGGGCTTCCTGCTTTTCCGGTCGGACGCCAACGATTCCGTGCCGTGCCTGCGCGGCGCGTCCAAAAGGAGACTGAGGCTATGATCCTGCGCACCTCTCCTACCGTGAAAAAGCAGCGCTATACCAAGCGCGACTGCCAGGCCTTCCTGTATCTGCTGCCCTGGCTGATCGGCATTCTGGCGCTGCAGCTGTATCCCTTCCTGTCCTCGCTGGTGTATTCCTTCCATGACTACACCGTGGGCGGCAAGATGGACTTTGTCGGCATTGACAACTATGTCAAGCTCTTCACCAAGGATCGCGACTTCTGGAACTCGCTGAAGGTGACGCTGCTCTTCGGCGTATACACCGTGCCGGGCAAGCTGATCCTGGCCCTGGCCGTGGCCCTGTTCCTCAACCGCAACATCAAGGGCATCAACATGATCCGCACGCTGTACTACATTCCCTCCCTGTTCGGCGGCAGCGTGGCCATCTCCCTTCTGTGGCGGCTGATGTTCATGGACGGCGGCATGGTCAACTCCATGCTCTCTGCCCTGGGCCTGAACACGGTGCACTTCCTGGGCACCAAGGGCACGGCCATGCGGGTGGTCTGCGCGCTGGAGATCTGGCAGTTCGGCTCGTCCATGGTGATGTTCCTGGCGGCGCTGAAGAACGTGCCCGCCTCCCTGTACGAGGCTGCCGAGATTGACGGCGCGGGCTGGTGGAAGCGCTTCTTCCACATCACCATCCCGCAGATTTCCCCCATCATTTTCTTCACCCTGCTGAACCAGACCATCCAGGAGCTGCAGAACTACACCTCCCCGGCCCTGATTACCGGCGGCGGCCCCCGCAAGAGCACCTATGTGATGGGCATGTTCCTCTACCAGGAGGGCTTCGCCTACTTCCATATGGGCTATGCCAGCGCCATCTCCTGGATTATGTTCATCGTCATCCTGATCCTGACGCTGATCATCTTCGGCACGTCCAGGTTCTGGGTGCACTACTCGGATGAATAAGGAAGGGCGTGAAGAAAGATGGCAACAACCAAGATGCGCAAACGCCACCGGGATGGCGGCTTCGTGGACTATCTGATTATCGCGGTCATCGGCCTGGTGCTTTTGTACCCGATCATCTGGATGTTCTTCGCAACCTTCAAGAGCAACGAGGACATCTTCGGCTCAACGAGGCTGCTGCCCAGCGTGTGGCACTTCGAGAACTATGTGGAGGGCTGGAAGGGCTCCAGCCGCCTGACCTACACGACCTTCTTCATCAACACCTTCAAGCTGGTCGTGCCCACAACGCTGCTGACCGTGGCATCCGCCTGCCTGGCGGCTTATGCCTTCGCTCGGTTTGACTTCCCCTGCAAGGGGCTGCTGTTCACCGTGCTGATCGGCCTGATGATGCTGCCCGGCGCGGTGGTGATCATTCCCCGGTACCTGTTGTACAACCAGTTCCACTGGATTGACACCTACATGCCCTTCTACATTCCGGCGCTTTTGTGCTGCAATTCCTTCTTCCCGTACATGCTGATCCAGTTCCTGCGCGGCATCCCCAGGGAGCTGGACGAGTCGGCGTACATTGACGGCTGCAGCACCTTCCGCACGCTGGTGAGCATTCTGCTCCCGCTGATGAAGCCCGCGCTGTTCTCCGCCGGACTGTTCCAGTTCCTGTGGACGTACAACGACTACTTCAACTCCCTGATCTTCATCAGCTCCCAGAAGATGTACCCGATCTCCCTGGCCCTGCGCATGTCGCTGGACTCGGAGTCCGTGGTGAACTGGGGCAAGGTGATGGCGATGGCCTTTGTGGCGGTCATGCCTGTGATGGTGCTGTTCTTTGCGGCACAGAAGTACTTCGTGGAAGGCATTGCGACCAGCGGCCTGAAAGGATAAATGCGCTGACGCGCTTCGCCCAGGTGGCACAGCCACCTGGGCGATTTTGCGCTCGCTCACTGGTCGCAGGCTATGCCTGCTCCCGGCCGTTCGTTCGCGTAAGGAAGCTTTTCCTGACGGAAAAGCACGGGAATCGCCGCACATGTCGCCGATTCCCGATTTCAGTCTGCCGACGGCAAGTTACTGCACCGGCTGGGTGGGTGGCCGATTCCCGACTTCAGTCTGCCGACGGCAAGTGACTGCATCCTCCACAAACGCAAAAACCCCGACGGATTTCCCGCAAGGGCTCCGCCGGGGCGTATGATTTTTGGAGGATGATGCTTTCATGTGCAATGCGGAACACCCGGGCCGTGCCGTCAGGGGGGGGCCGGGTATGTCAGTAGATCTTCTCCAGCTGCGACGGGTCCACGCCGTATGCCCGGCAGAAGTCCTCCAGATCGCCGGGGGTGCGGATCAGCGCAATGTCCTCGAATTTGCCGGTGACCTTGTCGCGGAAACCGGCCACCTGCTCGCCGGTGCAGATGCTGCACCGCAGGGCGGGCGACTGCCGGGAGGGATCATAGGAATGGGTGGGCTGCTTGCGGTGGAACAGACGCATGGGCGACGCCTCCTTCCGGAACGTGCGGATCGATACCATCAGTGTATACCGCCGCCGGTGCAAATGCAAGGCCCCGGCGGAAAAAAGGCTGCAGGGCCGCCTCATGACAGGGATTGCATGGGTACGCCCATTGGGGGAAATGCCGCGCCCGGTCGGCATGATGTTCAGCCCGCAGCAGGCAGAGCGTGTGCCTTTCCGCCCGGCGAAAAAAATGTTGTCCGCCCTGTTGACACCGGCGGTCGATCGTGCTATACTATCCGCGTCAACAATTTAGCACGCTAAATCGCTAAGGAGGAAGAAGTCATATGCGTAAGCTGCTTTCCGTGCTGTCCATGGTGATGGCGCTGATGATGGTGTTCATGGTTCCCGCGCTGGCGGAGGATACGTCCCTCAGCGACATTCAGGCCAAGGGCGAGCTGATCCTGGGTCTGGATGCGTCCTTCCCGCCCATGGGCTTCATGAACGACGACGGCGAGATCGTCGGCTATGACATTGATGTGGCCAGGGCCGTGTGCGAGAAGCTGGGTGTGAAGCTGGTGTGCCAGCCCATCGACTGGGACGCCAAGGACATGGAGCTGGCCAACCGCAACATCGACTGCATCTGGAACGGCCTGACTGTCACCGAGGAGCGGCAGCAGACCTACAGCATGTCCGTCAATTACCTGCAGAACGCCCAGGTGGTCGTGGTGCTGGAGGACAGCGAGGTTCAGACCCTGGCCGACCTGGCGGGAAAGACCATCGCGGTGCAGTCCGGCTCCTCCGCGGCGGAAGCGGTGGACGCCAATGAGGAGTTCAAGGCCTCCCTGGCCGGCGCGCCCATTGAGTACGCCGACTATGCCATGGCGCTGATGGATCTGGACAACAAGGGTGTGGACGGCGTGGTCATGGACGTGATCGTCGCCAACTACTACATCACCGCCAAGCAGGCGGGCTACCGCGTGCTGGAGGAGCAGCTGGCTCCTGAGTACTACGCCATCGGCTTCCGCAAGGCTGACGTGGCCCTGACCGAGGCCGTCAACGGCCTGCTGAAGGAGCTGGCGGCGGACGGCACCCTGGCGAAGATCTCCACCGAGTGGTTCGGCCAGGATATCTCCATCGTCCCCGCGGAGTAAACATAAGATAACCCATCGCATCGGAAGGGCAGCCTTCACCGGGAAGGCCGCCCTTCTGCGTTGCCGGAGGAGGATTGTCCGTGCAGTACTTCAATGACCCGGAGCGGCTGGTGAAGCTGTTGACGCAGCTGGCTACAGGCTTTGGCACCACGCTGTCGATTTTCGCCATGACGCTGGTGATCTCCCTGCCCCTGGGCCTTGTGGTGGCCCTGGGCCGCATGAGCAGGCGGAAGGTGATTTCCGCCCCGGTGGGCCTGTACATCCTGGTCATGCGCGGCACGCCCCTGATGCTCCAGCTGTTCGCGGTGTATTTCTTCCTGCCCAAGCTGGTGGGGCCCATCCCCCGGCTGACGGCCACCTACATCGCCTTCGGGCTGAACTACGCCGCCTACTTCGCGGAGATCTACCGGGGCGGCATCATGTCCATCCCGCCGGGACAGTACGAGGCCGCGCAGGTGCTGGGTTTCACCAAATCGCAGACCTTCCTGCGGATCATCCTGCCCCAGACCGTCAAGCGCATCCTGCTGCCCGTGTCCAACGAGGTCATCACCCTGGTGAAGGATACTTCCCTGGCCACGGCCATCGCCGTGTCGGAAATGTACCTCACCGCCAAGAACGCCACCAGCGCCTCCGGCTCCGTGGAGCCGCTGTTCCTGGCGGGCGTGTTCTACCTGCTGATGAACGCCGCCGTGACTTTCGTCTTTGGCCGGCTCATCAAGCGCTTCGACTACTATCATGACTGACGGGGGAGGGCATGCGCCATGCTGACAGCCAGCCATATTCAGAAATCCTTTGACGGGCAGGGCGTGCTGCGGGACGTGTCCCTGTCGGTGCAGACAGGGGAGGTCGTGGCCATTATCGGGCGCAGCGGCTCGGGCAAGAGCACGCTTTTGCGCTGCGTGAACAACCTGGAGCAGGTGGACAGCGGCGACATTTTCATCGACGATGAGCCGCTGGTGACCACCCGGGACGGCAAGGCCGTCTACGCCCCGCCGGAGAAGCTGCGCAAGCTGTGCCTGAAGATGGGCTTCGTGTTCCAGAGCTACAACCTGTTCCCCCACTGGACGGTGATGGACAACCTGTGCATCCCGCAGACGGCGGTGCTGCGCCGCAAGCGTCCCGAGGCGGAGCAGAAGGCCCGGCAGCTGCTGGAGCGTGTGGGCCTGGGCGACCGGGGAGACGCGTATCCCTGCCAGCTTTCCGGCGGACAGCAGCAGCGAGTGGCCATTGCCCGGGCAATGGCGCTGGATCCGGAAATCCTCTGCTTTGACGAACCCACCTCCGCTTTGGATCCCGAGCTGACCCGGGAGGTGCTGACGGTCATCCGCAGCCTGGCCCAGGAGAAGCGCACCATGCTCATCGTCACCCATGAGATGAAGTTCGCCCGGGAGGTGGCGGATCGCATCGTGTTCATGCACGAGGGCGTCATTGCCGCCCAGGGTACGCCGGAGGAGGTCATGTCCGGGCAGAACGAGGCCCTGACAGCCTTCATGGGCGACCTGGATCAATAACGCACAACCCCATGGAACCGCGCCAGCGGAAACGGGTCAAGGGGCGATGCCCCTTGCGAGGTGCAGGGGCCGCGCCCCTGCGCAGGGATGTCGCGGCAGCCCAGGCGCAGCACAACAAGCATCAAAAAAGAAAAAAAGAAGCCAGAGTTTCCGAGCGGATGCCCGCATCCGCAATGGAAACGGCAGGTTCGCGCAACGCCAAGGACTCGCGCCCGCGGAAACGGGTCAAGGGGTGAAACCCCTTGCGCGGGTGCAGGGGCGGCGTTAGCCCCTGCGCAGGTCTGGGCGGCAGCCCAGCGCACCACGACAAGCATCAAAAATGGAAAAGAAGAAGCGCGAGTTTCCGAGCGGATGCCCGCATCCGCAATGGAAACGGCAGATTCCATGGACTGGCATCGGAGCGACTGCGTCTCTCCACCGCCGCGACCTCATCCGGCCGCGCTGCCGCGCGGCCACCATCCCCCAAGGGGAAGGCTTTGTGCCGCGAAGCATCCAGGCGGCATGGCTATCAGACGAACAGAGAACAGTCCCTCGCGAGTTCATCGCGGGGGACTGCTTGTGCTGAGGGAGAACCATAGCTTGCGTCCCTGCCGCCGCGACCTCATCCGGCCTCGCTGCCGCTCGGCCACCTTCCCCAAAGGGGAAGGGTTTGCGCCGTGAAGCATCCGGGCGGCATGTCCATCAGACGAACAGAGAACAGTCCCTCGCGAGTTCATCGCGGGGGACTGTTTGCGTTGGGGCCGCGCTGTTCGCCCTTCCGGGAAAGTAGCAGCACCGGCCCCGCAGTCCCGCCCTATCCGCCCGCCGGACGTTCCTCATCCTGAAATATCGCCCCGTCCAGATCGTCAATGCTGTCTATGGGGATGGCCGTGCCGTCCGTCAGGAGGATCAGCTGCCCGACCTCGTCCATGCGCCGCACGCGCCCGGTGATGCGGCGGTAGGCCCCGCCTTCCTTCTTCTCGTCCGGGATGAAGCACAGGAAGGTGACCTCCGGCTGACTGTCCGCCAGCACTTCCGCCAGACGCTGCAGCCGCCGGTTCAGCCGGGCCAGGGTGTCATCGTCCGGGCCGATGCGCCGGTCGGTGAGCCGGGCGGTCTCCTGCACTGCCTCGCTGTAGCCTGCCAGCGCGTCGAAGGGCGCGAACTGCGCCGCCCGGTTCAGCCGGGTCATGGGCTGCCGCCGGGAGGATACGTGCCGGGGCAGGCGCAGCATGTCCGCATAGGGGAAGGATTCCTGCCTGCTCATGCCTTGTGGCCCCCGATCTGCCGGTTGCGGGCCATGGCGGTGGCGCCCTCCTCCAGGTTCATGCCCATGATGATGGCGTTCTTGCCGAAGCGGCGGCGGATGTCCAGCACTGCCTCCTGCCCACGGCGCTCCCGGGCCAGCCGGGCAGCCTCCTCCGCCCGGCGCGCATCCTCAGCCGCGTAGTCCGTGAACAGATCCAGCTGCTCGAAGGCCGGAGCCTGCCGGGCCTCCTGCTCGTCCACCACCCGGCCCGCCGCCAGATTCACCCGGCGCACCAGCAGGGTGGGATCCGCAATCCGGTCGAACAGGGACACCGCGGCGTCGGTGATCTGGCGGGTGGAGGAGGTCATGCCGGGGAGCGCGACGGAGCCGTGGGCGTGGCGGGGAATGCTGCGGCCGTAGAAATCCGTGACGATGGGCCCGCGGTAGGCAGGGCGGCCCGGGGCGGGGGTCAGGCTCTCCGCGTCGTAGCCGATGCTCAGCACCAGCTGATCCGTCACCACGCCCTTGGCCACCAGATCCAGCGACAGCGCGTCCGCCATTTCCCGCACAATCAGCCGTGCCTTGTCGAAGGCGTAGGGGCAGTGCAGCACCTGCCCCGTGCCCACGCTGCTGCTCGCGGGCCTGTAGGCCTTGATGTCCGCCATGGTGCAGGGCTCCCAGCCCCAGGCGTGGTCGATGAGCAGCTCCGCGTTCACGCCGAAGAGCCGGTAGAGCAGATCCTCTCCGCTGTACACCCCGTGCTGCCCCATGGAGCAGCGGGCGACGTCCCCCATGGTGAACAGTCCGTTGGCCTCCAGCTTCCGGGCATAGCCCCGGCCCACACGCCAGAAATCCGTCAGCGGGCGGTGCGTCCACAGTTGACGGCGGTAGCTCAGCTCCGTCAGCTCCGCCATGCGCACACCGTGCTCGTCCGGCGCCGCGTGCTTGGCCAGAATGTCCAGGGCCACCTTGCACAGGTACAGGTTGGTGCCGATGCCCGCCGTGGCAGTCACGCCGGTTTCGGCGAAAATCTCCTGGATGATGGCGGAGGCGAACTGCCGGGGGGTCATGCGCCGGGCCTTCAGGTAGGGGGTGGCGTCGATGAACACCTCGTCGATGGAGTAGACGTGGATGTCCTCCGGCGCGGCGTAGCGCAGGTAGACGCTGTAGACCTTCGCGCTGCATTCCAGGTAGCGGGCCATGCGGGGCGTGGCGCGGATGAAGTCCAGCGCCAGGCCGGGATTCCGGCGCAGCTCCTCCTCATTCCAGGAGGAGCCGGTCAGCCGCCGCCCCGGAGCCGCCTGCCGCCTGCGGGCGTTGACCGTGTTCACCCGCTCGATGGCCTCGAACAGCCGCGCGCGGCCCGGCACACCGTAGCTCTTCAGCGCGGGGGACACCGCCAGGCAGATGGTCTTCTCCGTCCGGCTTTCGTCCGCCACCACCAGATGGGTGATCATCGGATCCAGCCCGCGATCCACGCATTCCACGGATGCATAAAAGGATTTCAAGTCAATGGCGATATAAATCCGCTGCTGCGGCATCGGCCATCCCTCCCTTGGACAACAGTATAGAAAACATTTGTTCGCATAGATGGTTCGACGACACTGAGGCAAACTCCTTTAGGCGAACATATGATTTCCTTGAAAAATCTTTTGTCAGGGGAGGAAGATGCTTCCGCCGCCGCGCAGGCATGAAAAAATCGCACCCGCCGGGGCGCGGCGGAAGCGCGGGCAGGTGTGCGGCATCCGATGCACCCGCCGGTGAACCTCCGCTGTACGCATGATGAGGGCTGGCATGGGGGATTCCGGTGAACATGGAGGATATTCCGCGCCGGCCGGAGAATGATTCAATCAATGCCGGTGCGATGGCGATCCCTGCTTCGGCCCGGAGGCTGTGGCGGTACGTACCGCCTTTGCCGGGGATTGTCCGGCCAGGCGGCGGACGTCGGCCTTCTGCCGCACCGGGCATCCAGGAGCAGGCAATGCAGAGGAGGAAACAATCATGCTGTTTGAAAAAGGTCAGACCGTGCTGTTCATTGGCGACTCTATCTCCGATTACGAGCGTACCCGCCCGGTCGGCGAGGGTCTGTTCAACGCCTGGGGCCGCAGCTATGTGGCGGATGTGGGCTCCCTGCTGGGGTGCATGTACCCGGAGCTGGGGCTGCGCATCATCAACATGGGCATCAGCGGCAATCAGGCCCGGGATCTGGAAGCCCGCTGGGAAACGGACGTGATGGCGCACAGACCCGACTGGGTCAGCGTGCTGATCGGCATCAATGACGTCTGGCGGCAGTTTGACAGCCCCTATATGCCCGAAACCCATGTGTCCCCGGAGGATTTCGAGGCCACCTACACCCGCCTGATCGAGCGCACCCTGCCCCATGTGAAAGGCATGATCCTCATGTCGCCCTACTTCATGGAGCCGAACCGGCTCGACCCCATGCGGGCGCGCATGGATGAATACGGCGGGATTGTCCGTCGCCTGGCGGAGAAGTACGGCCTGCCCTTTGTGGATCTGCAGGCGGGCTGGGACGCGCTGTTTGCCTACATGCATCCCTGTAACATCGCCTGGGATCGCATTCACCCCAACCAGACGGGGTGCATGTACATCGCCAAGCAGTTCCTCAGGGCTGTGGGGGCCGACCGCTGCTGACGAAGCCGAATACGGATAAATCCGGGCTGGGGCAAAGCATGCCTCAGCCCGTTTTCATGCAGGCCCGCCGGGCAGCTGCAGCATCCCTTCCTCTGTCCGGGGAATGCCTGCTTCAGTCTCCGCGAGACAAAGGAAATACCCGCGCCGGACACAGAGCCGACGCGGGCGTTTTTCATGCGGGATGACGACAGGCTGGTTTCCTGGCCTGTCAGCTTACAGCTCGAACCAGTCGCCGTAGCCCAGGGCGATCAGGTTGTCGCGGCTGATGCGCAGGCTCTCGAAGGGGTCGCGGCCGTAGCAGTCGTCCTGCTCAATGAGGAAATACTGGCTGCCGCCCTCAAAGCCCGCCTCGATGCATTCCCGGATGGGCAGGCTGCCCTCGCCTACCTCGGCAAACTGCACGATGTTGGAGAAGGCTTCATGGAACTTTGTGCGATCCTCCGGCATCACGAAGGGCACGATGCGGTAGTCCTTCAGGTGCAGAAGGCGGATGCTCCCCGCGTACTTGCGGATGATGTCCACCTCGTTGGCGCCGCCCCGGTGGATCCAGTGGATGTCCAGCTCGAAGCCCAGATGGGGTGCGTTGGCCCGGATGATGTCCAGCAGGTACTCGCCGTTGTACTTGGCAAACTCCACATGATGGTTGTGGTAGTACAGGTCAATGCCCTGCTCCTTCAGCCGCACGGCCATCTCGTCGGCCTGACGGGCGAAGGCCACCGCCCGGTCGTAGCTGCCCATGCAGCTGACGGGCAGCATGCCGATGCGCAGCATGTCGCAGTCCAGGGCCTTGCAGTCGGCCACGATCTTCTCAAAGTCGTTCTCCAGGCACTCGCCGGGGGCGCCGGGGTACATGGGGGCCACCGCCGCGGAGCAGGCCGCCACCTTGATGCCGAAATCGTCGCAGGCCCGCTTCATATCGGCTACATTTTCGGGGGTCATGGGGATCTGGCTGATTTCAATGCAGTGATAGCCCAGCAGCGCGCACTGGTGCAGGGTTTCGTAGGCGCCCAGTTCACCGATCTTCTGCTTGATGGTGCTCATCTGGATGCCGATCAGACCTTTTGCCATGGGAATCCTCTCCTTTGCTTGTGTGATGGTTCACCGGGTGGGGAACTTGCCCTCCGCGGCAATGCGTTTGTTCAGCTCAGCCAGGTACTTTTCCTCGTCCACGGGGTTGTCCACTTCCTTGCCCAGCCAGGAGGACAGCAGCGTGGCGTTGGCCAGGTTCACGCCGTTGATGCCGTCGGAGCCGGGGGCCAGCAGGGGCTCGCCCTCCAGGATGTGCCGGGCGAAGTTCTCCATCACCGTCAGGTGCTGCATACCCCAGCCGTCGGTGTTGGTGATGGTCTCGGTGTCGTACAGCCCGCCGGCAGCGTTGCCCCGGGTGAGCATGGCCACCTCGTGCATGCTCATGGAGCCGTTCATTTCGTCCTCGGTCTTCTTCAGGCGGTAGACGGTGGCGGTGGTGCTGTCATTCACGACGATCTTGCCGCCGCTCAGGTCGATCTCCAGCCGGTCGGTGCCGATGGGGTCGTGGGTGCAGGTGATGAAGGAGCCTGTCGCCCCGTTGGGGTAGGTGGTCACGATGGTCACGTCATTCTCCACCGCAATGTCGCGGTGGCAGCCGTAGAGGCACTTGGCGTACACCGTGGAGGGTACGCCGCAGATCCACTGCCACAGGTCCAGCTGATGGGGCGCCTGATTCACCAGCACGCCGCCGCCTTCGCCGCCCCAGGTGGCGCGCCAGGCGCTGGAGCGGTAGTAGCTGTCCGGCCGCCACCAGCTGTTGATGATCCAGCTGGAACGGCGGATCTCGCCCAGCTCGCCGCTCTCCACCAGGGCCTTTACCTGCTGGTACAGCTTGTTGGTGCGCTGGTTGAACATGATGCCGAAGGCCACATCGGGATGCCGCGCCGCGCATTCGTTCATCTCCCGCACCGCCTTGGCATACACGCCGGCGGGCTTCTCCACCAGCACGTTCATGCCGTGCTCCAGGCAGTAGACGGCGATCTCCGTGTGCAGGTAATGGGGCACGGTGGTGATCACCGCGTCGCAGGCGCCGGAGGCAATCATGTCCTTCCAGTCCCGGAAGAAGGGATACTCGGGGAACTTCTCCCGGCACAGCTGCTCCTTGGCAGGGTCGATATCGCACAGTGCGCCCAGGGCGCAGTGAGGGGGACATTCCGGCGCGGGCATGCCGGGGAAGCCCTTGGCCTTGCCGCTGAGGAAACCGGCATAGGCAGAGCCCTGGTTGCCGATGCCGATGAGACCGAACCGAACCTTCTTCTCCATGGGAAACCGCTCCTTTCAACATGCAGACGGACAACAGACAAAAATCTGCTTGTACTATTTGACATATTATTGCCCGATTCCTGCATGCGCGCACATCAAACGCGCCATGCTGGGTGGGATGGCAAGAGAAGCGCCGGCTGCAGGACGCCGCCCTTCGGACGCCTGCGCCTGTGATGAGGAAACGCTCTGTCCATTCCTGTTTGCCTGTGCTATACTATAGGCGACGGAGCCCATGCTTGATGAAAGGTCGATTCACCCATGGATGATCTGATCAGGCTCAGCAAGGAAGCAATGCTGGGCGGCGGGAATCCCTATCGGGCTTACTACTTTGCTCATCCGGAATACTATGCGCAGCCGATCCGTGGCTGGGCCGAGTTCCGCGCGCGCTTTGGCATGCCGGAGGAAGCGGGTGTTCTGCCTGAGGCGCCGCCGACCATCATGGAAGCGGAATTGCAGGATCAGCGCTTTTTCGCCGATGCGGAGGACGAGGTCACCTACATTGTCAATGTGAATGACTGCCCGCCCTTTCTGCACCGGCTGGCCTTCATCAAGGTGGTCTATGTGCTGCGCGGCAGCGGCTACTTTCTGATGAACGGGCAGGTCACGGAGCTTCGGCAGGGCTCCTTTGTGCTGGTTGGCCCCAATGTGGAGCAGGCGGTCTACAGCTGCCATGATGAGGATATCGTGCTCAACCTGCTGATCCGGCTCAGCGCGTTTTCTGCCTCCTTCATGAATCTGATGACCCTTGAGAACGGCATGTCCGAGTACATGTGGCGGATGGTCTACAACCGGACGGCCAACAACGCGCTGCTCTATTGCGTCGCGGAAGAGCCTGTGCTGACGGATACCGTGCTGGAATTGTACCGGGAATGACCCAGCCAGGCCGCAAGAGCAATCTGATCTGCAAGAGCCTGCTGATGATCTTCTTCGGGAACACGCTGCGGCTGCATATGAGCGACCTGGTAATCCTGCAGAAGGCGGGCAAGCACGGCAGCTACCGGCTTCCGCATTTTCTCTATTCCATGAAAAGCCGTCTCTCCTGCACGCTGCCCGAGCTGTCCGGCCATTTCGGCCTGAGCGAGGGCTATCTGAGCCGCTACCTCCGCCGGGAGACGGGGCGAACCTTCAGCGAGCTGATGTGCGAACTGCGCATGCGGCAGGCGGCAAGCATGCTGGACAATACGGATTTCAGCATCGACATGATTGCCGAATCCGTCGGGTATGCCGACAAGAGCAGGTTTTACCGCAACTTCTCCCGGATGTACGGGATGACGCCGAAGCATTACAGAAACCGCAGGATGATACTGTAACAGACGAGGAAGGTGCGGGTATGCTGACCTACAGGGAGATAGAAGCCGCCATGGCGGCCAGGGGCGACGAGGAGGTTTTCTATCAGAGGCTTTATCAGGCCTGCCCGGACGCCTTTGAGCAGCCGATATACAGCTGGCAGGACTTCAAGGGACGGTTCCCCGGCGCCCTTCCGGACAAGTCCCCAAGCACGATCAAGGATGTCCTGACCGAGGAAGAGTTTTTCGCCAACCCGGACATGCAGGTGAACTGCTTCAAAAACGCGCGCTACTGCCCGCCGTTTCTGCACAAGCCGGAGTTTATCAAAATGGTGTATATCCTGTGCGGCACATCCATTTTCTATATCAACGGCGATCGCTACGCCATGGAGGAGGGCAACTTCTGCATCGTCTCGCCGGGGATCGAGCAGGCCATGTTCACCCCGGACGACAGCGGCCTGGCGGTGAACATCCTGCTGCGCGCATCCGGGTTCATGCAGACGTTCTCCACCATTCTGATGGAGCAGGGCGTGCTGTCCAGCTTCTTCTGGCGCATGGCCATGACCAGATACTGCAACGAGGTGCTGTATTTCAAAGCGCAGCCGGATGAGCGCCTAAGCAATATTGTGCTGCGTATCTACGACGAGGTGCACCTGCAGAAGCGGCCCAGCAGCGTCATTCAGGAAAGCTATGTGAACATCCTGCTGGGCGAGATGATGCGCCGCCTCAGGGGCGACCTGGTGAAGCTCCAGGGGCTGGATGAACACGTGTACCAGATTCCCGCCATCCTGGCGGATATGAAGCAGCACCTGGCGGAGGTGACGCCCGCATGGCTGGCAGCGCAATGGAAAATGCGTGAGGAGGACATGCTGGCCGCCCTGAAGCGTGAGACAGGCCACAGCTTTCACTACATTCTGAACGACCTGCGCATGCAGCGCGCAGCCGCCCTGCTGGAGGGCACCACCTACAGCATTGAGCGCATCATGGAGGAGATCGGCGTGTATGACGCAACCTCCTTTTACCGGCATTTCAGGCAGCGGTACAACATGACGCCGCAGCAATATCGACAAGGCAGAATAATGCCCTGATGGGAAAAGGTCATAAAAAGCAAATTTTCGTCGCATTGTTATTCCTCCTCTCCAACAATACAATAAGCACATCAGATGGGTTTGCCCAATTGAATACCAGGCGGCAGACCCATTGCATTTCGTACCATTGAGAAGGAGGAAGACCATGATGAAGAAACTGGCAGCGCTTGTCCTGACCATCGCCATGGTGATGATGTCCGTCATCAGCATGCCGGCCCTGGCGGAGGGAACCTACGCCGTGACCTTCTGCAGGACCCAGGACTCGACCATGGAGAGCGACATCTTCTCCATCCTCACGGATGAATCCTACGAGGATAACCGCTGGAGCCGCCTGATTGAGGAGCGCCTGGGCATTGACGTGCAGTACCTGTAGATCGCCCCCAATGCCGAGCAGCAGACCCAGAAGTTCAACGCCGCCGTGGCCGCCGGCACGATCCCGGACATCGTCGGCGTGAACAAGCTCACCCTGAAGAACCTGGTGGAGGCTGAGCTGGTGGTTGACATCAAGCCCTACTTTGACGAGTACGCCTCCGACCTGCTCAAGAGCATGATCGAATCCGCGGGCGAGCAGTGCCTGCAGGCCTGCACCTTCGACGGCGTGCAGTACGGCATCCCCTATGTGGACTGCGACATCGAGACTGCGCAGATGCTGTGGATCCGCCAGGACTGGCTGGACGAGCTGGGCCTGGAAGCACCCACGACCATCGACGAGCTCAAGAGCCTCATGGACGCCTTCATGGCGAAGGTGGGCGAGGGCGCGGTCGGCCTGGGCCTGTGCAGCGATCTCTACGGCACCCTGATGAACATCAAGGGCTATGCCAATGCCTTCGGCGCCTATCCGCGCTACTGGGTGAAGGATGCTGAGGGCAAGATCGTCTACGGCAGCACCACGCCTCAGATGAAGGAAGCCCTGGGCTCCCTGGCCGAGCTGTACGCCGAGGGCTACATCAACACCGAGTTCGCTGTCAACGACGGCACCAAGGCAGAGGAAGACCTGCTGAACGAAAAGTGCGGTATCATCTACGGCTGGCACGCCACCTCCCTGTGGCCCCTGCAGGACGTGATTACCGAGCATCCCGAGGCCGACTGGCGGCCCTACAGCATCGTCATGAAGGATGCGGATGCGGTCATCGCCCCCGGCGTCAACATGATGACCAGCAGCTGGTATACGGTCAGCGCCAACTGCGAGCATCCCGAGGCCCTCATTCAGCTGTTGAACCTGTACTGTGAGAAGGTTTTTGATCCTGAACTGAACGAGTACGCTGTGTACGCCAATCCCGGCGGCGGCCTGGAGGGCGTGTGGCGTCTGAGCCCCGTCTCCCTGAACAGCCCGGACAAGAACCAGCAGACGGCTCTGGCCATCGCGGAGCCCCTGAAGACCAGCGATCCCGGCGACCTGTACGGCGAGCAGCTGAGCATGTACCAGTACAGCATGGCCGCGCAGGACGGCGACCACACCCTGTGGGGCTGGAACCGCGTGTTCGGTGAGGGCGGCTCCCAGCAGCTGCTGATCGACTACAAGACCAACGGGAACGTGCAGCCTGTCTACGATGCGTTCTACGGCGTGGCCACCGACACCATGACCATGCGCAAGACCACCCTGGACACCATGCTGGACGAAGCCTTCATCGAGATCATCACCGGCCAGTCTTCCCTGGACGAGTTCGACACGGTGGTGGCGTCCTGGTATGCCGCCGGCGGCCAGGCCATGACCGACGAGGTCAACGAATGGTATCAGGCGCAGTAATCCGCCTGCCACTGGTAAAACCTGAACCCGAATGGGCCTCTTGGAGCGCATCCAGGAGGCCCATTGTGCAAAAACGCAGAAGGAGGACAGGAGCATGCGAGCAGCAGCCAAGCTCCCCGGATCAAGATTTACGTTGGCCAAGTTCAGGCGTGAAATACCCTTGCACCTGATGATTCTGCCAGGGCTGATCCTGGTGATCATCTTCAGCTATGTCCCCGTGGGCGGCCTGATCATCGCGTTCCAGAAGTTCATCCCCAGCAAGGGCATGTTCGGCAATCAGAAGTGGGTGGGCCTGGCGAATATCAGCTATGTCTTTTCGCTGCCGGGCTTTTCCCGGGCCATGATCAACACCATCGTCATCGCGCTGTGGAAGATTATCCTGGGCCTGATTGTCCCCATTGTCTTTGCGCTGATGCTCAATGAGGTTCGCTCCGCCCGGTACAAGAAGGTCATCCAGACCATTGTGTATCTGCCCTACTTCATGTCCTGGGTGATCCTGGGCGGTATTTTCCGGGACATGCTTTCCCCCAGCGACGGCATCATCAATCAGCTGATGAAGGCGGTTACGGGGAAAACCATCTTCTTCCTGGGCGACAACCGGTATTTCCGTGGGACGATGATTGTCACGGACATCTGGAAGAACTTCGGCTACGGCGCGATTGTGTACCTGGCGGCCATTCTCGGTATTGACATGCAGCTGTATGAGGCGGCGCAGATTGACGGCGCCAACCGCTGGCAGCAGGCCTGGCATGTGACGCTGCCCGGCATGCGCATGATCATTGTCCTGATGACCGTGCTGAGCCTGGGCAACGTGCTCAACGCGGGCTTTGACCAGGTGTTCAACCTGTACAGCACGGCCGTATACCAGACGGGCGACATCATCGACACCTTCGTGTACCGCCTGGGCCTGCTGGACGCCCAGTATGGCCCTGCAACGGCGGTTGGCCTGTTCAAGTCGCTGGTGTCGGTCACCTTCATCTCGGTGTCGTACTTCCTTGCCTACAAGCTGGCGGACTATCGGATTTTCTGAGGAGGATGAACGGCATGAAACCTACAGCAAGCAGAAAATTGTTCATCGTCATCAACACGCTTCTCCTGGCCCTCCTGGCGGCGCTGTGCCTTTTTCCGCTGATCAACATCCTGGCTATGTCCTTTTCCAGCAGCACGGCCGTGGCGGCGGGCAAGGTGAGCATCTTCCCGGTGAAGCCCAACCTGTATGCCTATCAGTACGTGATCGGCAAGCACGACTTCTGGACTTCCCTGCAGCGCTCGGCCCTGCGCGTGGCGATCGGCGTGCCGATCAACATGATCCTGACGATTCTGCTGGCCTACCCCCTGTCCAAGGAAAGCACGGCCTTCAGGATGCGCACGGTCTATGTGTGGATTTTCTTTTTCACCATGCTGTTTTCCGGCGGGCTGATTCCCGGCTATCTGCTGATCCAGAACCTGCACCTGATGGATACCATCTGGGCGCTGGTTTTGCCTATTGCTGTTCCCGTATATCATGTTATACTGATGCTGAACTTCTTCCGGGGCATCCCGCACGAGCTGGAGGAGGCTGCGCTGATCGACGGCGCGGGACACTGGCGCACCTGCTTTGAGGTGTTTGTGCCCTGCGCAACCCCATCCATCGCCACGCTGGCGCTGTTTTCCTTCATCACCCACTGGAACAGCTGGTTTGACGGCCTGATTTTCTCCAACTTCCCCTCCAGCTATCCTCTGGCGTCCTTCCTGCAGACGGTGGTTGTCGCGCGGGATATGTCCCTGCTCAGCCTGGACGATTGGAAATCCCTCTCCATGATTTCCGACCGCACGGTGCGCTGCGCGCAGATCTTCGTCGGTATCATCCCGATTATCTACCCCTTCGCGCAGAAATATGTCGTCAAGGGCATGACGCTGGGCTCCGTGAAGGGATAAATCTGGCATACAGAGGTGTCGCCATGAAGGCAATCGATTTGCGGACACAGGGTCTGGTTTCTCCGCTGGGTATCGGTGCGGATGCCGTGATGCTCAGCTATCAGCTTTCATCCGGCGTCCAGGGAGCATCCCAGAGCGCGTACCGCATCCTTGCAGCGTCGTCCTGCGCGCGGCTTTCCGCCCAGGACGGCGACCTGTGGGACAGCGGCAAGGTGCTGTCCGAGCGCTGCTTTGGCATTGCGTATGCCGGTGTGCCGCTGTGCTCCAGGCAGCGGGTGTACTGGAAGGTGATGGTGTGGGATCAGGATGATCGGCCTTCCGAGTGGAGCGAACTGGCCTGCTTTGAGGTTGGTCTGTGCCATGCGGCGGATTGGGAGGGCGCCTGGATTGGCGAGGGGGATGACACGGATGCCGACCAGGCCGCCTCGCCCTATCTTGCCGGGGAATTCACGGTAGACAACCTGGAGGATATGGTCCGCGCCAGGGCTTACATCAGCGGGCTGGGCCTGTTCATTGCCTCGCTGAACGGTACGCGGCTGTCGGATACCTGGTTTGATCCGGGGGAATCCGACGCCACGCAGACGGTGTATTACGTCACCTGTGATATTCTTCCCCTGCTGCGGGAGGGATGCAATGTGCTGGGCCTTCAGCTGGGCAACGGGCAGTATACGGGCTACAGGGTGAACCCGGTCATGCAGCTGCCCGACGGTACCCTCAGCCCCCACCATCGCTATCAGAAAAATGACAGCTGCTATGTCAAACCGGGCATCTGCGGACGGAAGAAAGCCCTTGTGCAGGTGGAGGCGGAATACAGGAACGGCGCGCGGAAAACGCTGCTCGTCACCGATGAAGGCTGGCGCATGCATCCAAGTCCTGTCACCTTCCAGAACTGGTACGGCGGGGAGGACTACGACGCGACGCTGGAAACGGACGGCTGGGACACGCCGGAGGCTGACCGCAGCGCGTGGCAGACAGCCAGGCGCATGGCCGCGCCAACGGGGCGGCTGACCGCCCGGGAGTATCCGCCCATCGTTACCTGTGAGGAGCGGGAAGCAGCGGCGGTCACCCGGCTGGGGGAGGGCCATTACCTGGTTGATTTTGGTTCCAACGGCGCGGGGGTTCCGGTGCTCATGCTCCACGGTACGGACGCGTCCGTGCGCGGGCGGCGGATCACCATGGATCCGGCGGAAATCCTGCTCCCGGACTCAAGCGGCGTGGATCAGCGCTCCTGTACCCAGAGCTGGAGCGAACGGTACGACTGCGTGATCCGGGATTCCTACCGCATCCGCGGCACGGGGCAGGAATGCTATACGCCCCGGTTCTGCTATCATGGCTTCCGCTACCTGGAGGTGCGCGGCTTTCCGGGGGAGGCCGATACGAGCAACTTTGCGGTCAAACGTCTGCGGGCAGGCAACGACAAGCGCGGCGCCTTCAGCACGTCGGATGAGCGGGTCAACCGGATCTGCGAAATGACGGAACGCTCCATTGAGAGCAACATGTTCTTCACCTTCACGGATTGCCCGCAGATCGAGAAGCTGGGCTGGATCGAAACCTCGCACCTGATGTTCCGGTCCCTGGCCTCGGGCTATGACATCCGTGCATGGATGAAGAAGATCCTCCATGACATGGGCGACGCCCAGCTGGACAAGGGCCGCGGCGACGCCATGGATACGGAGGATGACGGCTTTGTACCCGGCATCATCCCGGAATTCTACCGCATCGGCGGACTGTACAGGGATCTGAACTGGAACGGCGCGTGCATCTTCACCCCCTGGGAATACTACCAGTGGTATGGCGACCTGTCCGTGCTGGAGCAGGCGTGGCCGGTGATGGAGCGCTACCTGGCCTATCTTGCCGGCAAGGAAGAAAACGGGTTGATTGCCGCCGCCTACGCACAAATGGGCGAATGGGGCGAGTATGGCGAGCATACGCCGGTGATTCTTGTGGAAAACTGCGCCTATTACCGCATGCACCGGATCATGGAACAGGCGGCGCGGCTGCTGGACAAGCCGGAGGCTGCGCTGGCGCATGCACAAAAGGCTGCTGATCTGCAGGCTGCATTCCATGGCAACCCGGCGTGCTACCAGGCGGATACCGGGGTGTACGGCACAGGCAGCCAGGCCAGCTACGGCTGCGCGCTGTTCTCGGGCATCGTGCCGGAGGCGGAGGTTTCACATGCTGCCGCGCAGCTGGCGGAGGCCGTTAAGCGCAATGGCTGTCATCTGACCTCCGGCGAGGTGGGGCTCAAGCAGGTGCTTACAGCCCTGGCGGAGCACGGGTATGACGACGTTGCCTGGCGGATGGTCATGAATCCCACCCCGCCCAGCTACCGCTTTTTTGTGGATGAAGGCCTGACAACGCTGCCCGAATACTGGAACTACGAGGAGCTGTGGCACGGCATGGTGCGTTCGCGCAACCACGCCATGATGGGCCATGTCCGGGAATGGATGAGCTGCTCGCTGCTGGGCATGCGGCAGGTGAAGCCTGCGTGGCAGGAGGTCGTCATTGCGCCTTATGCCCCGGAGGGCATGACCTTTGCTGAAGGCAGCATCTGCACGCCCTACGGCGATCTGTCCGTCCGCTGGCAGCGCAGGGACGATGCAGCGCTGACCGTCCGCGCAGAGGTGCCGCCGGGCATGCACATTCGTTACAGCAGGCTGGAGAACGGCGAAGTCCATTCATGCACGGCGCCATCCGGCGTATGGTCCTGGGATGCGCCGGCTGACAGGCGTGCGGATCCGTGAACATTGTCCCGGAAGCAAGCAATAAAGGTCAGCCTGTTCATTCAGGCAGAAAAAAGCCTGCGCCCCTTGCGGCATGCTCCATGCGAGCAGTCAGCCGCGGGGTGCAGGCTTTTGTTCTGTTCAGCGCAGGCCTGAACGGGGAGCGGCTGCGTCATTCATCCAGGAAAACGACCTCCTGGGTCATGTGCTGGGCAATGTTCATCATATCGCGGTGGATGGAACGCCGCTCCAGCAGGAAGCAATCCGCCGCCTCCCACAGCGCGAAGGAGCCGATGACGCTCAGCAGCTCCAGGAACAGCCCGTCATCCTCACGCAGGGCAAAGAAGAAGTACAGCGACAGGAACACAACCCCCACCGCCACCATGCCGGTCAGCTTGTGGCGGTTGCTGCGCAGATCCCACATCCTGTCCTGCAGCTCGATGCTGTAATGCTCCGCCATCAGGCGGCGGATCTGCTCCTGATCCTCCGGGGGAACGCGCCCGTGGAAGCAGATCCTCAGCGGCACCAGGGCGGGGAGAAGGTTGGCCTTCTGCCCGATGAAGTCGTAAATCTCCGAGTTCAGCTCCCGCTGCCGCCCGCAGGAGAGGGGATCGTACAGCTCCAGCCCCTCGTACAGGCACACGTCAATCACCCCGACGCCCTCATCATTCATGTATTCCTCATCCAGATAGCGGCGCAGCGTCCGCAGG
This sequence comes from Eubacteriales bacterium, assembly GCA_034104265.1. Taxonomy (GTDB): domain Bacteria; phylum Bacillota; class Clostridia; order Christensenellales; family Aristaeellaceae; genus UBA11524. The sequence continues at coordinate 41,319 of JAXEEE010000023.1, read as the reverse complement.
CACGCCTGATCGCGAACGGTGCGCTTCAGCTGCTCCCGGCGTTCCCGGGGCGAAAGATGTCCGGCCATGGCAGTCCCTCCTTTGTGCATACTGTCATGATACCGCACGGTGCAGCATGTGTCAAACGGAGGATGAGAGAACACCGGGGATAGCAAAACGCCGGAAGGAAGTCATTCCCTCCGGCGTTTTGCCGCGTACTGTCTGCGGGAAAAATCAGCCCTTGACCGCGCCTGCGACCATGCCCTGGATGATCTGCTTGCTGAAGATGAAGTAGATGATCACAATGGGCATCATGGTGATGAGCATGGCGGCCATCTGCTTGGGATAGTCCGAGCCGAACTGGCCCTTGAACTGCGTCAGCGCCAGGGGGACGGTCTGTAGGTGGACGTTCTCGATCAGCACCAGGGCGAAGGAGAACTCGTTCCAGCAGCTGAACACCTGGATGATGGCGACCGTCACCAGGATGGGCTTGCACATGGGCATGATGATGCTCCACATGGAGCGGGAGAAGCTGGAGCCGTCGATGGCTGCGGCCTCCTCCAGGGAGACGGGGATGCCCTTGACATACCCTTCCACCAGGAAGATGCCCATGGGCATGCCGAAGCTGATGTAGGGCAGAAGCAGCGTGAACCACTGGTTGGTCATGTTCATCTCCTTGAACACGACGTAGATGGGCACCAGCAGGGAGTGGATGGGGATCAGCATGCCGGAGAGGAACAGCAGGTACAGCGGGCGGTTCCACTTGCCCTTGATGCGGGAGAGAATGTAGCCCACGATGAAGGAGAACAGCACAATGCCCAGGATGCTGATGGCCGTGGTGCGCACGGAGTTCCACATGGACTCGAACAGGTGGTAGTCCGGGTTGGTGAGGATGCGGGTGTAGTTGTCCAGGGTGGGTGCGGCCGCGCCGAACAGCCCGGGGATGGACAGCTTGTCGGCGTTAAAGACGCGCTTGACCTTCAGGGAGTTGTAGGCCATCCAGACCAGCGGGAAAATGCAGCTCAGGGAGAAAATCCACAGCACCGCGTCCATGAGGATGCTGCCGACGCGGGCGGAGGGCGACAGATGCTTCTTCTGCCGGGGAGGACGCTTGGCGGTGAGACGGATCATCAAAGCTCAACCCCCTTCGTAGCGCGCTTGACCAGCCACTGGGAGCCGCCGATGACCGCCAGGGACAGGACGAAGATGGCCACGGAAATGGTGCTGCCGTAGCCCAGGTTGGAATCGCGGAAGGACGTGTTGTAGCCGTACATGGCCATAACCATGGAGGAGGTGCCCGGGCCGCCGGAGGTCATGACATAAATGTTGTCGAAGGCCTTCATGTTGCCGGCGATGCACAGCGTCAGGCAGACCAGGATGGTATTCTTGATGAGGGGCAGGGTGATCCGCACGGCCTTCTGGAAGCCGTTGGCGCCGTCGATCTCCGCGCTCTCAAAGATTTCGCTGTCAATGCCGGCAATGGCGGAGAACATGATCACCATGTAATAGCCGATGTACTGCCACACCAGCGGGATGGAAACCGCCAGCATCACATTGCCGGAGCCCAGCCAGTTGGGCCAGCTCATCCAGTTGCCCTGGATGAGGCCCAGCCGGTTCAGCACGGTGTTGAGCAGGCCGTCCTGCAGGTAGAGGATGTTCCAGATCATGCCGATGCACACGGCGGAAATGGTGCTGGGGAAGAAGCCGAAGGTGCGGTGGACGCCCTTGGCGTGGGTCAGCCGGGAGTTGGCGAACATCACCAGGATGAAGGCCAGGCCCATCTGCCCGACAATGCACACCAGCACCAGGTAGATGTTGTGCCAGAAGGCCTGCCAGAACACCCCGTCGGCGAAGAGCTGGCGGTAGTTGGCCAGCCCGTTGAAGGTCATGTTGGGGCCGCCCTTCCACTCATAGAAGCTGTAGATGACGGCGCGGCACAGCGGGTAAAAAACAGTGAAGACAAAGATGACCACCGGGATGAGTAGATACATGAGGATGGTCCGGTTCCTGGGCTTGATGGAGTGGAGCATGGCATTTCCTCGCTTTCCGCCCGCTTTTCAGCTCGGATGGTATCGCTGATTTTGGAAAGGGCCGTTCCGCCGGATGCACCGACGGAACGGCCCCTCATGTCAGCTGACAGACGATGAGGTCAGGCAGCCGTATGCAGGATCAGTAGTTGGCCTCGTAGGCAGCCTGAGCGTTCTGGGCAACTTCCTCGGGGGTCTTGTCGCCGTTGAGCATGGCCTGCAGATCCTGGTTGAACACGCCCCACACAGCGGAGTTGATGTAGGAGTCGTAGATCTCGCAGGCTTCGGTGTCCACATAGGACCAGGTGTAGAAGTCCTGGGTGATCTGGTCGAACTTGGACAGGTCAACCTCGCCGGCAGCGGTCAGGCCGCCCAGGGCGTAGTTCTCAGCCACGTAGGTGGAGAAGGCGGGGCCGGTCAGCTCCTGGGCCAGGTCGATGGCGGCAGCCAGCTTGTCGGGATCCTCGGCAACCTTGGGGTTGATGGCCACGGCGTAGCCCACGCCGATGTTCTGGGAGGTGGGAGCCTTGGTGGCGTCAGCGGGCTGGGGCAGCACGGCGAAGCCGATGTTGGCCCACTTCTCCTCGTCGGCATCCTTCAGGGTCGCGGCGATGTAGCTCTCGTCCCAGTTGCCGCCGATGAAGGCCGCAGCCTGGCCGGCGATGTAGTACTCGCGGGCGTCCTCGTTGGTGACGGTGTTGAAGTTGCTGTTGAAGATCTTGGTCTCGCAGAACAGACGCTGGGTCTCCTTCAGGCAGGCCACGAACTCAGCATCGGTGAAGGCGGCGCCGCCCTTGTTGATCATGCTGTTGAACCATTCGGGGCCGGTGTAGCGGTTGCCCAGGGTGGACACGAAGTCGGAGTTCATCTGCCACTGGCCGCCGTTGCCGAAGGCCACGGTGACGATACCCTGACCGTTGAAGTACTCAGCAGCCTTCTCAACCTCGTCCCAGGTGGTGGGGAAGGCGTCGTAGCCGGCTTCCTTCCACATGGCCTTGTCGTAGATCACCACGGTGCAGGTGCCGCCGGTCAGCGCGGGATAGCCGTAGATCTTGCCATTCCAGGAGAAGGGGGTGAAGAGGGAGGTGCTGTAGTCCGCATAGTAGGGGCTGCCGGCGATGATGTCGGTCAGATCCAGCACCAGGTTCTGCTCGGACCAGGCGATGGTGTTCATGCCCTGGAGCAGGAACACGTCGGGCAGGTCATTGGCGGCGGCCAGCGCGGCGATCTTGGTCTTGTACTCAGCATTGGCGATGACGTTCTGGTTCAGCTCAATGTCGGGATGCGCGGCGTCCCAGGCAGCGATGACGGTACGGAAGCCGTCGGAACCGCCGTTGCCCTCAGACTCCTCAGAGGTGGAGAAGTGCATCACGGACAGGGTGCCCTTGTAGGCCAGGTCGTTCACGGCCACGTCGGTGGCGGCGAAGGCGCTGATGCAGGTGCACAGCATGGCCAGGCAGAGCAGGAAGCAGGCAAACTTCTTCATAGGATGGGGTCCTCCTTTTTGTTGCGGCTCATGCCGCTATTTCTCCAACAGCGCACATCAAGCGCTGCCATGGACGAAGGGAAGGTGGAAATCAGACGGTGCCCTCGGGCACGCGGCCCAGGCTTTCGCCCGGCACCAGGGCCACCGGCACCTGCATGACGCTGAAGGGGAAGGCGGGATCCTCCACCCGGCCGATCAGCAGCCGGGCGGCCTCCGCGCCCATGACCTCCGTGTCCTGGCGGATGGTGGTCAGCTTGGGGCGAATGTGCTGGCCGATGGCAATGCCGTCATACCCCGCGATGGACAGATCCTCCGGCACCCGCAGCCCCATTTCCCGGGCCGCCTGCAGCGCGCCCAGACAGCAGTGGTCGTCCGGCAGGAAGATGCAGCTGGGACGGTCCGCCCTCGCCAGCAGCGCCAGCGTAGCCTCCCGGGCCACGGTGGGCGTGTCGTACAGGGACTTGACCAGGTAGCCCTCCGGGACGGGCAGGCCCGCCTGCTCCATCGTGCGGAGGAAGCCGTTCACCCGGCTGTCGGTGACCATGGAGGGGTCGCCGCAGATCATGGCGATGCGCCGGTGTCCCAGGGCGATGGCCCGCTCCGTCAGCTGGCGCATGCCCTGCTCGTTGTCGCTGATGACGGCGCTGCGCCCGGCGTACACATGATCCGCCGTCACGCAGGGAATGTCGCTGGCGCCCAGCTCCAGCACCTCAGAGATGCCGAAGTCCACACAGGCGATGAAAACGCCGTCCACATTGCGGTACCGGCAGTGCTCCAGGTAGGTCATGCCCGTGCGGGCAATGTGGTGGTTGATAAAGGTGATATCGTAGCCCTGCCGCTCGCTTTCCCGCTTGAAGGCGTTGAGGAGGGATGCGAAGAACGCGTGGGTCAGACCGGATTGCCGCTCGTCATTGAACAGCACGCCCAGGTTATAGGAGCGGTTGGTCTTGAGGGTTCGGGCAATGGCGTTGGGGTAGTAGCCGATCTCCCGGGCGGTACGATGCACCAGCTCCCGTGTCTTGGCGCTGATGTCCGAATAGTCGTTGAACGCCTTGCTGACCGTAGAAACCGACAAACCGCACCGGGCAGATACATCCTTGATGGTGACAGCCATAGTTTCTGCTCCTGCTCAGCGTCTGCTGCAACTAAATCGATTTCGTTGTGTATAGTATAGTGCACCTTTGGCCGTTTTGCAAGGGTTTCGGCGAAACTTTTTAGAAAAATTTTCGGAACGCCCGGATCGGCCATGCTTCGCGCCTGCCGTCAGGGGCGGATGCGGCGCCCTTGACAGGCCCGTTGGGAAGAACTTTATTTTGGGGGTTGAATTTTTCAGCATATGGGTTTATTTTGGTTTATATGGCCAGTTCGATAAGGAGGAACCACCCATGCGCTACGGATATTTCGACGACGCCAGGAGGGAATACGTGATCACCACGCCGCGCACGCCGCTGCCGTGGATCAACTACCTGGGCTGCGAGAACTTCTTCAGCCTGATTTCCAACACCGCCGGGGGCTACAGCTTCTGCCGGGATGCCAAGCTGCTGCGCCTGACCCGCTACCGCTACAACAACACCCCCGCCGACAGCGAGGGCCACCGCTTCTACATCAAGGATGAAGGCGTGGTCTGGAACCCCGGCTGGCAGCCCGTCCAGACGGAGCTGGACAGCTACACCTGCCGCCACGGCATGGGCTACACCGTCATCGAGGGCAAAAAGAACGGCGTCCGCGCCGCACAGGAGATGTTCGTGCCCATTGGCGACAACGCCGAGGTCATCCGCCTGACCCTCGCCAATGAGGACGCCGCGCCCCACAGCCTCCAGCTGTTCAGCTACGTGGAGTTCTGTCTGTACAACGCCGTCGATGACGCCAACAACTTCCAGCGCAACTACTCCACCGGCGAGGTGGAGGTGGAGGACGGCGCCATCTACCACAAGACCGAATACAGGGAGCGCCGCCGGCACTACACCGTCTTTGCCGCCAATCAGGTTCCCGACGGCTTCGACACCAGCCGGGACGCCTTCCTGGGCGCGTACCGGGGCCCGGCCAATCCCCAGGTGGTGGAGCAGGGCGCCTGCACCAATAGCATCGCCCATGGCTGGTCGCCGGTGGGCGTGCATCAGTTCAATATCACCCTGCAGCCCGGCGAACAGCGCAGCCTGATTTTCGTCCTGGGCTTCGTGGAAAACAACCGGGAGGACAAGTGGGCCGCGCCGGGGGTCATCAACAAGACCCGCGCCCACGCGCTGCTCAGCCGCTACAGCACCGACGAGCAGGTGGACGCCGCCCTGTCTGCCCTGCGGGAATACTGGGACGGGCTTCTGTCCCGGTTCTCCCTGGCCTGCGGCGACGAGAAGCTCAGCCGCATGGTCAATGTCTGGCACCAGTACCAGTGCATGGTCACCTTCAACATGAGCCGCAGCGCCAGCTACTACGAGAGCGGCACGGGGCGGGGCATGGGCTTCCGGGACTCCTGCCAGGATCTGCTGGGCTTTGTCCACCTGATCCCCGAGCGGGCCCGGGAGCGCATCCTGGACATCGCCGCCACGCAGTTTGCCGACGGCAGCAGCTACCATCAGTACCAGCCCCTGACCAAGAAGGGCAACGCCGACATCGGCGGCGGCTTCAATGACGACCCCCTGTGGCTCATTGCCGCCGTAAGCGCGTACGTGCGGGAAACGGGCGATACGTCCATCCTGCAGGAGCAGGTGGCCTTCGACTGCGACCAAAACAACACCGCCCCGCTGATGGAGCACCTGCGCCGCAGCTTCAACTACACCGTCACCCACAAGGGCCCGCACCGGCTGCCCCTCATCGGCCGGGCGGACTGGAACGACTGCCTGAACCTGAACTGCTTCAGCGACGAGCCCGGCGAAAGCTTCCAGACCAGCGGCCCCAGCGAGGGCCCCGTGGCGGAGAGCGTGTTCATCGCGGGCATGTTCGTCAAGTACGGCAGGGAGTACGCCGACCTGTGCGGCCTGCTGGGCCTGACTGATGAAGCCACCACGGTGCAGGACGAGGTTGCGCAGATGGAGCGCGCCATCCTGGACGCGGGCTGGGACGGAGCCTGGTTCCGCCGGGCCTACGACGCCTACGGGCATGTGGTGGGCGGCCAGGAATGCGAGGAAGGGCAGATCTTCATCGAGCCCCAGGGCATGTGCGTCATGGGCGGCGTGGGCGTGGAGACGGGCGAGGCCGTCCGCGCGCTGCAGAGCGTGCAGGAGCGGCTGGACACCCCCTACGGCATCGTGCTGCACCAGCCCGCCTACACCCGCTACCGGCTGGAGCTGGGCGAAATTTCCAGCTATCCTCCGGGATACAAGGAAAACGCGGGCATTTTCTGCCACAACAACCCGTGGATCAGCTGCGCGGAGTGCGTGGTGGGCCACGGCGACCGGGCCTTCGAGGTGTACCGGCGCACGTCCCCGGCGTACATCGAGGACATCAGCGACCTGCACCGGACGGAGCCCTACGTGTACAGCCAGATGGTGGCGGGCAAGGATGCTCCGACCCACGGCGAGGCCAAGAACAGCTGGCTGACAGGCACGGCGGCGTGGACCTTCGTGAACGTGAGCCAGTACATCCTGGGCGTCATTCCGACGCTCAAGGGGCTGAAGATCGACCCGTGCATCCCGCATGACCTGGCTGGGTTCACGGTGACGCGGCAGTATCGCGGAGCCACCTACATCATTGAGGTGGACAACGCCGCGGGCGTGGAGAAGGGCGTGAAGGCCGTGACCGTGGACGGTCAGACGATGGCCGGGAATGTTCTGCCCGTGCTGGCGGAAGGGGAAACGGCCCACGTCCGGGTGGTCATGGGCTGAGGCCGCAGCATACGCTGATTCCCTATAAAACAAGAACCATTCAAGGCGCGGGCCGGGGTCAATCCCGCCATGCCTTGAATGGTTTTTCTATCTATGCAATGGCTGCTGGTACACGATGGCACAGGGCAGACTGCGATGCTTGACGGCAGCTCCTTCTGCAATTCTGGCGGATGTGACGGACATTGACATAGCGTTCCTGAAAAACGAACTGAAAAGTACTTATATATCAAGCAATAAAATAATGATATAATCAGCAGCATATAACGGTTGATATACGCAATAGAAATATATAGGCAAGTAAGAGTTGCCTGAATTGATATAATACAAGAAACAATCGACATGCAGCCTCCGCTTCATCTGCGTTCGGGTCAGTACGGCTGCGTTGGCCTGGTGATTGCTGAAAGAAAAAAGTCAATCCTTGCTCCTTCTTCACAGGGTGAAGATCATCATTTGAAAACCGATTTCGAAACATATGATTCCCAGATGCGCAAGAACTTTGCCATTGATATGAACCATTATTGTCTTTTTTCGGATGTCCCAATATATGCTGAGTACCATCATACTGCCGATACAACCGCTGCTTATGATGGGGATGTGCGCGCAGGAAAATTTATATGAAAGAATAATGAAGATGGAACCGCTGCGATGAAGGAACAGGGAGAATGCGGCACGTTATCCCCTGGGACGTTACAAAACACAGGTTCCCCGCTGACAGCCGTTGTGATAGGTGTGGAGTGAAGGCAAGCGGCTTTGGAGGAAAATAGAAGTATGTGAACAATGCTTTGAGTATGATTGGCATGCAGCAAATGAAGATCAAGATCCCAAACCAAGAGACATCTTCCAAGCATATATACCTGTACATCGTCGGCCTGCCTATCCCGCACACCATCGCCAGCTTGCTGACGTACAGCTGTCCGGCGGCATAGGCCGGATCATGCTGGTAAAACACGGCAGTTATGCCGTCCCTGGTGGTCGGCTTCCTGCCGATTTGCTGCCCCTGTCCGGCTCCGTGAACACGCTGCTCCTCTGAATGAACGCGTGGCGCATGGGTCCAGCCTGCCTTCGCGCCATTCCGCCGTGATGGGGCCCACGATGATCAGCCGCAGGCACTGCACCCGTTCAGGCTGGAGAATGTGCCGGGGCTTCAAGGCCGGGATGTGGACGGGCATTCGCCCCATGGCAGAAGGGCTGCCACCGATCCAGACCGCAACAGGCCTGTTGTCAGAGAGACCAGAACCGCGGTCAGCGTGCGTGACCTGAACCTGCTCGGGCAGATCAGGGGCTATCTTCCCGTGACAGCATCCAGGGCGATCATTCTGGACGGTGACAAGCCTCTGGCCTATCAGCAGGTGCGGCGTATGTGCGAGCGAATCCGGCGGGATCCAGGCTTTGGTGAGAAGATCATGCCGATCCGCTTCCGAACAACCGTCCTGACCGATCTGTACGATCAGGCCAACGATCTGAAGCAGATACAGCGGCGGCATCACGGCGGTATACGGCGTCCGCTGATGAATCACCTGAAGATTCGGGGAAGCCGCAAACCCTTGAAATGCAGCAAAAAACCGCCTCTGTTCAAAAGGCGGTTTGCTGTGGAAGGACGCAAGCAATGATACAATCCACGGCTTGCGTATCGCAATTACTTCTCACTGCCTGAGCAGGCAAAGGCATACCGGCCTGCCCCCACTTGATGATCTGAGCCGTCCGGAAGACAGATGCGGGCGGTGGTGTTGCAGGGGATCCTGACCGTGAACGTATAATGATCCCCGTTCCTTTCCCAGCCGCTTTCCACCAGGCCGTAAACGCTCTGGCAGCTTGCCCTGGCGTGGGTGAAGTGTCCGCCGGGGCGGGGGGCGATGGTGAAGTGGTTCTCCCCATCCACCCGGATGCCGCACATGGTCTTGAACAGCCATTCGCAGACCGCACCCTTGGAGTAGTGGTTCAGCGATGCAATGCCGCCCTGGGCCTTCGTTCCCTCCCAGGATTCCCAGATGGTGGTGGCGCCGTTCTTCGGCATGAACAGCCAGCCGGGCATTTCCTCGTTTTCCAGCAGGCGGTAGGCGTATTCGATGTCCATGCCCGCCAGCACGTCCAGGATGAATGGCGTGGACAGGAAGCCCGTGCCCAGCCGCCAGCCGTAGTTTTCCATGGCCTTCACGAGCCGCTTTTCTGCATAGTTCGTCTGCTTTTCGTCCAGAAGGCGCATGTACAGCGGACGCACCAGCTTGGCCTGCCGGTCGGTGTCCAGGGTGTAGCCCGGCAGAGCGACAAGCTGGCGGTAGGCTTCCCTGCAGCCGTCCCGGTATGCCTCAAACAGCGCCTTGTCCTCCGGCTTTCCCAGATAATCCGCGATTTCCGCCATGTGTCCCATGATCAAGGCGGTGTAGGCGGTGGATTCCTCCGGGTGGGGCAGAACCACATTGGTCCAGTCGTTGGGGAACACCTCCGCAGGCTCCGCCCATTCGCCGTAGGACTGGCCGTAATTCACCACATACTTTTTCGCCTGTCCCTTGAGGGGCAGGTGATGGCGCAGGGGTGTGAATTTCCCACAGCGTTTGGTCATGAACCGGGCATAGCGGGCCATGCCGTCATAATGCTCCCGAATCAGGCTGTCATCCCCATAGAGCTTCCAGAAGCGGTACGGGATCAGCACGCCGGCATCCGCCCAGCCCACGGAGCCGTTCATGGAATCCATATAGAAATCCACGCCGCCGCAGGGGGCAATCTGGGGCAGTTTGCCGTCCTTCTGCTGCCAGTCGTACAGATCCTGCACATACTTTCGGGCGAAGGGCGCGTAATCCATCAGGTACCCGGCGGTTTCAAAGAAGATCTGGGCATCCCCCGTCCAGCCGTGGCGCTCCCGGGTGGGGCAATCGGTGGGGACATCCAGAGAATTGCCCTTGGTCGACCAGAGGGTAGCCTTCACAAACCTGTTCAGCAATTCATTGGAGCTGTCGAAGAAGCCAGTCTGGGCCATATCGGAATAGACGGCGATGGCAGTGATGTCCTCCGGGCCAATTGCCACCTCGGATTCCACCTCCGCATACTGGAACCCGAACACGGAGAAGGCCATTTTGAAGTGGTTTTCCCCGTCCCTGCAGGTATAGTCGATGGTTTGCAGGGGCGTGGCGAAGTCCTTACGGGCACACTGAATGTTTTTCAGGGTCAGATTGCTCGTTTCGTCCAGCAGCTCGCCGCAGCGGATGCGGATGCGCTGGCCTTTATTTGCCTGCACCCGGAATTCCAGCCATCCCGCGATGTTCTGCCCAAAGTCGAACAGCCGCTTCCCGTTGGGGGCGATGGTCATGGTGGGGCGGAACCGCTCATGCTCCGTCACCGGCACGTTGTTGGAGGCAGTGGGAACCACATTGTGCGTTGTTTCCCTTGCTTTTCCTGAATAGCTGGGCGTCAGGACAGCGTCCACAATCTCGCCGTCCTTGTTGTCGGCTAAACGGATGGGGCCGTCGTTGCTCCAGTCCCAGCTTCCGTCGGTAGCCACCGTCTGCACAGAGCCGTCCGTGTGGGTGATTTCCAGCTGGGCCAGCAGCTTCGTCACGGCGCCGTACTGGTTTTTCAGGCCCCAGGCGCCGCAGGAACCACGGTACCAGCCGTCGGCCAGCTGAACCGTCAGCTCGTTGTCGCCGTCCTTCAGCAGTCCGGTCACATCAAAGGTCTGGTACTGCACCCGCTTGCGGTAGTCCGTATGACCGGGGGCCATGCAGAAGGTACCGACCTTCTCCCCGCCCAGCTTCGCTTCATACAGGCCGCAGGCGGTGATGTACAGCCGGGCTTTTGCCACACGCTCAGCCCGGAAGGTTTTGCGGAAGCAGTCCACGGGATACCGCTGCTTTCTGTTCACCCGGTAGTTCCCGGTGATCCACTTGGCCTGCCAGTCGGCGGGATTCAGCAGCCCCAGTTCAAAGGACGCTTCCGCTGACCAGTCGCCCGGTTGTCCGTTTTCGTCCCACAGCCGCACCTGCCAAAGCACGCGGCTGCGGCTTTGCAGCGGCATTCCGGCATACTGAACCCGCATGACGCTTCCGGCAGTTTTTCCGCTGTCCCACAGCATTTTCCCATTGCCATCCCGGCAAATGACCTGATACGCCGTCTGGGTGATCCCGCCGTCGCAGTTCCACTGCAGCCGGGGGCGCACCATGTCGATCCCCAGGGGATTGCCCAGGTATTCCGTTTTCAGTCTCGTTGCAATCATGTGAAACCTCCGTTACTGCGCTCTGCGGGCCTTGATTTCCGCCTGCTTCTTTCCAATATCCTTCTCCACATTCAGGAAGATCAGCAGTGCCGCAAGAATCACACCAGTGATAACCTCCAGCCCCACAAAGCCGAAGGTGATGACGCTCTTGACCGCCCCGGTCTGGGCGGCGGCCACCGTCACGCCGTTCACGATCTCCGGGGCCACATACCCGGCTCCTGCCAGCAGACCGTTGAAGATGCCGGTGCAGATGCCCACCATGGCCACGGCAATGATGTTGTAGACGGACATGGCAATGCCGTCGCTGCGGAAGCCGGTCTTCCATTCCATGTGATCCAGCACATCCGCAAACAGCACCATGAACACATAGGAGCAGGGCAGACCGCCGATGTTCTTGATGAACTGACCCACAAGCATCATGGTCATGCTGGTGGGGAACATCCAGCAGATCGCGCCGCCGATGGCGTAGAGGATGAAGCCGGCCAGGGTTACATTGCGCTTGCCGAACTTCCTGGCAAGGGGCCACACAGCAAAGATGCCGATCCCCATGGGGATACCGCCGATGACGGAGAGCATGGTCTGGGTGATGCCGTCGTTATAGGTGCCAAGCACATAGTTGCAGAAGTATACAAGACTCACATTCTTGATACAGGAGCCGGTGGTATAGATCAGGAAATAGGCGTAGATGAGGAGCATGTACTTGTCCGTGAAAATTGCCTTCAGCTGGGAGGGGAACGGAATCGCATTGGTTTCTCCGGTCTCCTGATTTTCCAGCGTGACGCGCTCCCTGGTGAAGCAGTATTCCAGCAGCGTCAGCGGCAGTGCAAGGATGGACAGCACGCTCATCAGGGTGATCCACTTGCCCTTGTCCACGCCGATCATGGGCATGATAACCATGGGGAATACCAGGGCCACCAGAATGCCGCTCATCATGATGGTGGCGATCTGGTTGAACACGGAAAGGCTGCCGCGCTGCGTTGTGTTACGGGTGGATAGCGGAACCATCAGGTTATGGCTCATGTTGAAAATCGTATAGGCGAAGGAATAGAACAGGTTGTAGCTTACCATAACCCAGATGACCTGCACTGTCTGGGAGGCGTTCGGCACGGTGAACAGCAGAATGCCGGTGATGGTCAGCAGCGGTGCAGACAGCAAAAGCCAGGGCCGGGCCTTGCCCTCGGATGTGCGGGTGCGGTCGATCACATAGCCCATGATGACATTGGTGACGGCGTCCACCACCTTGGACACAATGGGGAACACCACCAGGAACGCGCCGCCCCAGACGGTCGTCAGCTTCAGCACATCGGTGTAGTACACATTCAGGTAGGTTGCCAGCACCGCGTTCAGCAGCAGCGCCCCCGCCGGGCCCAGCAGGTAGCCCAGCCACTTTTCCGACGCGGTGACATCCTGCGTTTTGACCCTGCTTTTCAGCAGGGGATGGTTCATCAGATTTTTGTTTGCCATGGCTGTGTCCTCCTCTGTATGATTAATCCCGATTCTTTGCCGGGAAGCATATGCACTTCAGTCCCCTGAGAAAATGCCCGTTAGCCATCTGGAGAAGCCCCCGGCCCAACGCGTCGCTCATCTGCCCGGCGCTGTTGATGACCGAGGCGCGCAGCGGGCAGTCGACAGCAGACGTGAGCATCATCCGGAACTGCGGGTCGGCCGGATCCTTTGTTCCGCACTGTTTGGCAATGATGTTTGCGGTTACCATGTACTGAATCTTCATGATGAAGGAGCTGTCCTTCATCTCCAGGCAGGAGTTGTCCATGGTAAAGCTGCCCTTTTTCGGCTCCGGCTGAATCGGCACCGGATGGCTCATCAGGCGCTCCCACGCTTCGCGGCCCGGGTGACCATCCATGGTTTCGTACCAGCTTCCGGCCTGCCAGGCAGGAGCGGATACCGCCTCACCGGCCACCGTGATTTCCGTCTCCAGACGGATGTCCCGGCTGGAAGCACCGATCTGCAGCGTATAGGTTCCGCCGGGAACCTTCCAGCCATCGCTCCAGACGGCGAAGCTGCGGTCATTCAGCGTGAATGTCACCGTTTGGGTTTCGCCCGGTTCCAGCTCCACTCTGGCGAACCCCTTCAGCTCCTTTGCCGGGCGGTACAGACCGCCTTTGGGTGGGGCGATGTAGAGCTGCACCACCTCCGCGCCCGGCACACTGCCGGTGTTGGTGACGCGGAGGCTGACGCTGTGGCGGTCGGCGTGCAGATCATCATAGGCGAAGGTGGTGTAGGACAAGCCATGCCCGAAGGGATAGCGGACGGCCTTTTCCGCCTTGTCGTAATACCGGTAGCCCACATAGACGCCCTCCCGGTATTCCACGTTTCGCTTGCCGAAGGTGTCTCCGGAAATCACATCCGCATAGGATATGGGCCATGTTTCCGTCAGCTTGCCGGAGGGATTTGCCTTCCCTGTCAGCAGGTTTGCCGTGGCCTGTCCGCCGGCCTGCCCGGGCAGACCCATGTAGAGAATGACCTTTACCTTGTCCGCCCAGGGCAGCTCCATGGGGCTGCCGCCCAGCAGCACTACCACCGTATTGGGGTTTGCCGCAGCCACCGCTTCGATCATCCTGTTGTGGCCTTCCGGCAATCTCATATGCTCCCGATCCAGCGCCTCGGATTCATAGGCGTCCGGCAAGCCTGCCACCACCACGGCGATGCGATGGGCACTGGCTGCCCGAGCCGCTTCCTGCAGGGCGGCTTCTGTTGCATTGCCCTGCGCATCACAGCAGTCCGTGAAGGGCACGCCGGGCAGCGCGTCCGTCAGGTTCACCAGCCTTGTGGGGTTGATATGGCTGCTGCCGCTGCCCTGATACCGGGTTTCCGCCGCCATATGGCCGATGAGTGCTATGTCCGATGCACACAGCGGAAGGATTCCTCCCTCATTCTTCAGCAGCACCGCACCCTGCTCGGCGATTTCACAGGCAAGTGCGTGATGGATCTCCCAATCAACCTCGGTTGCCTTGGCCTCCTGCGCCTTCTCCACCAGACGAAGAATCCGATCCACTGATGCGTCCACATCGGCTTCGGACAAAACGCCTGCTTTCACCGCTTCCAAGACCGCCTGCTCCATGTAGTCCGAGCCGCCGGGCATGTTCAGGTCGCACCCTGCCTGAAAACCCCGAATGCGATCGTTCATGGCGCCCCAGTCCGTGATCACCGCGCCGCCAAAGCCCCACTCGCTGCGGAGGATATCCGTCAGCAGTGTTTTGCTGTCGCTGCAATGCTCTCCGTTGATTTTGTTGTACGCGCACATGACCGTATCCGGATGGCCCTCCTTCACGGCGATTTCAAAGGCAGCCAGGTAGATTTCCCGTAGCGTCCGCTCGTCCATCTGGCTGTCGCCGTTCATGCGCTTGAATTCCTGACTGTTGGCGGCAAAATGCTTCAGGCTGGCGGAAGCTCCTGTGCTCTGCATGCCCCGGATGAAGGCTGCGGCCATTTTCCCTGCCGCGAAAGGATCCTCAGCGATGTATTCGAAGTTCCTGCCGCCCAGTGGATTGCGCTTGATGTTGCAGCCGGGCCCCAGTACCACGCTGACCCCTGCTGCCAGCGCTTCCCGACCGATGGCAGCACCCTCGGCTGCGTACAGGTCGGGATTCCACGTTGCGCCCGCAGTCACTGCAGCAGGAAAGCATGTGGCAGGAAGCGATTTGTTCACACCCACCATATCGGTTTCGCCCTTTTGGCAGCGAAGACCGTGAGGGCCGTCTGCCATCATGATGGACGGAATACCCTGCTGTTCGATTTGCCTGGTTCGCCAGAAGTCCGCACCGGTACAGAAGGCGATCTTTTCCCGCAGGGACATCGCTGTGCGTACTTTCCCGATATTCATGAACCGGTTTCCTCCTCCCTGGTTGTGCCACCCGTATCGCATGGCCAATCTCCTGCCATGATGAATCCGGCTGCATTTCTTCCGCTTTGTACCATCATATCATATTAGGGTCAAATCTCTTTGCATATCCGTATCTGAATTGCTATAATGGTAATATATTGGAGGTATGGACATGGATGGCATCGATCTGAACTACGTCTGCAAGATCATTGGCGATCTTTCCGGTGTACCGATCCGCGTTTTTCAGGGTGATCGGCTGCTGTTCTATCATTCCGTCGTCAGATTGCCGCGGGATCCCATGACGCTGTATCGGGAAGATATCTGGAAGGTCACAGCCCATATCGGGTACTATGTGACCCAGCGGTTTCACTACTACGGCATCGTCAATTCAGGCAGCATCAAAATCGTTATCGGGCCCTCCAGACAGGTCTCCGGCAATGACCAGCAGCTTCGGGAGCTGGCCTTTCAGGCCGATGTTCCGGCCGAGGATCTGGAGGAATTCGTGGACGGCATGAAAAGCATTGTTTGCATGCCGCTGGAGAGCATGATGCAAATGCTCTGCGCCATCAACTATATCCTCAACGGCGAGAAGCTGGAGCTGAAGGACATCACCATCTATGAAGCTGAGCAGGCGGATCTGAAGCGGCTTTTGGAGCAGCAGCGAAGCGCCCGCGTCCTGGATCCTCTCCCGCCCGATGGCGAAGCGCAGCTTCATGAACACAACACCTATTTCCAGGAGCAGCAGCTTCTGCGCATGGTGCGCAAGGGCGATACGGCATCGCTCAGGCAGTGGATTGCGTCCGCGCCTGCCATTCGGGGCGGAACGCTGGCTGAGGATCAGCTCCGCCAGGTAAAGAATACGTTTGTGGTAACTGCCACGCTGGTCTCCCGCTCCGCCATTCAGGGCGGCCTTGGCACAGAGGATGCTTTTTCCCTGAGCGATGCGTACATTCAGAAGTGTGAGCTGCTCAATAGCCTGGATCGAATCACGAATCTGCAATACCACATGGTGCTGGAGTTTACAGAGCGTGTGGAACGGATTCGCTTTGGCGGGGAACCTACACAGCTTACCCTTGATGTCGCCAACTATATCCAGCATCACCTGTCCGAGCCCATTCGTGCGGAGGACATTGCCCGGGTACTATTCATGAGCCGCCCTTATCTGTCAGCAAAGTTCAGAAAAGAAACAGGCGAAACGCTGACGGACTTTATCATGAAAGAAAAAACGGAGGAAGCAAAGCGCCTCCTCCGGTATTCGGACAAGTCATTTACCGTCATCGGTGCATATCTTGGGTTTTCGTCGCCGGGTCATTTTACACGGGTTTTCAAAAAATACGCTGGACGCACGCCGACGGAATATCGGGAAAAGTATGCCAAGTGACAGCGATGCCGGCAGCCCCGGCATTCCGTGCTCATCAGATCAGCAGAATGCCAATCAGATCAGAAAGAAATGGCACATGCTTTTTCTTCGATAAACGTATCGTTATACGGATCGTCCCAATCACATTCAACACGAGAAAGGGGCTTTGAAGGATCGGATTCCTTCTTTACAGGGACAGCGATTACATCTATTGTTCCGGGCAAAGTGCCGGGTAGGCTTGCCAATACCATCCCGCTCGTTGGCGTGCCGGCAGAGCCAACAGGCAGAACCGTCTTAAGAGCAATTCGCTCCCTGTAGAGATTCTTTTCCAGCACAAATCGGAATGCTTCACGTACACGATCCCGTTGACGGAAAACATACCACTGGTACGGTATACCTGTGGCAAAAGGTAAGGGAAGGCACCGTTGCTGCAGCGACGGTTCTCACCAGCGTGTATGATCAGACAAAGGATGTGAAGCAGACACAGCAGGCGGCAGGGCATGCAAACGCCTCCACCACCATGAAATACCATGTCAGAGGCCGCGCAGAGCAAGCCAACACGGCGGCGGCTATTGCGGCGGCATACGGCGTGAATTGACAAATCGTTTGACGAGGCAAAAACGCCGCAACCCCTTGAAACAGCGCGGTTTGCGGAGTGCTTGAAACCCGGAAAATTGACGAATCTGTTGACAAAACTACGGATTGCAGGATGGAGTGCGGCAAAAATGTAACTCTGCACCACGCTTCTTACAACAATTTCCCGGAAACAACAAAAAAGACTTGCATTTCTGCAAGTCTTATGGAGCTGATGACCGGATTCGAACCGGTGACCTCATCCTTACCAAGGATGCGCTCTACCGACTGAGCTACATCAGCACGCTGTCTCGCGACAACGTTGATATAATATCACACCTTCCGCGAAAATGCAAGGGGTTTTGGAAGAAAATTTTGCGAAAACCTGCGGTGGCGGAGCGGGGCGGCTTCAGCAGCCCCACTGCAGCTGGGCGGGATGCGCCTCGTCGGGGACGGAGGCTGCCTGAAGCGAGGCCAGCAGCCCTGCGAAGACCTCGTCTGCCAGGGCGTCATGCTCGGCGGGGGAGGCGGACAACCCGGCCTGCGCGTAGGCCACGGCGGCGGCGCAGTAGAAGGTAAAGCCCAGGGCGCTGGTGGGGGTGCGGGCCGCGCCGCAGGCTGTGGCAACGGCCCGGGCGGCGGCTTGGGCTGCGGGCTCCGTGGTCTCCCGGGCAGCCTGCCGGGCGGCCTTCAGGGGCGCGGCCAGGCCGGAGGCGGAAAGCTCACCCGCCAGAAAACGTCTGACGGCGGTCAGGGCCTCCGTCAAACGAGCGTCCTCCGGGTGCGCCGACTGGTACACCGGAAGCGCCAGCGCCTTCGCCTGATCCGCCGCCCAGCGGATCAGGGTCAAGTGGCTCTGGGTCTCCATCTGCCGCATCAGGGCAATCACGGTGGGATGCTCCGCGCTGCCCAGCATTTTCCGCAGGCGGGGCATGGTCAGGCCTCCACCTTCAGGAAGGGGGCGCAGGCGGGCTCCTGACGCATCAGGTCGGCCACAAGGCCCGCGATCACCTGCGCGCCATGGGCGTTGAAGTGGGTCTTGTCGTCGTGGCCGTCGGGGAAGTCCGGATGCTCGCCGGGGGCCAGACGGACGAACAGCTCCGCGGTTTTGTCCTCGCCCAGGGAGAGGTACAGCGCCCGGGAGGCCTTCTTCAGGTCCAGCAGGGGAATGTGACGCTCGGCGGCCAGCCTGCGGATGGCGGCGGGGTATTCGCCGTGGGTGTAGAGGATGCTGTCCGCGCCCACGAAGAAGCGGCGGCACACGGGGGTCATCAGCACGGGCTGCGCGCCCCTGGCGATGGCCGCGTCGCAGTAGAGGCTCAGCTGCTGGGGGAAGGTGGTGGCGGGGTCGGTGTGGCGCTCGGCGTCGTCCTTTTCGTCATTGTGGCCGAACTGGATCAGCAGCAGGTCGCCGGGCTGCATGCCCTCCTCCACGGGGGCGAAGCGGCCCTCGTTCATGAAGCTCAGGGAGCTGCGGCCGCTCATGGCATGGTTGGCCACCTGCACGCCGGGGGCGACGTATTCGGGCAGCGCCCAGCCCCAGCCACGGAAGGGCGGGGTGTTGTCCTCCACGGTGGAATCGCCGATGATGTAGATGGTGGGCATGGTATCATTCTCCTTTGCAGCGTTGGTGAATGGCATCAGTATACCGCGCCGGAACCTCCCGCGCAAGGCAGCGGCGACGCAAAGCCGGGCAATTTCGATCAGAAATTGCGCAAAACAAGTCAAATGCCATCAATGCTATTGACTTTCTAGGGAATGCAGGTGTAGAATGGTTTCATCTTCGCGGAAGGAGGCGCACGCCGTGCGGCAGAGCGGCAGGGGCATGCAGATGTGTCGGCACATGGGTCAGTCCATGCGCTCTGCTTTGCTGTGTGCCCGTCGCCGGGGGTAGCCCGGAAAAGCGGCATGCAGGAGGGAGCGTTGGCAGAGACGCTCCCCCCTTTTTGTATGCGGGCGGGGAGGAAGGGAAGGGAAATGATTGATTCTGCGCTAATTTTGCCCCTTTTCATCTTTTATGTTGCGCGGTCAGTCATGTATCATGAGATCATAAGCAAAGTATCCCGAAAAAGGCTGTTGTTAAGGAAGAAAGCGAGGGGTCAGCATGAAAGCCAATGAAGCAGCGGCGGGCAGGGCGAGGCCCGCGCCGTCCCGTGGGCGCAGGTTTCTGCACAATGTGACGCATTATCGTTATCTGCACCTGATGGTGCTGCCGGGGCTGGCGTTTTTCCTGCTGTTCAAGTATGTGCCCATGTACGGCATTATCATTGCCTTCAAGAACTACAAGGGCGCGGCGGGCGGCTTCAGCGCGATTATGAGCGCGCCCTGGATCGGCCTGAAGAACTTCGAGATCTTCTTCAATTCGCTTTATTGTGAGCGCGTGTTCAAGAACACGATTTATCTGAGCATCCTGCGGCTGATTTTCAGCTTCCCCGCGCCCATCCTGCTGGCCCTGATGATCAACGAGATCCGCGCCAACTGGTTCAAGCGCACCGTGCAGACCATCACCTATATGCCCTATTTCCTGTCCTGGGTGGTGGTGGCGGGACTGCTGAACACCCTGCTTTCCCCGGATAACGGCGCCATCAATACCATCATCAAGCTGGCGGGCGGCCAGCCGGTGTACTTCCTCACCTCCAAGCAGTGGTTCCGGCCCATCCTGATCATCTCGGAAATCTGGAAGAACATTGGCTACGGCTCCATCGTGTACCTGGCGGCCATCACCGGCATCGACCAGGAGCAGTATGAGGCCGCCCGCGTGGACGGCGCCAACAAGTTCCAGCAGATTGTCCACATCACACTGCCCGCCCTGTCGGAGATCATCGCTATCATGCTGATCCTGCAGATCGGCAAGATGTTCGACGACAACTTCGATCAGATCTTCAACCTCTACAGCCCCTCGGTGTACGAGGTGTCCGACGTGTTTGAAACCTACGTGTACCGCAACGGCATCCAGCAGTCGAAGTTCTCCTACTCCGCTGCGGTGGGCCTGGTGAAGTCCGTGCTGGCGCTGGCGATGATCGTGTTCTCCAACAAGGCCAGCAAGAAGCTGGGCGCCCAGGGCCTGTTCTGAGAAGGGAGGAAGACGGATGAATGGCGCATTGACCCGGGGGGAGAAGGTCTTCCTGGTCATCAACAATATCGTCATGGTGCTTCTGTGCGCGGTGATGCTCTACCCGGTGCTGTTTGTGGTGGGGCGCTCCGTGACGCCGGAGATCGAGCGGGCGCTGCACCCGCTGCGGCTGATCCCCTCCACCTTTGACTGGTCGGGGTACAAGTTCATTCTCTCCTCCGGCTCCAACATCATCAATTCCTACATGACCACCATCATGCGCACCCTCATCGGCACCACGCTGAACATTGCCGTGACCACGCTCCTGGCCTACCCCCTGTCCAAGCAGTACTATCCCCCGCGCAAGGCCCTCACGGCGATCATCGTGTTCACCATGTGGTTCTCCGGCGGCCTGATCCCCAGCTTCCTGCTGAACAAGTCCCTGGGCCTCTTGAACAACTTCTGGGTGTACATCCTGCCCAGCATGGTCAACGCCTTCAACCTGATCGTCATGCGCAACTTCTTCAGCCAGATTCCCGACTCCCTGGAGGAATCCGCCAAGCTGGACGGCGCCAATGACCTGCGGGTGTTCTTCAGCATCTACCTGCCGCTGTCCACCGCAGCCATCGCCACCACCACGCTGTTCTACGCGGTGTACCACTGGAACTCCTGGTTTGACTCCATGCTCTACATGAACCGCAAGGAAATGTGGACCATGCAGTACACCCTGCGCCAGCTGATCGACTCCGCCACGGTGACGGACATCACCGTCGTGGGCTCCGCCATGGACTTCATTCCCCCGGCGGAAACCGTGCGCATGGCCACCATCGTCATCGCCACGGTGCCCATCCTGTGCGTGTACCCCTTCCTGCAGAAGTACTTCGTCAAGGGCATGCTGGTGGGCTCAGTCAAGGGCTGAGCATGCCGCGTTTTCCATTGTTACCCGGGGCGGGTCGCCCTGAAAATATACGTAAGGAGGATATCATCATGAAGAAACTGGTCTCCCTGGTTCTCGCCGTCGCGATGCTGCTGAGCCTGACCGCTGCAGCCTTCGCCGATGAGCAGACCGAACCCGCGCGCTTCGTGATCCGGTCCAACTCCAACAAGGAGAACAAGACCGAGAACGACAAGATCAAGGCGCTGATCGAGGAGAAGTCCGGCATTGACTTCGAGGTCATCGTCGTGGCGGAAAACACCTGGAATGAAAAGGTGAACGTCATGATCGCCGGCTCCGAGAAGTTCGACACCCTGAACCTGACCGCCGGCGGCGGCGTGTGGGCCAACTACGCGGCCAACGGCGCCATCCAGCCCTACACCCAGGAAATGCTGGATACCTACCTGCCCGCCGTTGTGGCCATGATCCCCGACGAGGCCTGGATCCCCTGCAAGGACGCCCAGGGCAACGTGTGGGCTCTGCCCCGCCATGAGACCTTCACCGCCGGCGGCATCCCCTCCATCCGCACCGACTGGCTGGAGAAGCTGGGCATGGAGATGCCCACCACCCTGGCCGAGCTGGAAGCCTACTTTGAGGGCGTGAAGACCACCGACGTGAACGGCAACGGCGACCCCAACGACGAGTACGGCTACATCCCCTACTTCCAGAGCCTGTTCTCCGGCCCCCTGCATGTGTACTACCTGGGCACCAAGGGCGACTGCAACGACGTGGACCGCTTCCTGGATGAGGACGGCACCGTGAAGCCCTGGTACATGCATCCCAACGCCTGGGCCCTGGTCAGCAAGGCTGCCGAGTGGTACCAGAAGGGCTACATCAACCAGGATTACCTGACCATGACCAACGAGACCGCCAACGACATGGGCGCCACCGACCGCATCGGCATGTGCTCCGGCTGGTACAACATGGGCCTGCAGGGCACCGAGCGCCTGGTGGCCGCCAACCCCGACAGCACCTGCTCCTGGGCGGCCATCCCCAACTTCACCGACGCGCCCAGCGGCGTGAACGCCTGGGGCGGCAACCCCACCTACATGGCTGAGGTCGCCCTGTCCGCCACCAGCGAGGATCCCCAGTGGGCCCTGAAGCTGCTGAACTGGATCTACGAGTCCCAGGACAACTACATGCTGGCCACCTACGGCATCGAGGGCGACCACTGGATCCTGTCCGAGGACGGCGAGACCTTCACCCAGCCCGAAGGCGCCACCGACCGCTACATGCTGGAGTACCAGCTGCTGGAGTGGTACGACTACGACAAGTATCCCGAACCCCTGGTCACCAAGGAGAACTCCACCTGGCGCGCCTACACCGCGTGGGAGATGCGCAACCAGATCTACGCCGGCATCAAGGCCATTCCTCCCTTCGACTACTACGTGCCCTATGACCTGAACGGCACCGACGCCGAGTTCCTCACCGACGACGCTCAGACCCTCATCAAGGAAGCCATGGAGAAGGCTCTGGTGGGTGAGCTGACCGAGGCGCAGTGGAACGAGACCGTCGCCACCGCCTGGGAGATCGACGGCCAGATCCGCAGCGCTGTCTGGACTGAGCAGTATCACAACTTCGTCGACTGATCCTGATGGGATCACGCGCCATTGGCCGCGCCGTGCGCAAGCACGGCCGGCCTTTGGCGTTTGGGCAGATCCACGATCACACCGGAAGGGATGGACGCGCGCATGCTTCAGCTGGAGCACATCGTCAAGAAATACCATGGCTATACCGCCGTCAGGGAGCTGTCCTTCTCCGTGGAGAAGGGGCAGATCCTGGGCCTGCTGGGCCTGAACGGGGCGGGAAAGTCCACCACCATGAACATGATCGCCGGGTACTTCGCGCCGACTGCCGGGCGCATCCTGTGGAACGGGCAGGATGTGCGCACCTTGGGCGCGGACTATCTCAGCGAGGTGGGGTATCTGCCGGAGGTGCCGCCGCTGTACCCGGAGCTGACGGTGCGGGAGTCCCTCGAGTACGCCTGCGCCATCCGCCGTATCCGCCGGGACAGGCGCAGGAGCCACATCCGCCAGGTGTGTGAAATGGCCCGGGTGGAGGACTGCCTGAACACCCCCACCCGGAGCCTGTCGAAGGGCTACCGGCAGCGGGTGGGCCTGGCTCAGGCGCTGATTGGCAATCCCGGGCTGATCATGCTGGACGAGCCCACTGCGGGCCTGGATCCGGAGCAGATCATCGCCATCCGGGAGCTGATCCGGGAGCTGGGGCGGGATCACGCGGTGATCCTGTCCAGCCACATCCTGTCGGAGATCGAGGATGTATGCTCGTCGCTACTGATCCTCCGCCGCGGACGCACGGTGGCCTGCGGCACCATGAGCGAGATCGCCGCCCAGGCCCGGCCGGAGGGCTGCCGGGTGCGCCTGCGGGCAAGGGGTGAGCATCTGCGGGAGACGCTGCTGGCCCTGCCCGGGGTGACGGCCCTGACGCCCCTGCCCGAGCGGGAGCAGGGCTGGGGGGAATGGCTGCTGGAGGCCGACCGGGACGTGACGGCCCTTCTGGCCCCGGCCATCAGCGGCAGCGGGGCGGAGATGCGTATGCTCTACCCCCAGGATGTGGAGCTGGAGGACGTGTTCATGAAGCTGATGCAGGAGGAGGGGGACGCATGATCGGGATCATCCGGCGGGAAATGCGGGCGTACTTCTACTCCCCGGCGGGGTACGTGTTCACGGCGATCTTCTGGCTGCTGGGGGCGGCGTTCTTCTTCCTGTACAACATTCTGGCGGCGTCCGCGGATGTGACGGGCCTGTTCGGCAACCTGAGCTACCTGTTCATGCTGATTGTGCCGCTGCTGACCATGCGGCTGTTCAGCGAGGAAAAGCGGCAGAAGACGGACATGCTGTTCTTCTGCAGCCCCACACCGCTGACGGCGGTGGTGCTGGGCAAGTTCCTGGCGGCCATGCTGATGCTGCTCATCGCCCTGCTGGGCACGGGGGTGTACCTGGCGATTCTGGCCCGGCGGGCTGCGCTGGCCTGGGGGCTGGTGGCGGCGAACTACCTGGGTTTCCTGCTGCTGGGCGGGTGCTACATCGCCGTGGGCGTGCTGATGAGCGCGCTGACGGAGAGCCAGGTTACCGCCGCGGTGCTGACCCTGGCGGCGAACATGCTGCTGCAGCTGGCGGAGATGTCCTCCGGCTCGCTGACGTCGCCGTATCTGCCCTTCCTGCCGTCGCTGCTGAAGCTGTTTTCGCTGAGCAGCCGCTTTTCCTCCATGGCCACCGGGGTCATCAGGCCCACGGACGTGGGGTATTTCGTGGTGTTTGCCGGCGTGCTGCTGGCGCTGACGGTGTATATCCTGGCGCGCCGCCGCCGGACCAGGAGGTGAGGGCCATGAAGCGGATGAAGAAGCGTATCTTCCGCCTGCCGCCTGTAGGCTGGCTGGCGCTGGCGATTGTGTGCCTGGCGGCGGTGCAGGGCGGGCTGTATCTGCTGGAAACAAGCGGCGTGGTGTGGGACATGACCCCCGACGCGCTGACCACCCTGAGCGAGGGCACCATCGATACGCTCGGCCGTCTGGAGGAGGAGGTGTGCATCCACCTGGTGTTCCAGGAGGACACGGCCTCCCAGCTGCGGCAGAACCTGGACATTCTCACCGCCAGCTACGCCCGGGCGGGGCGGGTGACGGTGGACGCCATCGACCCGGTGACGGAGCCGGGGCGGATCCGAGCCTTTGCGGAGTCCGGCAAGACCATCGCGGAGGGCTCCGTCATTGTCACCAACGGGGACGCCTCCCGCTGGGCGGTGGTGGCGGCGCGGGATATGTACACCTACTCCGTGACCTCCTCCGGCAGCTATGCGTTGACGGGCTTTGCTGCCGAGCAGAAGCTCACGTCTGCCATCCGCACCGTGACGGGGGAGGATCAGAAGCGGGTGTGGTTCCTCACCGGGCATGACGAGGCCGGTATGGCGGACTGCGCCCAGCTGGTCAGCCGTCTGGAGGCGGACAACTACGCCGTGGGGGAAATCTCCCTGAATCAGGCGGACGCGCTGCAGGGCGGGGACGTGCTGCTGCTCCTGTCCCCGGCCAGGGATCTGACGGAGGATGAAGCCGCCGCGCTGGACGCTTTCCTCCGGAATGGCGGACGGCTGCTGCTGGCCTGCGACGCCAGCCTGGACATGGATGCGCTGCCCCGTGTGGCGGATGTGGCGGCGGGGTTCTCCCTGGCCTTCGCGCCGGGCATGGTGGTGGAGGACGAGCGCATGACCGGCTACTGGATGAACTCGCCCCTGTACCTGATGCCCGCCATTCAGACCGGCAGCGAGGCCCTCTCCACCCTGAAGGAGAGCCAGCGGGTGATTCTCCCCGGGGCACGGGCGGTCACCGGCCCGGACATTCCCCTGTCCGGCTACACCTATGAGCCGCTGCTGCTGACCTCCGCCCAGTCCTACAGTTGCTCCCTGGACAGCGAGAGCATCGCCCGGGATGCGTCCATGCCCGTGGGCGCGCAGCAGCTGGCGGTCAGCGTCAGCCATGTGGAGGAATCTACCGGCGCGGAAATGCGCGCTGTGCTGATGGGCAGCCTGTACGCCCTGGTGGACAACAGCCTGCTGAATGCCACCTACAATCTGGACATGTCCGTGGCGGTGATCGGCTACCTGGCCCAGCGGGAGGAAGCCGCGGCCGTGCCCGTCCGCTCGGTGACGGATACCTCCATGCCCGCCATGACGGCGCAGGAGGGCTGGCAGGCGCTGGCCGTCACCCTGGCGCTGCCCGTGCTGGCGGTGCTGGCGGGCGCGATTGTGCTGATCAGGAGGCGAAAGAAATGAGCCATATGCTGGATCCCCTGCCCCCGGCGGAGGAGCTTCGCCGGCCCCGCAGCCGCTTCCCCTGGCGGTGGCTGATTCCCGCGCTGTGCCTGGCGTTCCTGCTGGGCTGCGGCGCATATGCCTGGGCGGTGCAGCGGCAGAAGGCCCCGGCGGAGGCCCCCAAAACCGCTACGGTCACCCTGACCCAGCTGATTCCCGAGGGCGCAGGCACGCCGGTGCGGGCGGACATCACCCTGCCGGGAGAAGTCTTCACCCTGGTGCAGGACGGCGAAACCGTGACCCTCGCGGGTGAAACGGCGCCCCTGGATGCCGCTGCGGCCCGGGAGGTTCTGGCTTCCGGTGCGTCGGTGACGGCCCGGCAGCAGCTGGCGGGCGGCGACCCGGCCTTCGGGCTGGAGGAGCCCTCCGCC
Source organism: Eubacteriales bacterium (assembly GCA_034104265.1). Taxonomy (GTDB): domain Bacteria; phylum Bacillota; class Clostridia; order Christensenellales; family Aristaeellaceae; genus UBA11524. Next base: position 14,844 of record JAXEEE010000023.1, on the reverse strand, counting down.
GAGGCGACCTACACCTACGCTGATGGACAGACCCTCACCCTGACCCTGGGCGCGGCGGTGCCCACGGGGGAGGGCGTGTATGCCGCCGTCAGCGGGGACGCCCACGTCTACGTGGTGAACAACAGCCTGCTGCGGCTCCTGACCGCCGGGAAGAACGCCCTGTACGCCCTGCCGGATTTTGCGGAGGTGTTCACGGCGCAGACGCTCCTGTCCGCGACCATCGCCCGGCCCGGCAGCGATACGGTGTGCATTCGCCGGGTGACGGAGGCCAATCCCTTCAACACCGTTGCGGAGCTGACGGAGCCGATCCATTACCCCGCCAATTCCGAGCGGGCGGCGGAGATCTACCTGGCGCTGGAGGATGTGAAGCCCACGGGCGTGGCGGCCATCAGCGGCGCGGATGAGGATTGGGGGCTGGACAATCCCCTGGCGGTGATCACCCTGACGGGCAGCCGCACCATGACCCTGACCCTGGGCCGCACGGAGAGCCTGTGCACCCTGCGGATGGACGACGAGCCCGCCATCTACACGGTGGATGAGGACAGCCTGGCCTTCCTGACCCAGGTGACGGTACCGTACCTGGCGGAGCAGCTGCCGGGGCTGGTGGCGCTGAATCAGGTGACCGCCCTCAGGGTGACGGCAGGGGAGGAAACCATCGACATTCAGGTGGATCAGGCGGCGGGGAGCTATGTTCTGAATGGGCAGACCGTGGCGCAGGAGGATTTCCTGCCTGCGTACCAGCAGCTGATCGGCTTGCTGATCGAGCGGTATGTGGCGGAGCCGGAAACCGTGGGCGAGCCCCGTGTTCTGCTGGAGTACACCCTGCAGGACGGCACGACCTGGCCCCTGGCCTTTGCGGCCTATGACGACAGCTTCGACCTGGTGGTGCGGGAGGAATGCGCCCGGTTCCTGATCTCCCGCAGCAAGGTGGACGCCGCCGTGGACGCCCTGCGCGCCCTCATGCACTGACCCTTCCGGGAAATCGCGCCAGCGAAAATGGGTCAAGGGGCGATGCCCCTTGCGCGGGTGCAGGGGCGGCGTTAGCCCCTGCGCGGGTCTGGGCGGCAGCCCAGCGCCCTCCTCCAAAAAGCAAGGGAGTTTCCGGGCGGGATGCTCTGCATCGCGCGATGGAAACGGCAGGTTCCGAAATCATCAAGGGAATCGCGCCAGCGAAAACGGGTCAAGGGGTGAGGCCCCTTGCTTTGGTAGCAGGGGTGGCGTTAGCCCCTGAGCGGGTCCGGGCGGCAGCCCAGCGTCCCCCCCCCGAAAATCAGCGATTCTGCGCGATGGACAGGCAATTTGCTCTTGCAAAAGCCCGCGCCATCCGCTATGCTGAAAGCAAATCAACCACGCATGCAAGGAGGTATCGCCATGACGTATATTCCCGCCCCGACCCGTTATGACAGCATGCCCTACCGCCGCTGCGGCAACAGCGGCATCAAGCTGCCGGCCATCTCCCTGGGACTGTGGCACAACTTCGGCAACATCACGCCCTTCGGCGTGCAGCAGAGCCTGCTGCGCACCGCCTTCGACAACGGCATCACCCACTTCGACCTGGCCAACAACTACGGCCCGCCCTACGGCGAGGCGGAGCGGAACTTCGGCGTGCACATGCTGCGGGACTGGAAGCCCCACCGCGACGAGCTGATCATCTCCACCAAGGCCGGCTACGACATGTGGAAGGGCCCCTACGGCGACCACGGCAGCCGCAAGTACCTCATTGCCAGCCTGGATCAGAGCCTGAAGCGCATGAACCTGGACTATGTGGACATCTTCTATCACCATCGTCCCGACCCGGAGACGCCCCTGGAGGAGACCATGGGCGCGCTGGATCAGATTGTGCGCAGCGGCAAGGCGCTGTACGTGGGCATCTCCAACTACCGTCCGGAGCAGGCTGCCAAGGCCATCCGCATCCTGAAGGATCTGGGCACCCCCTGCCTGATCCACCAGCCCAACTACTCCATGTTTGACCGGTGGATCGAGGACGGCCTGACGGATGTGCTGCGTCAGGAGGGCGTGGGCTGCATCTGCTTCGCGCCGCTGCAGAACGGCCTTCTGACCAACCGCTACCTGAACGGCATTCCGGCGGATTCCCGCGCGGCCCATGATCCCCGGTACCTGAAGCCCTCGGCCATCACGCCGGAGAAGCTGGACAAGGTGCGCGCGCTGAACGAGATGGCGCAGGCTCGCGGCCAGGCCCTGTCCCAAATGGCGCTGGCCTGGGTGCTGCGGGATCCGGTGGTGACCTCCGCGCTGATTGGCGCCAGCCGCCCCGAGCAGATCATCGAGAACGTGAAGGCGCTGGACGCTGCGCCCTTCACCCAGGCGGAGCTGGACGCCATTGAGGCGATTCTGGCCCGGTAACCTTCGCAATACAGCAAAGCCCCGCTCTTTCCCTGGTGGGAGGAGCGGGGCTTTTTGCGTTGCTGCTGCTGTGCAGATGCCCGGAGGCTGGGGAGGGTGCGCCGCTTGGCTACGCGGGCATCATGCCATAGCCTTCCCCTCAGGGGAAGGTGGCCGAGCGCAGCGAGGTCGGATGAGGTCGCGTCCTCTGGCCCCACGCTTGTTTCGCCTGATGAGGTCGCTGCGATGCAGGTTGCGCGAAGGTGCCGTTTCCAACGCGGGCGGCCTTCGGCGCCTGCTCGGAAACTCGCTTGGTTTCGGGGGGACGCTGGGCTGCCGCCCAGACCTGCGCCGGGGCTAACGCCGCCCCGGCACCCGCGCAAGGGGTATCGCCCCTTGACCCGTTTTCGCTGGCGCGTTCTCTTGGAGGGGTTAGATGATGGTGAGTTTTTTGGGCGCGTGGTTCAGCAGGCTATAGCCATCGTGGGTGACCACCACCAGATCCTCGATGCGCACGCCGAATTTTCCCGGCAGGTAGATCCCCGGCTCCACCGAGAAGCACATGCCCTCCGTCACCGGCAGCGGACGGCCCTTCACATCGAAGGGCTCCTCGTGGAAGTCGATGCCCACGCCGTGGCTGGTGCGGTGGGGGTAGTATTCGCCGTAGCCCGCAGCCTCAATCACCCGGCAGGCGGCCCGGTGGATGTCCGAGAGCAGCACGCCCGGGCGGATCATGTCCAGCGCGGCCTGGTTGGCCTCCAGCACGGTCTGGTAGACCCGGCGCTGCTCGTCGGAGCAGCTGCGGAAGAACACCGTCCGCGTCATGTCGCTGTAATAGCCGCCGATGCGCTTGCCGGTGTCCACGCAGACGGTATCCCCGGGGCGCAGGGGCGTGTTGCCCGGGGCGTGGTGGGGCTCGGAGGAGCCTGCACCGAAGCACACCATGGGATCCCCGGCGAAGCGGCCCACGCCGTGGCGCATGAAGCTGTCGCTGAACACCGCGCCCAGCTCCAGCTCCGTCATGCCCTCCCGCAGCTGGGAGAAGGCGTCGGCAAAGACGCTGTCGGTGATCTCGCTGGCCCGGCGCAGCAGGGCGATTTCCGCCTCATCCTTGATCATGCGGGCCTCGTCCACGCACTGGCTGACCCGCAGCTGCAGGTCGGGGCGCAGCTGCATCAGCGGCAGCAGGAAGCGGCTCTGCAGGAAGCCGTCCACGCCGGTGACGCCTGGGTCCATCAGCTCGCTCAGGCGGGGGATGGTCTCCCCGGTGTCGGAATAGACGCTGACCTGGCAGTCCTCCGGGCGGATCACCGCCAGCACGTAGCACAGCATCCGGCAGCTGTCGGGGGTAATGACCAGCGCGTCCAGCCGGTCGAAGGGCTCCACCCATTGGCCGGTGAGGTAGAAGATGCTCTGGGGACGGGTGATCAGCAGCTGATCGAGGCCCTGGGCGGCCATGATGGCCCGCACCCGGGCCAGACGGTTTTCCATCATGCGGCATACCTCCTTGTGGATATCTTCATTATATCCCTGATTGCCGCCGGACTCCATGGCGAATTTCGAGCGAGTTTCGGGCAGATTCGGGCATAGAACCCGGTGAAGATGGTCATTTCTGCATGTTTTATGGCGTAAAGCGGCGTGCATTTGCGAAGATGAAACGGTATGATGATACCATGGTACACAGGAAAATGACAATCTGATTTAGGATGCAAGGGGTGACAGGTATGGATCAAGCGCTGCTGGCACGGGTGGACGAATGGCTTGGGGCCCATCGGCAGGAAATTATCGACGATCTGATCGGCCTGGTGCGGATTCCCAGCGTGTCCGTGCCGGACGAGGCTGTGCCGCCCTATGGCCAGGCATGCCGGGACGCGCTGCAATACATGTTCGACCTGGGTGCGCGCCACGGCTACCGGAGCCGGAACTACGACAACTATGTAGGGGCCATCACCTTCTCCGAGGGGGAGGGGGAGGTTGGCATCTGGGCGCACCTGGACGTGGTGCCCGTGCCGGATCCCGCGGACTGGGACTACCCGCCCTTTGAGGGGACGCTGGTGGACAACCGCTACCTGATCGGCCGGGGCGTGCAGGACAACAAGATGGCGGCCATCGGCGTGTTCCATGTGATGAACTGCCTGCGGGAGCTGGGCGTGCCGCTGAAGCACCGCTACAGCCTGTACATGGGTACCAGCGAGGAGACCGGCATGGAGGACGCCCGGTACTTCGCGGCCCACTATCCCTGCCCGGATCTGTCCATTGTGCCGGACACGGGCTTCCCGGTGTGCTGCGCCCAGCGGGGGTGCATGGTGCTGGGGGTGAGCGTGCCCTTCGCTCATCAGGTGACCATCCGCCAGAGCAACAACCCCTCCGTGACCCCGGAGGAAATCACCGCCCTGCTGGAGGACGGCCGCGCCCTGACCGCCCGGGGGGATTCGTCCCATATCTTCAACGCAGCCAGGGTAGACAACGCTATCCTGCGCCTGATGGACATGCTGGGAGAAACCTATCCCGCCGAGGTGGACAAGCTGCGGAAGCTGCGCACCCTGCTGGACAGCTGGCACGGGGAGAGCCTGGGCATCGACTATGCGGACGAGCTGTCCGGTGCGCTGCAGATGGGCGCGACGGAGCTTGTCTGCGACGGGGAGCGGCTGGAGGCGAAGGTATACATCATCGTGCCGGTGACGGCGGACGCGGCGGAGCTGACGGCCCGGGCCGAAGCGAAGGCCGCAGGCGTGGGCGCGTCGGTGCGGCAGGTGCGGCTGCGGCCCTCCTGCTCCTTCTCCATGGATCATCCCGTGGTGACTGCCCTGACCGACACCTACAATGAGGTCATGGGCCAGGACAGCAAGCCCTTTGTCATGTCCGGGGGCAACTATGCGGCGTACCTGCCCAATGCCTTCGGCTTCGGGCCGGGAATGCCGGGGCGGGAGTTCCCCCCGCACATCTTCCGCAAGGGCCGGGGCGATTATCACCAGTGCGATGAGAGCGAGGACATCGACCACACGCTGAACTTTATGCGCGTTTACGCCATGAGCATTGTTGCGCTCAACGGCATGGACGTGGGCAAGGAGAAATGACATGGACGATCAGAAATATCTGGACGCGCTCAGGCGCGAGATCAAGCCGGCCCTGGGGTGTACGGAGCCCATTGCCGTGGCGCTGGCGGTGGTGCGGGCCAGGGAAGCCCTGGGCTGCATGCCGGAGCGGATTGACCTTTCGGTCAGCCGCAACATTCTGAAAAACGCCATGGGAGTGGGCATTCCCGGGACGGGCATGGTGGGGCTGGAGATCGCGTCGGCCCTGGGATGCATCGCGGGGCACTCCTGCTACGGGCTGGAGGTGCTCTCCGGCGCGACCCCGGAGCAGTGCGGGCAGGCCAAGGCCATGGTGGGCGAGGGCCGCATCCATGTTCAGCCCAAGGAAACGGACAAAAAGCTGTACATTGAGGCCCGGGTATCCGCCGGGGAGCATGAGGCGGTGTGTGTCATTGAGGACACCCACACCGGCGTGACCTACCTGGCCTGCGACGGTCAGGTGATCGAGCAGCGGGAGAATCAAACCCGGCATCCCGGCGCGGAGGCTGCCCACGACCTGAGCGTGGCGGGGATCTTCGAGTTCATCCGCCGGGTAGACGTGAAGGAGCTGGACTTCCTCCGGGAGGTCATCGCCATGAACGACGCCATCGCCGCCGAGGGCCTGCAGCAGGACTACGGCATGCGGGTGGGCAAGGTGCTGCAAAGCGGCCGGGACATGGAGGCCATGCCCGTGAGCGAGTACGCGGCGGCCTACACGGCGGCGGCGGCGGACGCCCGCATGGCGGGCTGCATGCTGCCGGTGATGAGCACGGCGGGCAGCGGCAACCAGGGCATCTGCGCATCGCTGCCGGTGGCAGCCACCGCCAGGAAGCTGGGCGCGGATGAGGAGGCCATGCTCCGGGCCGAGGCCCTCAGCCAGCTGATCACCATCCACATCAAGACCTACATCGGGCGGCTGTCGCCCCTGTGCGGCTGCGCCATCGCCTCCTCCATCGGCTCCGCCTGCGGGGTGGTGTACCTGATGGGCGGCGGACTGGAGCAGATCCACTTCGCCATCCAGAACATGATCGCCGACATCTCCGGCCTGATCTGCGACGGCGCCAAGTCCAGCTGTGCGCTGAAGATCGCCAGCTCTGTGGCCAGCGCCATGCAGTGCGCCCAGCTGGCCATGGCCGGGGTAGGGGCCACCAGCCTGGACGGTATTATCGCCGCGGATGTGGAGAACAGCATCCGCAACCTGGCCAACTTGGGCAGCGAGGGCATGAAGCGCACGGATCGCGTGATCCTGGATATGATGATCGCCAAATAAAACGGATAATGCAGGGAGGAATACAGCCATGAACAAGCGTGAACGGGTTCTTGCAGCGATGAATCTTCAACCGGTGGACCGTCCCCCGGTGGGCTTCTGGTTCCATTTCCAGGCGGAGCAGGGCGTGGGTGAGGCCTGCGTCCAGGCGCACCTGGACTACTACAACCATATCGACGTGGATATGGTGAAGATCATGTGCGACAGCTACTTCGACTACCCCAACCCCGTGGCCAAGGCCGTGAAGGAGCCGGGGGACTGGTACGCCATGAAGCCCCTGGGCAAGGATTCCCCCTTCATCCGGGAGCAGGTGGAGCGGGCCAGGGCGGTGAAGGCCGGCCTGAAGGACGACATGGTGGTGATCTACAACGTGTTTGCGCCCTTCTCGCTGATCCGCTTCGGCGTGGGGGACGACCTGGTCATGGATCATCTGCGCCGGGAGCCGGAGGCCATCGCCTACGCCCTGGATGTGATCGCGGAGGACTGCTGCACCCTCAGCGAGCTGCTGATCACCGATGCGGGCATCGACGGCATCTACTACTGCGTGCAGGGCGGCGAGAAGAACCGCTTCACCCCCGAGGAATACCGCCGGCTCATCACCCCCACGGACAAGCGGGTGCTGGAGCACGCCAACAAGTTCAGCGAGACCAACGTGCTGCACTGCTGCGGCTGGGCGGGCATCCCCAACAACCTGGAAATCTGGCAGGACTATCCCGCCAAGGCGGTGAACTGGGCCTGCTTTGTGGAGAACATGAACCTGGTGGAGGGTATGAAGTTCTTCGGCGGGCGGTGCGTGCTGGGCGGCTTTGACAACCGGCCCCAGGGCGTCCTGTACAGCGGCACCCGGGAGGAGGTTGAGGCCGAGACGGCCCGGCTGATCCAGCGTGCCGGCAAGACCGGCGTGATCCTGGGGGCGGACTGCACGCTGCCCGCCACGGTGGATGTAAACCGCTTCTCCTGGGTGGTGGAGGCTGCCAGCCGCCTGGCGTAACATACTGTTGGCCGCCCACCCCTTGACAGAATGGGAAGCCGTGCTATAATGCATCCCAATCGGAGTTGCTTTCGCGAAGGGTACAGAGGGTGAGGTGAGGGCGCATGCAGCAGGGAAGGGACGTGCCGCAGAACATTTTCTACCGGCACTTTGATCTGCCCGCCAATTTTCCTGTCATCGGCCTGCTGGGGGATTCCTGGCGGTGCCAGCGGGAGCCCGTCACCCGCATGCACTTCCACAACTGCATGGAGATCGGCTACCTGTTCGAGGGCAGCGGCGTGTACTACGTGGGGGATCAGCAGGTGCGCTTTGAGGCGCCCTGTGTGGTGATCGCCCCGCCCAACGTGCCCCACGCCAATCTGGTGGACGAGGGCACGACCTGCCGCTGGAACTGGCTCTTTGTGGATCCCCAGGCCATGCTGCCCCAGCTTAGCCCCCGCCTGGCGGGCAAGCTCAGCGAGTATCAGCGGGATCTGGGAGGCGCGGAGTGCGTGCTGGCGGGGGCGGAGCACCCGGAGATCCTCGACCTTTTGCGGCTGATCATCCAGGAGATGGAGCAGGCCCAGCCCCACTACCACCATGTGGTGCGGGAGCTGTTCTGCGCGCTGTTCCTGCTGCTGCTGCGCTCCTTTTCCGGCACGGCCCGGGGCGACCGGTACGTCAACAGCCAGCTGGGCTGCATATCCCCGGCCATCGGCTACATTGCGGAAAACTACATGAACGAGATTTCCATCGACACCCTGTCCCAGCTCTGCCATGTGAGCACCTCCCATTTCCGGCGGCTGTTCCGGCAGGTGCTGGGCTGGGCGCCCCTTGACTACGTGCAGATGGTGCGCATTGACCGGGCCTGTGTGCTGTTGTACAACTGCGAGTATTCCGTCACGGAGATCGGCATGCAGGTGGGCTATCCCTCGCCCTCCAGCTTCAACCGGCAGTTCCGGCGGATCCACGGCATATCCCCCAGCCAGTGGCGGCAGAAGATGCGCAGCGAGGACAACCCGATTGTCACGGCGTACTTCAACTCCCTGCCGCCATCCACGTTCCAGTTCTTCCCGGTGGAGTATCAGAATTTTCAGAAGTGAATCATGAGCGGCGCGTCGGACGGATTCCGGCGCGCCGTTTTTGTTGTGAGGACATCGCGCCATGGCCTTCCCCTTTGAGGAAGGTGGCCGAGCGCAGCGAGGTCGGATGAGGTCGTTCCTGTGCACCCTGCATGGCCTGTCGGATGAGTTCGCTGCGATGCAGGTTGCGCGAAGGTGCCGTTTCCAACGCGGGCGGCCTTCGGCGCCTGCTCGGAAACTCTGTTGGCCGAAGGGGAACGCTGGGCTGCCGCCCAGACCTGCGCAGGGGCTAACGCCGCCCCTGCACCCGCGCAAGGGGTTTCACCCCTTGACCCGTTTTCGCTTCGCGTTCCCTTAAAGTTGTGTGTTTGACCTTCCCGCCAAAATGTGCTACACTCACAGGGCTGAAAACCTATCCAAGACGAGGTGACTGAACATGAATCAACGGGATCTCTCCGAGCTGCGCCGCCGCCTGAACCCGGACAAGCGCAACCCCACCGTGCTCCGCGGCTGTTATGTGGACAGTGAGGGCAAGGTAATCTCCACCTTTGTCCAGGCAGTGGCCCGCCTCCCCCAGGAGGAAAACGAGAAGTACATGGCCCTGTTCAAGAAGTGCCTGTCCGGCACGGCGGGGCAGAACCTCCTGCCCATCGACTTCACCCCGGAGCAGGTCGAAACCGGCGAGGCCCATCGCCTGCTGATGACCCTCCGTGACACCGGCTTGCAGGATGCATCCGCCGTGGACGAGTTCTGCGGGCGGGCCATCGCCTATGTGCGGGCGAAGCATGACGAGCTGGCCCAGTCCGTGGATGCACAGCAGGCGGCGGACAATTATCTGATCCTCCTCCTGCACGACGGCTACGATCTGCCTGTGCGCACCGCCGACGATGAGCTGGACCGGGAGCAGTCCTCCGAGATGTTCAGCTACATCCTGTGCGCGGTGTGCCCCGTGCGCCAGTCGAAGCCCTCCCTGCGCTACTTCGCCGCGGAGAGCGAGTTCCACAGCCGGGAGACCGACTGGGTGGTGGGTGTGCCCGACCTGGGCTTCCTGTTCCCCGCCTTTGAGGAGCGCAGCGCCAACGTCCACCGCGCCCTGTACTACACCCGGGACGCTGCCGACCTCCATGACGCCTTCCTGCAGAGCGTGTTCAATGCCCAGCCCCAGATGACCGCTCCCGAGCAGAAGGAAGCCCTGCAGGCCATTCTCCAGGAGACCCTGCAGGAGGAGTGCAGCCTGGACGTGGTGCAGACCATGCACGAGACGGTCAGCGCGATGATCGAGGAGCAGAAGGCCGACAAGAACGCCGAGGCCCTGTGCCTGACGGGCCGGGACGTGAAGCAGGTGCTGGAGAACTGCGGCGTATCCCAGGAGAAGCAGGCGGCCTTTGAGGAGCGGTACGCCGAATCCTTCGGCGAGCAGGCGGCCATTCCCGCGGTGAACGTGGTGGCCCCCAAGCAGTTCCGCATCGATACGCCCAACGTGTCCATCAAGGTGGATCCTGAGCACAGCGACCTGGTGGAAACCCGCATGATCGACGGTCGGTACTACATCGTCATCCTGGCCGATGGCGACGTGGAGGTCAACGGCATGCGCATCTCCTGTTAACCACAAGGAATCGCGAAGCGAAAAGGGTCAAGGGGCGATGCCCCTTGCGCGGGTGCAGGGGCGGCGTTAGCCCCTGCGCAGGTCTGGGCGGCAGCCCAGCGTCCCCCAAAAGCAAGAGAGTTTCCGGGCAGGATGCGCAGCATTCTGCGATGGAAACGGCACCACCGAATATCCACAAGGAACAGAACAACAAACAACCGCCCGGACGCAGCCTGTCTGCCGTCCGGGCGGTTTTGTATGGAATTCACATGCATGGCACAGGAACCCTTTTCTCATTCACGGAAGCTGTGCCCGCCATTCTTCGTCAGGGCTGCACCGTCTGCGTCTTCTGCTCCCGCAGCTGCGCAAGCCGCTCCCTCGCCGCCGTGGGTCTGGGATGCTCCGGGCCATAGGCCTGTTCCAGCAGCGGCAGCGCTTCCTCAAGGCATTCGCGCTCCTGAGTGTAGTCGCCCAGCATGCCGTGGGCCCGGGCCCTGTTGCGCAGGGCCTCGCCCAGGGTGATGCCGCCCTGGGTTCGGGCTGCCGCCACAACCTTGCGAATGTGGAGCAGGGCCTCCTCCGGTTTCCCCATGGCCAGAAGCAGCACCGCGTAATTGTTCCGGACCACGGTAAAAAGCGGATGATCCTTTCCGTATTCCAGGGTTTCCTCGAAGGCGGCTTTTGCCTGGTCATACCGTTTCATCTGCCGAAGGACATTGGCATACTGGCCCAGGCTGACATAGTATTCGGAGTTTTTTCCATAGTAGAAATCCACAAGATTCAAATGCTCCGCACTCAGCTGGAAGGCAGCTTCCAGGCTCCCGAAGTTTGTTTCGTACATACTGAGGGCATTCAAATAATTGATACGGTTATCGGGAATGGTGAGCAGCTTTTCCTGGGTTCCCAATTCGTCCAAAATCACTTTTGCTTCCTGTCCCTGGCCAAAGATCAAATAAAGGTTGGCCAGATCATCCAGCGACTCAAACCACAGCAAATCGCCGCACTGGGGATGTTGGGAAACAAATTCCGCGCCGGCCTTTAACCAGGAAAGGGTTTCTTCGAACTGGCCGTTTGCCTGCGCAAGGAAGCCCAGGCGCCTGTATGCGTAAGCGGTAAACCTCGGTGGTGCCTCCGGTGTGTCCAGGATCACTTTCAGCATTCGTTCCGTCAGCTTCGGATTGGACATCTGGAATTGATGCGCAAATGCCTCGCAAAGCTCCAGATACCGCCGGACGGGCACGGATGCGTTTTTTTCCTGCTGATCAAAGAGGGCCTGTACCGTTTCCTCCCGGGCCATCTGCCACAAGCAAAGAAGGCGATTCCAGGCAACCTCCACGGTATCATCCCTGTCCGGGCAATGCTCCAGCAGTCGGCTGAGCCACTGATGATAAATGACCCCTTGCTGGGGTGTGGCTGTCTGTATCACAATGGCATCCATCAGAGTAAGCAGCGTGGCAGGAGAAATATTTCCGGACAAATAACGGAGCATTTCGATGAAAATTTGCCCGATCCATTGCTGATTCAGCAGCGTCTCAATGTTCAGTTTCGGCTCCAGCAGACAGGGCTTGAGGCCGGACAGGAAGGGCTCCAGCCGTGACTCCGACCAATTTTTCTGCCGCATACACTGGGCGATGACCGGATGCATGGAATAGCCGCCGTCGTGCTGTTCCAGCAGGCTCCGGCTGACCAGCATGGCAAGATTGGCGGATAGCTCTTTTTCGTCAGGGAAAAGCTGGGGAAAGTATTCCAGTAGCATATCCACCGGATAGTTATCCCGGGGCAGCAGGGTAAACAGTTGGATCAACATACCACACCCCGAAGGAATCTGACTGGCGGGATACCATTGGGTGAGAATCTGCCCAAGGCGAATCTGCCGCCCTTCCTCCATCCAGGTCAAGCTGCTGCTTTGCGCCAGACTTTGATGCAGTTCCGCCACCGACCAGTTTTTGCTTTTCGCCGCGCGGGCTATGAGGCGCAGGATCAGCGGGTGGCAGAAGGCCGGGTCGGACAGGAAGGAACGGAGTTCCTGCCGGTTTGCTTCTGTTAGGGGACTGCCGTAATTGTCCCGGAAGATCAGCTCGCAGGCATCGGTATTGGGCACCGACAGCGGATACGCTTCAAAGCCTTCCATCTGCTTGCGCCGGGAGGTGAGCATCACGGTGCAGGGAAGCTGGGCAAGACGGGCAAGCCCGACATCGGAATCCGTATTGCCGGTAACATTGTCTACCAGCACCAAAAGGCTGCCTTCCTGGGCCTCCGCCTCCAATCGGTGCAGCACGACGTTCAACGTCTCCTCCTGGCCGGGCTGACGCAGCTGGGGGAATGCGTAAAGGACACTTTCCGCCAAATCCGTCCTATAGGGGATAATGGCAAGCTTGTCCACCAGCCGTTCCTCTACGCACCGGCGAATCAGCTGCCGCAGAAGTTCTGTTTTGCCCACACCGCCAATGCCGGAGATCAGGCACTTTTTCCCGGACGCCGCGAGGTCCTGCAGGTTGAACAGATCCGCCTCCCGCCCGAAGAAGTGGTTTCTGGACAGGTTGGTGTCCTGCAGAAGGCCGGTGTAGGCTGTCAGAATCCGGACATCCCCGCTGCCCTGCTGCTGCTTCTGCCGGCGCATCTGCCACAGAGCGTCCATGCCCAGCGCATCATCCCGGAGCGCAGCCATGGTCGAATCACCCATGGCCAGCCCCGCCGCGGCATACAGCGTCATCACTGTCAGCAGGCAGGACATGCGGAACGTGCTGATCTCCGGCTCGGAGTTCGCGGTTGCCACGATCACACCGAAGATTTCCTTCAGGTGATCGCAGATTGCCCCGGTGACGCACTCGTCATCCTCCAGCAGGTGCAGGAGCGCCTTGAGACGGTACCGTAGCGCCGCGTCGGAATATTCCCTGCCCAAGAGAAAATGCTCGAACAGCTCGATCTGATGGAGCAGCGTATCGGCGGAAATGCATGAGCCCAGCTCCCGGGCGTACTCGTGGTAAATCTTCAGCTCGTCATTGCGGTTGCACAGATTGGAAAAGGAACGGCTGCGCATGCCGTCCTCCCGCCAGATTGTCTTGCCGTAGGGCAGGGCGCAGAACTCGTGCGCCATGATATCCTTCCAGAAGCGTAGCAGCGTCTGACCTTTTCGCTGCTTTTTGCCGATGACCCGATCCGAGTACACCGGGAAATCATCATTCATCAATAGCCGATAGATGTTTTTGAGGGAAAGCGTGATTCTCTCCACCTGAGCCAGCACCTTTCTCAAATCGTTGACGGCATAAGCATACCCTATCCGGCTGTCGTTTTTCAAGCATGTGCCGGCCATTTTTCGTTTTTGTGCGCAAATTCATCCGTTTTGTGCAAGAGAAGGATGCGGCCTTGGCGGATGCCCGAAAATAGTTCTTTTTGTGCAGCGATTCGCCGGAAATTTCCTTGCTCCCCTGATTTCACATTCGCTACAATAGAATATGAAATCATTTGCACAAGAGGTGGCGGTATGGCTGTACAGGAAGGCAGCCCGGTTTGCGGCCTGAACGGGCGGCGCTACACGCTGGAAAAGGAAATCGGCGCGGGCGGCGAGGGGCGCGTTTACCGAATTGCCGGGCAAAAACTGGTGGGGAAAATTTATAAGAAGGTGGATCCCGAGGTCGAACAAAAAATCCGCTACATGGTGCAGCATCCCATCGAGGATCTTCGGGACAGCCAGGGCAAGGTGATTCTCTCCCTGGCCTGGCCGCAGGATATTCTCTGCGATGATCATGGCGCCTTCATCGGCTACACCATGCCCTTTATCCAGAACGGTGTGGAAATCTGCACTGTCGCCCGCGGCTGCGATATGCCCAAGGCGCAGGCCATGTTCCCCGATTACAACTGGATGTTCAACCTGCAGGTGGCCCTGAACCTGGCCAAGGCCGTGGCCTATCTCCATGCCCGCAACTGCATCGTGGGCGACCTGAACTGCAAGAACATCATGGTCTCGCCCGGGGGCCTCATCACCATGCTGGACAACGACAGCTTTGATCTGCTGGATACCGCCTCGGGCATGCATTTCCGCTGCTGCGCCGGTACGCAGGATTATCTGGCGCCGGAGCTGCAGGGGCGCAACCTGCGTTCTCCAGGCGCCATTTTCTCGGTGCACAGCGACAATTTCGCCCTGGCCGTTCACATTTTCCAGCTGCTGATGAACAACTTCCATCCCTTCACCGGCAAGAATCTGGTCGTCATCAAGGATTCCACCTCCGATAACCCGAGGCTGGATCATCTGGTGAACGGCAAATGCCCCTTCATTCACAACTATCCTGATCTGACGGTGCCCATCGGTGCGCCCTATCTGAAGGAAATGGTGTCGCCGCAGCTGGTCAGGGATTTCTATCGCACCTTTGATTATGACGCTTCCAGCATCCAGGCCCGCGCAAGTCAGCGCACCACTGCTGCCCAATGGGTGACAGACCTGCAGCAGTTCATGAACCAGTTCTATACCCCGGGGCAGGCCTACCGCTGCCGTAACAGCGCAAGGCATTTTTATCTGCGTCATT
>JAXEEE010000022.1:0-35989 GCA_034104265.1 Eubacteriales bacterium | reverse complement strand
CCTGACATTGTGGGCTTGACGATTTCCTCCGCAAGGCGTACACTTGCAGGGGTGGGTCTGGAGCTGATGGACGACGGCGCCGCGGACGTTGTGCTCTCTCAGCTGCCCCCGGCCGGAGCCACGCTGGTATCCGGCGGGCATGTGATGGCCTATACCGCCCCGGACAGCGGCCTGACCCCGGAGACGCTGGTGCAGGTGCCTTATCTCATCGGCATGAGCGATGTGGACTGCGCCCGGCTGACGAGGCTGCGGGGGCTGAAGCTGTCCATGGAGGGCAGCGGGCTGTGCGTGCGCCAGAGCCCCGGCGCAGGGGAGTATGTGGCCCCGGGCAGCACTATGACGGTCACGCTGTCCCCGGACGGCACGAATGAATGATACAAATCCATGTGAACATATCCAGGATGAAGAGGAGCAGACTATGCAGCTGTGTGAATTGATCAAGGAATTACCCTATCTGGTGGAGACAAGGGGCGACATGTCCGTGGAGATTGCCTCGGTGACCAGCAACAGCCGGGAAAAGGTGGACCGGGGGGTGTTCTTCTGCATCCCCGGTGCGCGCTTTGACGCCCATGACTTTGCTCCCCAGGCGGTGGAGAACGGCTGCGCGGCGCTGGTGGTGGAGCGCTTCCTGCCCATCGCTGTGCCCCAGGTGCGGGTCAGCAACGGCCGTGCCGCCATGTCCCGGCTGGCTGCCGCCTTCTATGGCAACCCGGCCCGGGGAATGAAGCTCATCGGCATCACCGGCACCAAGGGCAAGACCACCACCTCCTACATGACCAAGGCCATCTGCGAGCAGGCGGGGTATCGGTGCGGCCTGATCGGCACCACGGGCAACATGATCGGCAGCCGCCGTCTGCCCGGCAGTCTGACCACCCCTGACCCTATCGACCTGCAACGTGACCTGCGGGCCATGGCGGACGAGGGTGTTCAGGTGGTGGTGATGGAGGTTTCCGCCCACGCCATCGACATGCACCGCCTGGACGGGCTGAATTTCGAGGTGGGCTGCTACACCAACCTCAGCCAGGATCACCTCGATTATTTCCACACCATGGAGCAGTACTTCCTCACCAAGAAGAGCTTCTTCACCTCCGGCATGGTGCGCAACGCCGCCCTCAACGCCGACGAGGAGACCTCCCCCCGGGTGCTGGAGAGCCTGACGATTCCCCACATCACCTACGGCATCTGCGTGGACGCGGATCTTTTCGCCCGGGATATTGAGATCAGCGAGGACGGGGTGGCCTTCGAGCTGAAGCTGCAGGGCATGCATCCTGTGCGGGTGCACCTGCACATGACCGGCATGTTCAACATCTACAACGCCATGGCCGCCGCCAGCTGCGCCATGATTCTGGGCATCGGTGCGGAAAACATCCAGCAGGGCCTGGAGAGCATGACCTCCGTTCCCGGGCGCATCGAGATGCTGCCCACCGGCACGCCCTACCGGGTGATCCTGGACTACGCCCATTCCCCGGATTCCCTCAAGAACATCCTCAAGACCGTGCGGGAGTTCACCCGGGGCCGGCTGATCGCGGTGTTCGGCTGCGGCGGCGACCGGGACCGGAGCAAGCGGCCCATCATGGGCGAGATCGGCGGTCGGCTGTCGGATCTGTGCATCCTCACCTCGGACAACCCCCGCACGGAGGATCCCATGGCGATCCTTGCGGCCATCGAGGAGGGCATCAAGCCCACCGGCAAGCCCTATGAGGTCATCGAGAACCGCCGGGCGGCCATCCGCCACGCCATGGAGATTGCCCGGGAGGGCGACATCATCGTCCTGGCGGGCAAGGGCCACGAGACCTATCAGGACATCCAGGGCGTGAAGCACCCCTTCGACGAGAAGGTTGTGGTGCAGGAGCTGCTGGAGGAAATGCGCGCGGGCCATTGATTTTCATTGCTGATGACAGGAGGCCGTCTCACCCATGCTAAGGATGCTCATTGCCCTGATTGTTTCCGCCGCCGTGGTGCTGGCCATGGGGCCGAAGTTCATCCCCGTGCTGCGGAAAATGAAGTTCGGACAGACCATCTATGAGCTTGGCCCGCAGAGCCACAAGACCAAGCAGGGTACCCCCACCATGGGCGGGCTGATGATCGCCGCGGGTGCGGTGGTGGCCGCGCTTGTGTGCCAGATCGGCACGCCGGGCTGGGGCTTCATGCTGCCGCTGGTTCTGGTGGCGGGGCTGTCCATGGCGGTGGGCTTTGCGGACGACTACATCAAGGTGGTCAAGAAGCGCTCCCTGGGCCTGACCCCCTGGCAGAAGATCTTCGGCCAGGTGTTCGTGTGCGTGAGCTTCTCCACCTACTGCTACCTGCACCCGCAGGTGGGCTCCAGCATTATCGTCCCCTTCGTGAACGCGGAGTGGGATCTGGGGCTGTTCTACATCCCGCTTCTCTCCCTGACGATCCTGTTCATGATCAACAGCGCCAACCTGCAGGATGGCCTGGACGGCCTTTTGTCCAGCGTGGCGTCTGTGGGAAGCCTGGCCTGGGCGGGCATCGCGCTGATGTTCGCGCTGGCCGTGGCGCCTGTGGATGCGGCCTGGGCGGCGAACCTGCAGGCTGTGGCCATCTTCGGCATGGCGGTGTGCGGCGCGTGCATCGGGTTCCTGCGCTTCAACCATTATCCGGCCACGGTGTTCATGGGGGATACGGGCTCCATGTTCATCGGCGGGGCCACGGTGGGCATGGCGATGCTGCTGCGCCAGCCCTTCCTGCTGCTGCTGATTTCCTTCACCATGGTCATGTCCTCGGTGAGCGTGATCCTGCAGCGGTACTACTACAAGGCGACCCGCAAGCTCTTTGGCGAGCCACGACGTCTGTTCAAAATGACGCCCATCCATCACCACTTCGAGCTGTGCGGCTACAAGGAGACGCAGATCGTCCTGGGCTACGCGGTGTGCACGGCCATCCTGTCGGTGGTGGCGGTGCTGTCCGTGATCGGCCTGAAGCTGGTGTAAGACCAGCCATCTGAAAAACCCGAAAGGAGTGTGACAGATGATGAATTATCAGAACAAGCGCGTGCTGGTGGTGGGCATGGCCCGCAGCGGCGTGGCGGCTGCGCAGCTGCTGGTGAAGCACGGCGCGCAGGTGATTGTGAATGATTCCAAGAGCAGGGAGGAGCTGGGCGACGCCGTGGCTCCTCTTGCGTCGCTTCCGGTGGAATGGCAGCTGGGCAAACCCGCAGGGGAGTGCCTGGAGGGCATCGACGCGCTGGTCATCAGCCCCGGCATCCCGGACACGGCCCCCTTCGTCCTCAAGGCGAAGGAACAGGGCGCTTATGTTACCGGCGAGCTGGAGCTGGCTTACCAGCTGGCCCAGGGGGAAATGGTGGCCGTCACCGGCACCAACGGCAAGACCACCACGGTATCCCTGCTGGGGGAAATCTTCCGCAACGCGGGCCGGGTGACCCACGTGGTGGGCAATATCGGCTATCCCTACAGCGCGGCTGCGCTGGACAGCCGCAAGGATGACATGTTCGTCTGTGAGGTCAGCTCCTTCCAGATGGAGACGGCGGACACCTTCCATCCCAAGGCTGCCGCGCTGCTGAACATCACCGAGGATCACCTGAACCGCCACGGCACCATGGAAAACTACACCGCCATGAAGATGCGCATGTTCCGCAACCAGACAAGCGAGGACGTAGCGGTGTTCAACGCCGACGATCCCGCCCTGGCGCCTCTGGTGAAGCAGGTGAAGAGTCAGGTCATGCTCTTCTCCCGCAAGAAGAAGGTGGCCTGCGGCGCGTATGTGGACGGGGATATGCTCATGGTGCGCTGGAAGGGTACGGAGCGGCCTGTCTGCCAGGTGAAGGAAATCTACATCCCCGGCCCCCATAACCTGGAGAACGCCCTGGCGGCCACCTGCATCGCCACGGCCATGGACGTGCCCGCCCCGGTGATCCGCCATACGCTGCGCACCTTCAAGGGCGTGGAGCACCGCATCGAGTTTGTGCGGGAGCTGGAGGGCGTGCGCTACATCAACGACAGCAAGGGCACCAACGTGGACTCCACCATCAAGGCCATCCAGACCATGGATCGCCCCACCGCCATCATCCTGGGCGGGTATGACAAGCATTGCGACTTCACCCCCATGGTGAAGGAGATGCTGGCCTCGCCCTTCATCCGGGAGGCGGTGCTCATCGGCGTGACGGCGGATCAGATCGAGCGCACCTGCCGGGAGAACGGCTACACCCGCATTCACCGGGCGGATACGCTGGAGGACGCCATCAACCGGTGCCGCGCCCTGGCCTCGGAGGGCTGGAACGTGCTTTTGTCTCCGGCCTGCGCCTCCTTCGACATGTTCTCCGACTACGAGGCCCGGGGCCGCATCTTCAAGGAACTGGTCAACAAACTGAACTAATCCATCTGTCTGCGCTTCCCTTTGCTCCCCCAGGGTGAAAGGAACGGCTATGCTGCGCGAGCAACAAACCTCGAAAAGCGCACAAAAGCAAACGAATCACATCCTGCAAAGGAAACGCAATCCCGTGGACGGCACGCTGATGGCGGTGGTCATCATGCTGCTGCTCGCGGGATTGCTGGTTCTCTTCTCCGCCACCTACTACACCGCCCAGGACACGGGCGACCCCCTGGCGGAGGTGAAGAAGCAGCTGATCGGCATTGCCCTGGGGGCTGCCGCCATGCTTGTGACCAGCCGGATCCCTTACCGCTTCTGGCGGGACACCTGGGTGGTGATCGGGGGCCTTGCGCTCAGCGCGGTGCTGCTGATGCTGGTGATCATCCCCGGCGTGGGCGTTTATGTCAACGGCTCCCGCCGGTGGCTGTCCGTCGCGGGGATGAGCTTCCAGCCCTCGGAGCTGGCGAAGATCGCCATCGTCCTGTACATGGCCACCACCCTGACCTACCGGGGGCAAAAGATCCGCTCGCTTTTCTTCGGCATTGTGCCGGTGCTGCTGGTGCCGGGGATTATGTTCCTGCTGATTCTCCAGCAGCCGAATCTGTCCACCGCCGGGAGCATCCTCATCGTCAGCTTCCTGATGATCATCATGGCGGGGGCGAAGTGGCAGCACATCCTGCTGATGCTTCTGGGGGGCCTGGGAGTGGGCGGCTTCTATGCCTGGAGCGCGCCCTACCGCCGGGAGCGGCTGCTGTCCTTCACCGACCCCTTCGCCAAGATGAACGACGAAGGCTACCAGCTGGCCCAATCGCTGATTGCCTTCGGCTCGGGCGGACTGTTCGGCATGGGGCTGGGCAAGGGGCGGCAGAAGTACGCCTACCTGCCCTACCCGGAGAGCGATTTCATCTTCGCCATTGTGGGGGAGGACTTCGGGCTGTGCGGGTGCCTGGCGGTGATGGCGCTGTTCGTGTGCTTCATGCTCTCGGGCATGCGCATTGCCATGCGCTGCCGGGACAAGTTCGGCGCGCTGCTGGCGGCTGGCATCACCTGCTCGATCTCCGTGCAGGCGTTCCTGAATATGGGCGTGGTCATCGGGATCCTGCCCACCACGGGGCTGCCGCTGCCCTTCTTCTCGGCGGGCGGTACGTCCATTTCCATCACCATGGCGGCGGTGGGGATCCTGCTGAACATCTCCCGCACCGCCGGACGCATGGAAACCTGAACCTCCCGCACCTCCCTTCCGCTTTCGCATACGCTGAAGCAGCGAAAACGGAGGTGGTACCATGGCGTGTTTCCTGGTGGAGGGCGGCAGGCGGCTGGAGGGTACGTGGCGGGTGGACAGCGCGAAGAACGCCGTGCTGCCGCTGATGGCGGCGGCGGTTTTGACCCCTGACCCCGTGACCCTGACGGAGGTGCCGGATATTGCCGATGTGCGCAGCATGGCGGACATCCTGGGCGTGCTGGGGGCGGAGGTAACGCGCGAGGGCAGCGGGCTGCGCATCGCCTCCCAGAGCCTACATAGCTGGGAGATGCCGGACCGGCTGTCCAAGCAGATCCGCTCGTCGATCTTTCTTTTGGGGCCGATCCTCAGCCGCTTCCGCCGGGCGACGGTGACCTTCCCGGGCGGGTGCGAGATCGGGCTGCGGCCTATCGACCTGCACCTGACGGGGCTAAGGTGCCTGGGGGTGTCCATCACAGAGGAGGGCGGGCTGATCCACTGCGACGGCTCCCGCATGCGGGCGGGGGAGATTCACTTCGACTACCCCAGCGTGGGCGCCACGGAGAACGCCATGATGGCCGCCGTGCTGCTGGAGGGGGTGACCGTGATCCACAACGCCGCCCGGGAGCCGGAGATCGTGGACTTGCAGAACTTCATCAACGCCATGGGCGGGCGCGTGGAGGGCGCGGGCGGGCAGACCATCCGCGTCACCGGGGTGAAGCGGCTTCACGGTGTGACCTGGCAGCCCATTCCCGACCGCATTGTGGCGGGAACGCTGCTGGCGGCGGCAGCCATCACCGGCGGCAACATCGAGCTGCACAACGCCCCCGTGGCGGAGCTGATGGCGGTGAACATCAAGCTGAAGGAGATGGGCTGCGTGATCCGCGAGGGCGCGGGGATGCTGGCCCTGACGGCGCCCCGGCGGCTGACGGCCTTCGCCCAGCTGCAGACGCAGCCCTACCCAGGGTTCCCCACGGATATGCAGGTGCAGATGCTGGCGCTTCTGTGCACGGCGGAGGGCACCGGGGTCATTGTGGAGAACGTGTTCGAGAACCGCTTCACCCACGCGGGGGATCTGAACCGGATGGGCGCGCACATCCTGTGCAGCGGCAGGACGGCCGTGGTGCGGGGCGTGGAGCAGCTCTACGGCGCACGGGTGACGGCGCGGGATCTGCGGGGCGGGGCTGCGCTGGTGCTGGCGGGGCTCCGGGCCCAAGGCGTGACCCAGGTGGATCGGGCCGAGCTGATCGACCGGGGGTATGACCATCTGGAGCGTCAGCTGGGCGCGCTGGGGGCGCGCATCACCCGCGCGGAAGCATAAGCAGGAGAGGAGATACGCACCATGGAACCCAACTGGAAGCAGAACAGCGGCCCGCGTCAGGTGACCGGCCCGGTGCGCCGTCCTGTGGAGGACGGCGCGCAGGCGCAGAAGCCCCTGGGCTCCGGCGGCAGGGGGGCGGATATGCCCTATCGCCGGCAGGGTCAGACGGGCAGGCTGGTTCCCGGGCAGGCCAGCGGCCCCTGGCAGCAGCCGGTTCCGCCCCAGGGCATGGCGAATCCCGACCAGTCCAGCGGCCCCTGGCAGCAGCCCATTCCGCCGCAGGCACAGCCCTGGCAGAGCGCCCCGCCGGATCCCTTTGACGAACCCGGCGAGGCACCGGAGCTGCGCCAGGCCCGCTCGGACAACCTTTACGACCGGGATCGTACCTTCTGGCACAATGTGGGCGACCTGCAGGCCGCGCCGGGGCCGGTTCCGCAAAAGCCGGCCTCCCGGCAGGATGGACATGCCCTAAGGTGGATCATCCTGATTGTGGCGGTGGTGCTGGCAGCGGGCTTCCTGGTGTGCGGGACGGTGTTCCGGGTGCGGTCCATCGCGGTGGAGGGCAACAGAACCATCAGCGCGGAGGAGGTCATCCGCCTGTCGGGCATCACGGAGGGCATGAACACCCTCTCGCTGGAACAGGAGGCGGTGGAGCGGGGCATCGAGAGCAACCGCTACCTGTCCTTTGTGTGCGTGGACGTGAAGCTGCCGGACAAGCTGGTGATCCAGGTGCGGGAACGCACCCCGGCGGCGGTGATCAAGTACTGCGGCATCCTCTACACGGCGGACAACCGGGGCATGGTTCTGGAGGAGTCCCTCGACACGGAAATGCCGCATCCGGGCCTGGTGGCGGTGGAGGGCATGGACATCCGCGTGTGCGAGGTGGGGCGGCAGCTGGTGCTGAACAAAACCGCGCAGATGGAGGTCTACGTCACGGCGCTGCTGGAAATGAAGGTGATGGGCGCCATGGATCAGATACTGGAATTGGATCTGAGTGATATGGACAACCTATTCCTCGTATCCACCGACGGATACTCCGTGCGCCTGGGCAATTCGGAGAACCTCCACGCCAAGCTGCGCGCCATGCTCATGACCCTTGACTGGCTGCGGCAGGAGGGCTACGGCGCGGGCACGGTGGACGTCAGCGTACCCGTCAACCCCACCTACATTCCGGAATCTGCCTGATCAGGAGGAAAAATTTACGCGGAAATGTGGGGATTCCATGGTTCCGGCCGGGGAAAGCTCTTGCAATCATGGGGAAAAACGGGTATAATGAAAATTGGTATATTGGATGATGAATTTGGCTGCCTTTTTCCATGTCCGCATGGTTACGGAGGCGGCCTTGCCGGGCAAAAGCACCCGCGTGCCGGTCATAAGGGCCGGACAGGCATCCTGGTGGGACGGCTTTTGTGCTGAAATGTCCTGTGGACCGTCCGACGGACGGGTGGCCCGGGAAACAGGGGGTATGAGGAACCTATGAAGACCACGGTAGCGGCTATCGACTTTGGGACGAGCAAGATCGTGACCCTGGTCGCCGAAAACAGCGGCAGCCAGCGCTGCGACATTGTGGGCGCCGGTATCGCGATGTATGACGGCTATCTGGAGGAAGGGTGGAACAATCCGGGCGAGCTGGATGAGAAGATCCGCCTGTCCATCAGCGAGGCGGAAAAGCAGAGCCACCGCAAGCTGCGGGAGATCAACGTGGGCGTGCCGGGCGCCTTCACAAAGGTGTACGCCACGGAGGCCCGGGTTGCCCTGAAGGGCCCCGATCCCCGGGTGGATGCGGGCGACGTGAAGAAGATTTTCCGCGAGGCCACCAAGAGCCTGGGCAGCATGCCGGGCATCGTTGTTCATTCCAGCCCCGCGTGGTTTATGGTGGACGACGGCAAGAAGACCCTGGAGCCCGTGGGCATGAAGGGCCGGGAGCTCAGCGCGATGATCTCCTTCGTGGTGGCCAACCAGTTCTTTGTGGATGAAATCACCAACCGGCTGACCGACATCGGCGTGACGGCCAGCGGCTTTTACTCCACCCCCGCGGGCGAGGCCATGCTCTATCTGCCCGAGGAGGATCGTGACCGCACCGCCGTGCTCATCGACATCGGCTATCTGAACACCGAGGTCATGGCGGTGGAGGGTGACGCGCTGATCTTCCACAAGACCATCGAGATCGGCGGCGGCAACATCGCGGCGGATCTGTCCATGGGCTTGGATATTCCCCTCAAGGACGCCGAGGAGAAGATCAAGCGGCAGTACGTCTACGGCATCGCCACCCAGGGCGAAACCTACGACATCCCCGGCGTGGACGGGCAGAAGCCCCGTTCCTTCACCCGCGACGAGGTGACGGAGATCATCACCGCCCGGGTGGACGAGATTGCCGAGGAGATCCAGAAGGCTATTGACGACAGCGGCATCAAGCTGGGCAACTGGTCCAATATCTACCTCACCGGCGGCGGCCTGAGCTTCAACCGGGGCGGCAAGGACTACCTGTCCAACAAGCTGGGCCGGCCTGTGCGGGAGACGCCCAAGCGCACCACCAAGATGAACAGCCATGCCTTCTCCAGCACCCTGGGCCTGATGGATCTGATCATCGACACCATCGAGCAGCAGCGCCAGCCCTCCGCGGGCGTCGGCGGTGCGGTGAAGGACTTCTTCCGCAGCCTGCTGGGCGGCTGAGACCCCATCGGGCGCATAACCTTCCACAGACCAAAATCAAATGACGATACGTCGTCCATCAATGTCAGGAGGATGCAAAGTGATTGAGTTCCAGGATGCCGACCAGGGCAGTTTTGCTTCTATCAAGGTCGTAGGCTGCGGCGGCGGCGGTACCAACGCCGTGAACCGCATGGTGGAGGCCGGGCTGCGGGGCGTTGAGTTCATCGCCATCAACACCGACCGCCAGGCGCTGGCCCTTTCGGGCGCGCAGACCAAGATCCAGATCGGCGAAAAGCTGACCAAGGGCCTTGGCGCTGGCGCTGTGCCCGAGGTGGGCCGCCGGGCTGCCGAGGAGAGCCGGGAGGAGATCGCCCAGGCGCTCAAGGGCGCTGACCTGGTGTTCGTCACGGCGGGCATGGGTGGCGGCACCGGCACCGGCGCGGCGCCCATTGTGGCCGAGATTGCCCGGGATCTGGGCGCGCTGACCATCTCCGTGGTCACCAAACCCTTCGCCTTCGAGGGTAAGCAGCGCATGAAGAATGCCGAGATGGGCATTGCCGACCTGAAGCAGCGGGTGGACACCCTGGTGGTGATCCCCAACGACCGGCTGCTGCAGGTGGTCAGCAAGGGTACCACCATGCTGGAAGCCTTCCGCATTGCCGACGATGTGCTGCGCCAGGGCATCCAGGGCATCAGCGACCTGATCGCCGTGCCTGCGCTGATCAATCTGGACTTCGCCGATGTGAAGACCGTCATGGAGTCCGGCGGTATGGCCCATATGGGCATCGGCACCGCCCGGGGCGAGAACCGTATGGTGGAGGCCGCGAAGAACGCCATCTCCAGCCCGCTGCTGGAGACCAACATCGACGGCGCCCGCGCTGTGCTGATCAACATCACCGGCGGCGAGGACATCAGCATTGTGGACATCAACGAGGCGGCCAACCTGGTTATGCAGGCCGCTGATCCCGAGGCGAACATCATCTTCGGCGCGGGCATCGACGAAACCATGGGCGACGAGGTGCGCATCACCGTCATCGCCACCGGCTTCGAGAAGACCCCCTTCCCGCCCAAGGAGCCTGCCAAGAAGCCCCGTGAGCTGGAGAAGGAGCGCCTGTTCGGCTCCGGCTACACCGCGGCCAGCAGCTTCGGCAATTACACCGCCGCGCCCCGGCCCTCCACCCCTGCCGCTGCGGATTACGAGGAAGCCGGCTTCACCAGCAGCTTCTCCACCCAGCAGACCCAACAGGGCATGGACAATACCGGCTTCATGAGCGCGCAGCGGCCTTCCATGGGCGTGCCGAACGTGGGTAGCTATCAGCAGGGCTTCGGCTATCAGCCCCAGCAGCAGACGCCCGCCCAGCCTGCGCCCCAGCAGACTGCGCCCTACGGCACCAGCCAGCTGTTCGGCAACCAGCCCCAGCAGCCCTACCAGTCCGCCTTTGGCAACCAGCAGGAGTCCGCTCCTGTCCAGCCCGCGCCCCAGCAGCAGACCCCGCCCCAGCCCTCCGCCATTGAGATGGACCAGCGCGGCGTGCCTGCCTTCCTGCGCCGGAAGAAGTAAGGCGGAGCATACAATCAGCATGCAAAAGGGAGAGCCGGATGCTCTCCCTTTTTCTTTCATATGGATGAAAGGATGATTCCATGCAACGACTGTTTGCGCTGCTGATGGCGCTGTGCCTCATGACGGCTCCCGCCCTGGCGGAGGATTTGCTGGCCCAAAGGGCGGCGGAGCTTGCGGCGCGGATGGATGCGCTGGCGGAGGATGAGGCCTTCCTGGCCACCATGACGGCCTCGGAGGATATCCTGGTGACGATTCGCGGCTGGGCCGAGGGCAACCACGATACGCCGGCACGGATGTACCGGGTGGACACGGTGGAGATGCTCAGCAGCCTGGCAGGGGAGATAGGCGATGGCCTGTCGGACGCCTCCGTGGCGGAGCTGAACCGCAGGCTGCCCATCAGCCTGCAGTCGCTGCTCTGCGCGCATCAGGGCACGGTGCAGCTGGCGGCGGCGAGTATCTGCCAGGTCAGCGAGGTGTTTGCCACGCAGGCGCAGGGGAGCGGCATGCTGATGCTGCTGTATGAGGACACCGTGCCTGTCCTGGCGGTCTGGCGCACGGAGAACGGCGCTGCGCTAATGCAGGTGAGCTTCCTGGATGATACGGAGCTTGCGGCCTGTACCACGGCGGAGCAGGCGTCGGCCTGGCTGGCAGAGCAGGGGCTTATACTGACGGCGGAGGCTGTGCCGCTGCCCTGATGGGGTACAATCAGCAGGTGAGCGCGCAGAGGCTCTCCTGCTTTTTTCAGTTGGTGAGCATGGAGGCAGGCCTGTCCTTCGTGGCCGCATCCTCCTCCCGGCCGGAGGTGAACAGGTTCTTCAGCCACTGGCCCAGGGAAGGGGAGGTGTCCTGAGTCCGGGCCACCTGCACGGACTGCACGCCCTCCAGCAGAATGCCGTTGTCCAGCAGCTCCGCGTGGACGGGAATCACCCGGTAGGTGTAGGTCACGCCCGGCGCGGCCTTGCTGTCGGCGTAGTAGAGGGTCTCCCCGGCGGAGCCCCGCAGCTCGGTGAGGATGAAGCTTTCGCCCACGGCGTCCCGCTGAATGCGGTAGACTGCGGTGGCGGCTGGCTCGATCACCAGCAGCGGCTGTCCGCTGTCGTTGTGGGTGACGTAGAAGGACTTGGCCTGGGCGGGGGCCTTCCACACGTCAGAGGCCTTGGTGGGCTGGGTGCCCTCCCGGAAGTACTCGGTGATGCGGTAGGCCGAGGGGGTCAGGCTGGTGGCCAGCATGGGCTGGCCCCGCCACTCGATGGCCTTCTTGTCAATCTCCGCCGTGACGATGCCGCTGGGCCGGGCGAAGTCCGGCTTGTCCCTGCCGGTGTACCAGGCCTTGAGGAAGTTCCTGGCCAGGGTGGCGGGGTTGGTGCCGCCGGAGACGCTGTTGGGCAGGCGATGGGTGCTGTCCGGGTTGTCGTAGCCCATCCACACCGCTACGGACAGCGCGGGGGTATAGGCGGCCATCCACACGTCCCGGTTGCCGCCGCCGGTCTCGTTGACGGTGCCGGTCTTGCCCGCCACAGGCGTGCCTGCGCCGGACAGCCGGGATCCCGTGCCCGAGGCGGTGACGGTTTTCAGCAGGCTGGTCATCAGGTAGGCGGACTGGGCAGAGAGCACCCGGGTGCCGCTGTCCTGGTGCTGGTAGACGATCACGCCGTCCCGGTCGGTGATGCGCTCGATGAAGTAGGGCGCGTGGAAGGTGCCGCCGTTGGCGAAGGGCGCGTAGGCTGCGGCCATCTGCACGGGGGACGCGCCGTAGGTCATGCTACCCAGGGCCAGGGACAGGTTGCTGTCCCTATCGTCCAGGGGGATGCCCACGGCGGAGAGGTACTTGCGGCTGTTGCTCAGACCGATGCTCTGCAGCACCTTTACCGCAGGGATGTTCAGGCTGTTCTTCAGCGCCGTGCGGACGGTGACGTTGCCGTAGTAGGCGTTGCCGGCGTTGCGGGGCCTGTAGGAGCCGAAGGAGGTGGGCTCGTCCAGGATGACGCTGGCGCAGGTCCATCCGGCGTATTCGATGGCCGGGGCGTAGACGGCCAGGGGCTTCAGGGCGGAGCCCGGCTGGCGGCGCAGCTGGGTGGCCCGGTTCAGCCCCCGGCGGGTGGTGTACTCCCGTCCGCCCACAATGGCCCTTACCGCGCCGGTGTCCGTATCCACGCAGGCCGCGGCGGATTGTACCGGGGTGCCGTCGGCGTTATTCTTCGGGAATACATCCCGGGTGTACTGTTCGTCCAGGACGGACTGCATGGCGGAATCGAGGGTGGTGTCGATGCGGTAGCCTCCGGCCAGCAGCGTCTCGGCGGACACGTCCAGCTGCAGCTCCGCCTCCTCCAGCACCGCGTCCACAAACCAGCCGTAGGCCGTCTGCGCCGCCGCGTCCTCCAGGGGGACAAGCTCCTCGGCCAGGGCCTCGTCGTATGCTGACTGGGTGAGCATGCCCTCGTGCAGCATGGTGGAAAGGATATACTCCCGCCGCTCCCGGTTGGCCTCGGGCCGGGACTGGATGGCATAGGCGGAGGGGGCCTTGATGGCGGCGGCCAGGCAGGCGGCCTGGGCGGGGGAGAGATCCTTCGCGTCCACGCCGAAGGTGACCTCAGCCGCCGCCTGGATGCCGTAGGCCCCCTGGCCGAAGTAGATGTAGTTCAGGTACATTTCGAGGATCTCGTCCTTGGTGTAGTCGTGCTCGATCTGCACAGCCAGCCAGATCTCCTCCAGCTTGCGGGCGATGGTCTTCTGGCTGGAGAGGTGGGAGAGCTTGGCCAGCTGCTGGGTGATGGTGCTGGCTCCCTGTCCGAAACCGCCGGTGCGCAGGTTGCTCACCAGCGCGCCGAAGATGCGGGTCACGTCGAAGCCGGGATGCTTGTAGAAGCGCAGATCCTCCGCCGCCAGGAAGGCGTTCACCACATGGTCGGGGAGGGTGTCCATAGCGATGACGGTGCGGTTCTCCTTGCCCACCAGGGTGGTGACGTACGCGCCGTCCTTGTCGTAGATGGCGCCGGTCTGGGCCAGGCCCGTCAGCCGGGAAGGATCGAGCCGCTGCCAGGAGGCCACGTCAAACCAGGCGAAGGCTGCCGCCGCGGCCCCGATGAGGACCACGACTGCTGCCACCCCCGCTATCCGCCGGAAAACCCGCCGATTGCTGCTCATTGCATCGCCTCCTGTGCCTGTATGAGTCTTGCCCGCAAAGGCAAAAAACCTGCATCCGGCCAGGTGGAACTTTCTGGCGCGCACGGATGGTGCCGAAAAATGGCCCGTGGAAGAAAAAACAGACAAAATCGGCAGAAATTTAGAAAAAAGCTGGTCAAATCCCCATTCATCAGCTATAATAAACGAAAATATTCCTATTCTTCTAAGGAGTGATGTGGATGCGCAAGGTGATGACATGGCTGCTGCTTATGGCCATGCTGCTCCTGCCCTGCGCCGCGATGGCTCAGGACCTGACGGTGTATTCCATGGCCGGCTACGATGATGCAGCCGCCAACCATGACTGGAACACCAACCTGTTCTTCCAGCGGATGGAGAAACAAAAAGGCTTTGCGTTCATGTTCAGCCAGTATACCGATGAGAATACCTGGGCCCAGGCCAAGCAGAGCATGATCGACGGCGTGGGCGAGCTGCCCGAGGTGCTGTTCAAGGCCTCCCTGAGCAACACGGAGCAGCTGCAGATGTACGAAAAGGGCGTGCTGATCGACCTGAAGCCTTATCTGGAGGAATATGCCCCCAACCTGTGGGCCATGCTGCAGGAGCATCCTGACTGGCTCAAGGCCATTACCCTGCCCGACGGGGCCATTGTGGCGCTGCCCGGCATCAATCAGCTGCAGAACAACAACGCCATGTGGATCAACACCACCTGGCTGGAGACCTTGGGTCTGTCCGAGCCTGCCACCGCCCAGGAGCTGACGGAGGTGCTGCGGGCCTTCAAGACCCAGGATCCCAACCGCAACGGCAAAAAGGACGAAATTCCCCTAAGCTTCTGCAGCCTGTGGGACCTGCGCTTCCTGGGGCACGCCTTCGGGCTGGTGGCCAATGATTACTATATCACCATGGATGAGGATGGCCAGGCAGCCAGCATCCTGACCACTGACGAGAACCGCGCCTTCCTCACCTGGCTGCACGAGCTGTGGACGGAGGGCCTCATCGCCCAGGATGGCTTCACCACCATTGACTCCACCCGCCGCATTACCGACAGCAACGCCACCATGACCTACGGCATGTTCCTGTCGCCCACGCCGCTGAACCTGGTGCCCTCATCGGCGCTGGATCAGTACAGCATGCTGCAGCCCCTGTTCTATGAGGGCAAGCAGACCTACCGCGACCTGACCGGCGATGTGATCACCGGCACCTTCGCCATCACCTCCGCCTGCCCCGCGCCTGAGGTCATTGTGGACTGGGTGGATTACCTCTACACCGAGGAAGGCTCCCGCCTGGCCCAGGGCGGCGCGGAGGACGAGGAGTACGCCTGGAACAGCGACGGCACCTGGTCCTGGATCTATGACACGGAAACCATGGCGAACGGCCTGCTGGCGGAAGCCACCATTGCCGACGGCGCGTCCATGCCGGGCCTGGCTTCGGTGAAATTCCAGCTGGCCTACGATGATACGGCCACCCACAAGGTCATTGAGGAGCTGCTGTCCCTGAAGTCCGTGGCACGCCTGCCCTATCCGCAGGTGTTCCTCACCGAGGAAAAGCAGGCCCGGGTGGACGCCATCCAGGCTGACCTTGGCTACTATGCCGAGCAGCAGATGGTGTGGTTCGTCACCGGCGACGTGGAGCTCAACGACGATACCTGGAATGATTTCTGCCGTACCCTGAAGGAGAAGGGTATGGATGAAATGCTTGCCATCTGGCAGGAAGCCGCACAATAACTGGAAGGACGGAGAAGCACCATGAACATGTACGCCAATATGATCCGCAACCTGAAGACCCCGCAGGTCATGGAACGTCTGAACCACCTCTACGGCAACCGCGACGGTATGCTGGTGGAGCAGACCGCCCGCTATGTTGCTCAGCTGAAGCGTCATGAAGAGCTGTTCCATGCGGACAATGAGGTTCTGCTGGTCAGCGCGCCCGGCCGCACCGAGATCGGCGGCAACCACACCGACCACAACAAGGGCAAGGTGCTGGCTGCAGCCGTCAACCTGGACACCCTGTCCGCTGTTTCCGCCCGCAAGGACATGAAGGTCAACATCCACAGCGAGGGCTACCGGCCCATGACCATCGACCTGAGCGACCTGTCCGTCCGTGAGAACGAGAAGGGTACCACGGCAGCGCTGGTGCGCGGCGTGGCGGCGAGGATGGCGGAGCTGGGCTACCGCATCGGCGGCTTTGACGCGGTGGTGACTTCCTCCGTGGCTTCCGGCAGCGGCCTGAGCTCCTCCGCGGCCTTTGAGGTTATGACCTGCGCCATCCTGGACGCGCTGTACAACGATTTCGTCATCGACTTCAAGACCCGGGCGAAGATCAGCCAGTTTGCCGAGAACGTGTACTTCGGCAAGCCCTCCGGCCTGCTGGACCAGATGGCCTCCTCCGCCGGCGGCCTGGTGTACGTGGATTTCAAGAATGAGGATCCCGAGGTCAAGCCCATGGCCTTTGACTTCGCGGCCCATGGCTATGCCCTGGTGGTGGTGGCCACCGGCGGCAGCCATGCCGACCTGACCGACGACTACGCCGCCATTCCCGCCGAGATGAAGCAGGTTGCCGCCTGCCTGGGCGAGGACGTGCTGCGCCGCGTCCGCCGGGAGGAGTTCCTCCAGGCCATCCCCGAGCTGCGGGGCAAGGTGTCCGACCGGGCGCTGCTGCGCTCCCTGCACTTCTTCGATGAGAACGACCGGGTGGTGCGCCAGGTGGAATCCCTGGAGCGTGACGACCTGGGCGCCTTCTTCTGGGAGATCGTGTGCTCCGGCCGCTCCAGCTTCATGTACCTGCAGAACGTCTACGCCCGTCCGCAGGATCAGAGCCTGTCCCTGGCCCTGGCCCTGGCGGAGAACATGCTGCTCAACCGCGGCGGCTGGCGCATCCATGGCGGCGGCTTTGCCGGCACGACGCTGAACTTCGTTCCCGCACATCTGCTGAATCAGTTTATCAGCGTGATGGAGGGTGCCTTCGGCGAGCACAGCTGCCACGTGCTGGACATCCGGCCCGAGGGCGCGGCGGTCATCCGGCTGTAAAATGAATCGATGGGGGAATGTGCCTGCCGCTCTTGACAGGCGCATTCCCCCTGTGCTATGATACCCGTGGCGGCGAAAGCTGCCCAACAAATGCATAGACCTCTTGGAGCTTCTTCGGGGCAGGGTGCAAATCCCTACCGGCGGTACAGCCCGCGAACCTCGCCTGTGTGCGGGGCCGAATCGGTGGAATTCCGATGCCGACAGTATAGTCTGGATGAGAGAAGAGCGCTGGAAATACGTAAGCCGCAGCCCTTGTGCTGCGCCTGTTTCCGCCCCTGATGAGCGAGTCGCTTCAGGGGCGTGCGTATTTTTACAAGGAGGTATCCCCATGCGCAAGAACCTTTCCGTCCAGTACCTGACCCGCATTGCTGTCCTGACCGCCCTGGCCTCGATCCTCTTCCTGATCGAGATCCCCGTGGTGGCCTTCTACAAGCTGGATCTGTCCAACCTGCCGGTGCTGCTGGGCGCGTTTTCCATGGGCCCGGTGCCGGGGCTGATCATCCTGCTGCTCAAGAGCCTGATCGGTATGCTGCACTCCAGCAGCATGTACGTGGGTGAGCTGGCGGACTTCATCATGGGCGCGGCCTTTGTGCTGCCCGCCGCGCTGATCTACCGCCGGCACAAGACCCGCAACACCGCTCTCATCGGCATGGCGGTGGGCACGGTGGTGATGATCGTGGTGGCGGTGCTGGTGAACTGGAAGATCATGATCCCCTTCTACATGACGGCCTACGGTATGCCCATGGAGGCGGTGGTCGGCATGGCGACGAAGGCGGTGCCCTTTGTGGACACGGAGTGGAAGCTGCTCCTGTGCGTGACCGCGCCCTTCAACCTGCTCAAGGGCGTGGTGCTCAGCAGCCTGACCTTCGTTTTGTACAAGCACCTGTCTCCGCTGCTGCACGTCCGCCGGTAAAAGGCCGCGGCAGGGAGGAAATCGGCGGCGGACGGCGAATCTGTCAGGTGTTTTCCGTCTCACGCGGGAAACGCTGCGCCGGACGTACATCATGCGATGAACCCAATCAGGCGGGGCGCAGGGAGAGCCATCTCCACGCCCCGCCTTTTCTGCGGATTGGATAAAGGAGCGAAACGAATGATCACCCATTCACCCGGTGAAACCCGCGCCTTTGGGGAGCGGCTGGCCCGTCAGCTGCGGGCAGGGGACGTGCTGCTGCTTCAAGGCAACCTGGGCGCAGGCAAGAGCGAGCTGACCAGGGGCATTGCCCGGGGCCTGGGGGTGACGGACACCGTCACCAGCCCCAGCTTCACCATCCTCAATGTGTATGAGGACGGGCGTGTGCCGCTGTACCATTTCGACTGGTACCGCCTGCAGAGCGCCGAGGAGCTCTATGAGATGGGCATGGACGAATACCTGGGCGGGGACGGTGTGGCGGTGGTGGAGTGGCCCAGCCAGTGCCCAGAGGCCATCCCCGAGGATTACCTGGAGGTGGCCATTGAGCCCCTGGGCGAGTCGGAACGCCGCCTGACCCTGACCCCCCGCGGGGCCTTCCGCGATGTGAAGATGGAGGATTGAGCATGAAGCTTTTGGCGATTGACACATCCGGCCCGGTGTGCGGCGTGGCTGTCCTGACGGACGGCGTGATACGCTACGAGTGCGCTGTGCAGAACAAGCTGACCCATTCGGTGAACCTGATGCCCATGGTGGACGCGGCGCTGCAGGCTACTGGCCTGACCCTCGCAGATATGGACCGCCTGGCGGTGGTGACGGGCCCCGGCTCCTTCACGGGGGTGCGCATTGGCGTGAGCACCCTTAAGGGCCTGGCCCATGGCGCGGACAAGCCCTGCGTGGCGGTGGACGCGCTGGAGGCCATGGCGGCGGGAGCGGGGGCCTTTGGCGGCGTGGTGTGTCCCATCCAGGATGCCCGGGCCGGTCAGGTGTACGGCGCGGCCTTCACCGTGGGGGAGGACGGCGTTCCCCGGCGGCTGATGGCGGACATCCCGCTGAAGCTGGAGGACTACGTGGCAGCCATCCGCCTGCTGGGGTCGTGGTTCCTGTTCCTGGGGGACGGCATGCCGGTGCATCGGGCGCGGCTTTCGGAAATGCTGGGGGAGGCGGCGGTGTTTGCGCCGCCCCAGTCGGCCTATCTGCGGCCCGCATCAGCGGCGTACCTGGCCTCGCTGTCCAACGAGACGGTCGATTACCTGACCCTTGAGCCCATGTATCTGCGCGCGCCCAGCGCGGAGCGCAACCGCAAGCTGACGGAGGCCGCCCATGCCGAATGATTGCCTGATCCGCCGGATGACCGTCGAGGATGTGCCCGCCGTGGCCGCCATTGAGGCCGCGACCTTTCCCACCCCCTGGAGCGAGGATGCCTTCCGCAAGGAGATCACCGATAACCCCGTGGCCCGCTACCTGGTGGCGGAGAAGGACGGCGCGGTGATCGGCTTTGCCGGGGCGTGGATCATTCTGGACGAGAGCCACATCACCAACATCGCTATCCTGGCCGAGCACCGCGGCAACGGCTACGGCCGTGCGCTGACCGCCGGGCTGATGCAGTACCTGTCCAACCTGGGCGCGGCCTACGCCACCCTGGAGGTGCGCAAGTCGAACGTGACCGCCCAGAACCTGTACAAGTCCCTGGGATATGTCAGCGTGGGGGTGCGCAAACGCTACTACGAGGACAACGGTGAGGACGCGCTGCTGATGGTCTGTGAGCACATGCCCGAGGCAGATCCGGACTTCACGGAGCCGGAGACCGTCAGCGAGTGAGGCGCGTCAACGGATGCTCACCCTTCGTGCATGGTGGGGATAGGTGCTGACCGGAAGCTGCCACGGCGGGGCTGGCTCTGGCGGTGACGGAATCCTTCCAGCGCTTCAGCGAACCATGCGTGCAGGATCACCGTTGTACGCGCCTGGACACAGGTGCTGTGCTGGTGATGCTCTACGGCCTGTCCCTTGGGGACAGCTTGGCGTTGCGGATGGCCGGGGCGGCTTCCACCTGGCCCAGCACGTCGAAGGTGGAGCCGTGGCAGGGGCATTCCCAGCGGTGGTTGGCGGGATTGTAGCGCAGGGGGCAGCCCATGTGGGGGCAGCGGGGGACGGACGGATGCGCCCAGCCCCGGACATACGCTCTGCCCGATGCAGCCAGTCCCCGGGCCTGCACCCGGCCTTTCCCCGGATAGCTGCGGAAGGGCCGGAAAAGCCCGCTCTCCGGCAGGGGGCGGGAGAGCACGATGCCCGTCAGCACCCGGGCGGCCAGGTATGCGCCCGTCAGCCCGAAGCCGCTGAAGCCCCCGGCCATGAGGATCCTGTCCTCCCGGGGATGCATGGGGCCGATGAGGGGCAGCCCGTCCCGGCTGAAGATCTCCCGGCGGAGGATCACGTCCGCCGTGACTGCCTCCGGCAGCAGCGTCAGCAGGGTTCTGTCCCGGATGATGCCGCTGCGCTGGGCCTGCGGGGTGCCAAGCTCGCCCCGGTCGAAGGTCATCAGCAGGCCGCCGGGAATGGGACGCAGGGCCATTTCATCCGCCTGGACGGACAGCTGCGCCGTGTGCAGCGGCAGGCTCCATCGCAGCACCCGGACCTCCCGCAGCCGGGGCTGAAGCAGGGCCAATACCGGCAGGCGGAAGCAGTCCAACGGCACGCCTGTGCACAGCAGAACCCTGTCCGCCACGACCGTGCCGCCGGGGGTTTTCAGGCGGCGGCCGTGCATGTCCAGCACAGGGGTTCCCTCAAAGATACGGCATCCCTGCGCGGACGCTTCCTTTGCCAGGCCCAGCAGGTACGGCAGGGGAGCGAGCATCGCCTGATGGGGCATGACTGCGCTCAGCTCCACCGGAAAGGGGCATCCGCCAGCGTCCGGAGCCTCGGATACGGCCAGCCCCAGCTTTCCCTCCAGGGCCATGAGACGCTCTAGGGCCGGGAGGTCATCCTTCGTCTCGGCGTAGGTGTAGACGCTCACTGGGGTCAGGCTGCAGGCCATGTCCGGACGCTCCGCCAGCTGAATGACGCCCTGCACGGCTTCCCGCAGCAGCTGGGCCAGGGTGCGGGCTGATTCCTGGCTGATGGTCTTCGCGACGGCCTGATAGGCATGAAAGGCCTGGCAGGTCACCAGCCCTCCGCAGCCGAAGGTTGCGCCCTGGCCCAGACGGCGGGCCTCCAGCAGCACGGTCTTAACGCCC
Organism: Eubacteriales bacterium; assembly: GCA_034104265.1. GTDB lineage: Bacteria > Bacillota > Clostridia > Christensenellales > Aristaeellaceae > UBA11524. Next base: position 14,585 of record JAXEEE010000022.1, on the reverse strand, counting down.
TGCTCCTGGAGCATCAGCGCGGTGGTCACGCCCGTCAGCCCGCCGCCCACAATCGCCGCGTCGGTGTGCAGCGTCCCCCGCAGGGGCGGATGGCTCTCCCGGATGCCCTGCTGCCAGGAAGGAAATTCCGCCACAATGATTCACCCCCGCACCATCATGCACGAAAAACACAAGGAGGATGCGCAATGGCTACGATTCTGATTTCCAACGGTCTGCCCACGGCGGGCCTTGAGATGCTTGCAGGGCATGAGATCCTCATCCCTGCGCCGCTGACGGCCTTCACCCGGGAGGAAATGATGACGCTCCTGCCCCGGGCGGACGCGGTGATTGCCGCCGGCGCCCTGGACGGGGAGATGATCCGCGCGGGGAAGAAGCTGAAGCTCATCGCCAACTACGGTGCGGGCTACGACCGGGTGGACGTGAAGGCTGCGGCGGAATGCGGCGTGCCGGTGACCAACATTCCCGAACAGGTGGCGGACGCCACGGCGGAGCTGACCATCGGGCTGATGCTGGCGGCCAGCAGGCGCATTGGCGAAATGAACCTGCGCCTTCGCCAGGAGAAGCCGGAGTCCCTCTTCGGCATCGGGCGGAACATGGGCCAGAGCCTGCGGGGCCGGACGCTGGGCATCCTGGGCATGGGGCGGATCGGCAGCCGGGTGGCGGTGATGGCCCGCGCCCTGGGCATGGAGGTCATTGCCCACAACCGGCATGGAGCGGATCCTGCCCTGGCCCGGAGCGTCAGCCTGGAGGAGCTGCGGAGCAAAGCTGATGTGCTGACCATCCACTGCCCGCTGACGGCGGAAACCCGGGGCCTGGTGGACGGGGCATTCCTCAGGGGCATGAAGCCTGGGGCAATCCTGGTGAACGCCTCCCGGGGCGGCATTGTGGATTACGACGCGCTGGCGGACGCGCTGGAGCAGGGGCAGCTCTTTGCCGCGGGGCTGGACGTTTACCCGGAGGAGCCCCACATTCCCCAGCGGCTGCTGGATCAGCCCCGGTGCGTGCTGACGCCCCACCACGGCTCCAACGCCGCCGACACCCGGGAGGCCATGATGCGGGCCATCTGCGCACAGATCCTGGATGTGCTGGCGGGCAGACGGCCGGTGAACATCGTCAACGGGCTGTGAAAAATTGTTTCTGTATTGTTTGAAATTGATGAACAGTTGACTTTCCTGTGCTATGATCATCATGGATGCAAGGCGGCCTCATGGTGATGCCGCCCGGGTAGAGCATCCTGCGCCGCGACCCCGCAGCGGGCGGGGGAGGAGGGCCTCGGATCGAGGACAATGGAAAGTATGAGCAACTGGCTTCTGTTCATTCTGGGCGGGTTCCTGTCGGGCAGCGTCATGTACTGCAGCCTGATTCCGCCTCTGCTGACGGGGAAGGACGTCTGCCGCCTGAGCGCGGACGGCAACCCCGGTTCAGCCAATGTGTTTGTGCACTGCGGGGCAGGGGTGGGCCTTCTGTGCCTGTTCCTTGACATGATGAAGGGCTTTGTGCCGGTGTGGCTGGCGGCCAGGGCCCTGGGCATGGACGCCTGGCCCTTCGCCTTTGTAATGGCCGCGCCGGTGCTGGGCCACGCTGTGGGCATGCTGAATCACTTCCACGGGGGCAAGTGCATCGCCACGTCCTTCGGGGTGCTGGCGGCGCTGCTGCCCTTCTCGCAGCTGGTGTTCCTGCTGGCCATCACCTACATCTTCTTCTCCACCCTGGTGAAGATTCATCCCAACAGCCGCCGGAGCATCGTGACCTTTGCGGTGCTGGCGGCGGGGGCGGTCATCCTGGACGGCAGGCGGTGCCTGCCCATCGCGGTGGGCTGCTGCATGCTGGCGGTGACGGTGATTATCAAGCATGTGGAGAGCATCCGAGCCCTGGAGCAGGCCGGGCAGGCGGAGGACGCGCTGACGGCGGGACAGGAAGCCCGTGAAAAAAGCCAGCCCCTGTAAGCGGCTGTGCAGGCATAAGAAAACGGCGGACAGTACAGGCTGTCCGCTGTTTTTGTAATCCGAAAACCCCACGCCAGGCGTGGGGTTCGGGAAAGCTTAAAGCTATGAGTAGAAGGAAAAGACTCCTTTTGTTACAATAGAGATGCGGTCCGCCAACTGCACCAATAACAAAAGGAGGTCACTGGAATGACCAATGACGTAAAGAGTTTAGCACATACGAGCTGGAATTGCAAATATCACATCGTGTTCGCGCCGAAGTACCGGAGAAAAGTGTTCTATGGAGAAAAGCGGAAGGGATCGGAAAGATACTGAGGAAGCTGTGCGAATGGAAGGGGATAGAAATCCATGAAGCAGAACTGTGCCCAGACCATGTACACATGCTGGTGAGTATCCCGCCGAAGGTATCCGTATCGAGTTTCATGGGGTACCTGAAGGGAAAAGCAGTCTGATGATCTACGAACAGTATGGGGATATGAAGTACAAGTACCGGAACCGGGAATTCTGGTGCCGGGGATACTACGTGGATACGGTAAGAAAGGACAAGCAAAAAAATCGCAGCGTATATCAGGCATCAGCTGGAAGAAGATCAGATGGGAGAACAGCTGACGATGCTGGGGAAGCATGATGACCCCTTTAGGGGTAGCCGGCAGCAGCCTGAGTAAAGGAGAAAGCCCGTTTACGGGCAACTGATGACAAGCCCCTCGCAGATGGCGGATCGTCTATGCGCCTGGTAGGGCGCGGCGAGTATTCCAGGGCTTTGCCCGGATGAGATAAACCACCGGCTTAGCCGGTGGTTTAGTTTGGCTGTACTTTTTTAGGAAAACGTCCGGCAGGGGAGGCATGGGGCTCTCTGATCCGCCATGGCCCTGCGCCCTTACCGGACGCACACGGTGCGGATGTACTCGCACACCCGGGCGGAGGACTGACCGTCCACGCCGGAGAAGGTGATGGGGATCAGACAGTAGTGGTTCCCGCCATGGAGGAAGCCCTCCGCGGCAGCGGCCACTTCGTCGGGGATGGGCACGGTAACCTCGTATTCCGCGTCGGTACCGTTGTAGCGGAGCGTGCGGCTCATCAGCACTGTATCGCCGCTGGTGATGCGCAGGGTCTGTCCGTTGTCCTCCTGGCGCAGCAGGAACCGCAGCTCGTTGCCGCCCTCGGGATTCACCGCCATGCGGTAGGTGAAGGAGCCTCCCTGCAGCGCCTGGCGGCAGGAGCCGTCGTCTGTGCTGGCGGCTGTGCGATGCTCCTGCATGGCGTGCAGCGCGTCGTTCTCATACTGCCCGTAGCCGGGCTGAACGCTGTCCAGCACCGTGCCCTGGCTGCGCCGCCGGGCCTCCTCATAGGCGGCCCTTTCCGCAGGGGTCACGCAGGGAATGTAGATGGCGTACCGCTCCCGGTAGCGCAGGCAGTGGGGCGTAAAGATCAGATCTGTTCCGGCCAGGGCGAAGCGCACCGCGTCCCCGTCCCGGCGCAGGTAGTCCTCCAGGTGGGTCATGAAGGCCTCCCGGCTCACGCCCTCCGGCAGGGTCAGCATGGCCTCGCCGCCCAGGGCTTTGGCGGGAATCAGCACATCCACGCCGGTGTAGACGGTTTTCATATTTTCCATGCCCAACCCTGCGCTGAGCACCAGCGGCCCGTAGCGGAAGGCCATCACCGCCGGATTGTCCGGCAGAGGCTCGGCCTGCAGATGCAGGGGAAGCTCGGCTTCTATCCGGCTGCCTGCCGTCACGTGGGGCAGAAGGAGCCAGCCGTCCCCGGTGGCTTCCACCGTACGGCCGTCCATCGTGGCCGTCATGCTGCCCGCCCAGCCCGGCACGCGCAGCCGCAGCTCAAAGGGTTCATCTGCTGCCTCCACGGTGATGAGCACCCTGCCTTCCTCCGGCAGAAGGGAGGTCTGCCGCAGCACAAGGCCCTTTTCCGCCCAGCGCAGCGTGGAGGAGAGATACAGGTTCACCAGCACCGCGTCCTCCGTGTGGGCGTAGACGGCGGTGTTCAGCTTGGTGAAGTTCTCCATGCCGGAGCCCGTGCAGCACCAAAAGCTGTCATAGGGGGTGCCGAACACCTTGAAATACCCCGAGGCCATGGGCTGGAAGTAGGTGGTCATGCCGGTTTCCGGGTTCTGGGAGGAGAAAATGGTGTTGTACAGCGCATTCTCGTAGTAGTTCATGTACTTCGCTTCCCCGGTGGCCTGGTAGAGCCGAAGGGACAGCTTCATCATGTTGTAGACATTGCAGGTTTCGTTGTTGCAGCTGGTGCGCTCGGCGTCCAGGATGCTGTCCATGCCGAAGTGCTCCCACTCGCTGTTGCCGCCGGTAATGTAGGTGTGCCGCTCCACCACCATGTCCCAGAAGGCCCGGGCGTAGTCCAGGTAGCGGGATGCGTCCGTCTCGCCCTGCAGGGTCAGGTAACGGTTCATGGCTCCCAGAAACTTGGGGATGGTGGTGTTGGCGTGGCGATTGTTCAGCACATTGGGCGCACCTGACAGCACCCGCTCAAAGAGCGCATCCTCGTCAAAGCAGTGGGCGGCGAAGGCATAGCGCTCGTTGCCGGTGAGGGCATACAGGTCGTACAGGCAGTCGTTCATGCCGCCGTATTCGGTGGCAAGCACGGTCAGCCGCGTTTCCTCCGACCAGCCGGAGACCCGGTCGTAAACCCAGGCGCCCAGCCCCTGTGCCACCTCCAGCGCAGGGGCGTAGCCGGTGCAGGTGTATACGCTGATGAGCCCGCTGAGCAGCTTGTGCAGGTTGTACCAGGGCACCCAGGCCTGGGTGAAAATGTTGGTGCGGCGGGCTTCCACGTTGTCGAACTGGATTTCCACGTTCTCCTCGTCCAGAATGATTCCGCCGAAGAGGAAGCCCGGTTTGCCCCGGGAATGCTGCTGGCACAGATGCAGGCCATCCACGCAGGCGGTCAGGCGGGTGTAGAGCTCTTGCTTCTCCGCATCGCTGGTTCCGGCGTTGGCATAGCCCTGGGCCGCAGCGGTGAGGTAATGCCCCAGCGTGTGGCCTGCCAGCAGGTGCCGCTCCCACCCGCCGTAGCGGGGAGCGGCAGGCAGGCCGGCGTTCTCGCGATAGCCTGCCAGCAGCCGCTCCGGCTCCAGGGAGAGCAGGTAGGCAATGTCCTTGTGCAGGGCATTTTGGCAGTGGGTGTCCGTCAGTTCCATCTGGTCAAGCCCAAAGGGATGTATGCTGATGTTGGCGCTCATGGCGTTGTCCTTCCGTTAATTCAGTCGCTCCATGACGGGCATCACGCTCAGCGGCGCAGGCACGGTGAAGCAGGCTCCGGCGCTCTCCAGGATTTCGCCGGTGTCCACATTGCGCCAGGTGCCCCGGGGCAGATACACCCGGCGCTCCCGTGCGCCCGGCGTCATCACCGGCGCCACCAGATAGCGGCTGCCGTACAGGTACTGATCCTTCAGCGTGTAGCAGGTCTCGTCCTCCGGGAATTCGTAGAACATGGGGCGCATGACCGGCTTGCCCTCCTCGTGGGCCTCCGCCATCACCTCATGGGTGTAGGGCCGCAGGCTTTCCCGGACGAACAGATACTTCTTCAGGATCTCATAGGCCTCCTCGCCAAAGGACCACAGCTCGTTGTCCGCACCGGTGTGCTCCCGGGGCGTGCCGTCCCTGGCGATGATTTTGGTGAAGGGCTGGCGGTCGCCGTGCAGGCGCATCACCGGGCAGTAGGCCCCCCACTGGAACCAGCGGATCAGCAGCTCGTGGAAGTCCTCATCCGCCGTCACGCCGCCGTGGAAGCCGCCGATGTCCGTGGTCCACCAGGGGATGCCCGCAATGCCCATGTTCAGCCCGGCGCACACCTGCATGCGCAGGAACTCCCAGGTGCTGCTGATGTCGCCGCTCCACACCAGCGCGCCGTAGCGCTGGCTCCCGGCCCAGGCGCAGCGCACCAGATTCACGGGATTCTCCATGCCCTCGGCCTTCATGCCCTCATAGAAGCCCCGGGAGAAGGCCTGGGGATACACGTTGCCCGCCTGCACCACAGGGCCCACGCTGTAGCGGTAGTTGCTGTAATCGTAGGTGCCGTACTCCGGCTCCGCCTCGTCCAGCCAGAACATGCGCACACCCTTGTCCCAGTAGTTCTGCCTGCACTTGTCCCACACATACTGCCGGGCCCGGGGATTGGTGGCGTCGAAGAACATGCTGTCTCCGCCGAAGCGCATGCCCACCTGCTCGCCGTACTCGCTGCGCACCAGCAGGTTCTGATGGCGCATCTCGTGGTAGTTCTCGCTCTCCAGGGACACCTGGGGCCATACGCTGACCATGCAGGTCACGCCCATGGCCCGCAGCTCGTCGCACATGGCCTTGGGGTCGGGGAAGAATTCCGGGTCGAAGCGGTAGTCGCCCATCTTGGGCCAGTGGAAGAAGTCCACCACCATCACGTCCATGGGCAGGCCGCGGCGCTTGTATTCCCTCGCCACCTCAAGCACCTGCTCCTGATCCCAGTAGCGCAGCTTGCACTGCCACAGGCCCGTCAGGTTGTCGGGCATCATGGGGACAAAGCCGGTAGCACGGGCGTAGGCCAGGCTGATCTCGGCAGGGGTGTCCCCGGCGATCATCAGGTAGTCCATCTGTTTGGCAGATTCAGCCTGCCACACGGTATAGTTCTTCCCGAAGGAAACCCTGCCCACGGCGGGGTTGTGCCACAGGAAGCCGTAGCCCCGGCTGCTCATGCAGAAGGGCACGCTGGCCTGGCTGTTGCGGTGGGCCAGCTCAAGGGTGGTGTACTTCAGATCCAGCTCCTCCTGCTGGTACTGGCCCATGCCGTAGATATGCTCGCCCTCCTGGCCGTTGAAGGACACGGTCAGCCGGTGGTCGCCGCCCAGGCTGGGCTGGAAGTGCCGGGCCTTGGCGGCCACCGCGCCCTCGCTGTCCCGCTCACTGAGCAGCACCTTGCCGTCCTGGTTGGTGAAGATGATGCGCCCCCGCTCGTGCCAGGGCTCCACGGTGACGGTGGCGGTCAGCTTGCCGCAGGTGATGGACGCGACGGTATCCTCGATGACGATGGCCGCCTCGCCCGCCCAGGTGGGATCCAGCAGCGCCCAGCGGGTGTCCTCCACCTCGGCCATCATGGCGGAACGTACGCGCAGGGCGTTTTCGTTCCAGGGGGTCAGAACCAGCGTTTCACCATTGTTGCGGAAAATCAGCGAGCTGCCCTCGCGGCTGAAATACCTGGAGTTCATCAGCGATAGCCTCCTTGTAGGAATATAGGGAACTTCATTCGACAAAAATGCGCCCTGTACCTTGGCAGCACAGGGCGCGGGACAAAATTTTTTATCCCTTCACAGCGCCGATCATGACGCCCTTCTCAAAGTACTTCTGCACAAAGGGGTATACGCACAGGATCGGAACCGTGGACACGATGATCACCGCGTACTTCACCTGGTCCGCGGAGGACTGGGCATAGCCGCCCTGCACGCCGCCGTTGCCGCTGGCGAAGGCCTCGTTCTGCAGCAGGATCCTGCGCAGCACCATCTGCAGGGGCTGCACCTCCGGGCTGGAGGTGTAGATCAGCGCGTTGAAGTAATCGTTCCAGTGGAACACCGCGTAGTACAGGATTTCCACGGAGATGATGGCCTTGGACAGGGGCAGCACGATGCTCCAGAAGGTGCGGAAGTGGTTCGCGCCGTCCAGCGTGGCCGATTCGAACAGATCGTTGGGGATCGTGTTCTGGATGAAGGTACGGGCAATGATCAGGTTGTAGGTGTTGATCAGCACCATGATCAGCAGAATCCAGGGGGTGTTGATCAGCTTCAGGCTGTTGACCATCATGTAGGTGGGCACCAGGCCGCCGGAGAAGTACATGGTGAACACGAAGTACAGCATGACGGCGTTGCGGGCCTTGAAGTCCGGCCGGGACAGGGCGTAGGCCGCCGGCATGGTGACGATGATGTTCAGCAGCGTGCCGATCACCACATAGAAGATGGTGTTGCGGTAGCCGACCCAGATGCGGGCGTCCTGGAAGATCTGCTGGAAGCCGTAGAAGCGGATATCCACCGGCAAGAAGGTGACCTTGCCCTGGTTGACCATGTCGGAATTGGAGATGGAGGCAATGATCACGAACCACAGGGGATAGAGGATGATGATTGCCACCAGGATGGAAATGATCACAACCAGCGCGTGGAAAATCCGGTCAGACAGGCCCTTGTCGCGGATGCGGTTGCACTCGGGTACATAGCTGACGGGCGCGTGCATTTTTGCCATACTGCTCATCCTCCTTTCCTTACATCAGGCCGGAGCCGGTGACCTTCTTGCTCAGCCAGTTGGTCATCATCAGGAAGGCGAAGTTGACCACGTTGGTGAACAGACCCACGGCTGTTGCCAGGGAGAACTGCGGCGCGCCGGTGGTGGGCGCCATCAGGTGATACACGTAGGTGGAGATAACCTCCGAGGCTTGCTTGTTCAGGGTGTTCTGCATCAGGAACACCTTGTCGAAGCCGACGTTCAGGATGCTGCCCATGTTCATGATCAGCAGGATCATGATGGTGGGCACCAGCGCCGGAAATTCAATGTGAACCACGCGCTGCCAGACGTTGGCGCCGTCGATCTTGGCCGCGTCGTAGAGCTGAATGTCCACGGAGGACAGCGCGGCAATGTAGATGATGCTGTTCCAGCCCATGCTCTGCCAGATGCCCGAGCCCACGTACATCCATACGAAGTACTGCTTCTGGCCCAGGAGGTTGGCGTTGGAGGGAACAATGCCGATAAGCTTGAGGAAGTCGCTGAGCACGCCGCCCTGCTTGGCGAAGAGCACGTTCAGCATGGACACCAGAACCACGGTGGAAATGAAGTAGGGGATGTAGACGATGGTCTGCAGTGCGCGCTTGATCCCCGCATGGCGCAGCTGGTTGAAGACGATGGCCAGGATGATGGGCGCGGGGAACCCGAACACGATGGAGCAGAGCGAAATGATGAAGGTGTTCTTCAGCGTTGTGCCGAACATGGCCGAGGAGAAGTATTGCTGGAAATACTTGAAGCCAGCCCAGGCGCCTCCGTAGATGCCCTTGGAGAAGTCATAGTCCCTGAAGGCCAGCTGTGCGCCGTACATGGGCATATAGCAGAAGATAAAGATGTACACGATGGCCGGGATGAGCATCACCCACAGCTGCCAGTCATGGATGAGATACCATCCCAGGCTTCTTTTTTTCCCGTTGCCAATGGCCTTTGTATTTGCCATGCAGATTCCTCCCCGTGTGAAGCATTCATGTAGAAAGGGGGGTGCGGATCGCTCCGCACCCCCTGGCGGTCAGGAATTACTGAGCCATGTAGTTGTCGTAGGCAGCCTGACGGATCGCCAGCACCTGCTCCAGACCAGCGGCGTTCACTTCAGCCACATAGTCGTCCCAGGTATCGTCGATGTCAGCCTCGCCGGTCAGCCAGATGCCCCACCAGCTGTCGGTGATGCTGGTGATGCCAGCCTGCAGCTGAGCCAGGGTGTTCTGATCCTCGTTGGTGTAGCGCATGAACATCTGGGGATAGTACTCCTTGCTCATGTCGATACGGGCGATGGCTTCCTTGTACTGCTCACGCTCTTCCAGGGCGTAGGTCATATCCTGAGCCATCTCGATTTCGGTGGAGCGGCGGATGTACATGGGCGCGTTGTCGGCGAAGGTGGAGGTCCACTTCCAGGTGCCGGCGTCAGTGCCCTCGGGAGGAGGCAGAACCTTGAAGGAGTTCTCGCCGGTCTGCGCCACGTTGCCGTCGGCGATGCCGCCGAACAGGCCCTGCACGGAGTAGTCATAGCGATACAGGGTGTCCAGGAAGCGCATGGCCGCCTCGGGATTCTCGCACTTGGCGGAGATGCAGGCGCGGTTGGGGGACAGGTTCAGGCCGGAGAAGTCATAGGTCCAGCGGGGCTCGATGCCCTCGTAGTCGGGGTCGATGTCGTTGACGAAGGGGCCGCAGGGTACATACTGCTCATGCAGCACGGGGCCGAACTTGTCGGTCTCTTCCCAGCCCAGCACCATGCCCACCAGGGCGTTGCCCTCGCCGTCGCCGCGGGACAGGGACTGGAACATGGAGTAGTCATTGGTGATGGCGTTGGGGTTGATCAGGCCTTCCGCCTCCAGGCTGGCCAGCCACTTCATCATGGCCTTGTAGCGCACGTCCACGGCGTAGTTCTTGATCTGGCCATCCTCGGCGAAGTAGGCGTCGCTGCCCCAGTTCACCAGCTGGATGCCCCAGGAGCCGATCAGGTTGGTCAGGGAGTAGGCGCCGCCGAACCAGCCGTTGAAGTCCAGGGGAACCTCGTCGGAGGGATCGCCGTTGCCGTTGCAGTCGTTGTCACGGAAGGCCACCAGCACGTCGTGCACCTCGGACAGGGTGGTGGGAACCGCCAGGCCCAGCTGATCCAGCCAGACCTTGTTGATGAACATGACGCCGTTGCAGTCAGGCCACTTGCCCTGGAACTTGGGCAGGCCGTAGATCTCGCCTTCCAGCGTCTTGGCCAGGGACAGGGTGTCGGGCTCTTCCGCGAACATGGCCTGCACATTGGGCGCGCTGCTCTCGATCAGGTCGGTCAGCTCCAGGAACAGGCCGGAGTAGGTGGTGTAGTCGGAGTCGCTGGTGGCGTTGATCAGGATGTCCGGGATGTCGCCAGCGGCAAAGCGGGTGGACTTCAGCTGGTTCCAGTCGGTCCAGATGACTTCCCAGGTGATGTCCACGCCAGCCACCTGCTCCACTTCGTCGATCCACTTCATCTCATCCACATGCTTGGTCAGCGGATGGGCGATGAACATGGCCGTCAGCTTCACGGGCTCCTCGTCAGCCACGGCGAAGCTCATGCAGGACAGCAGCATCATGGCAGCCAGTACCAGGGCAACAATGCGCTTCATAGATGTGTTCCTCCTTGAACGATGATTTGATGCTGTATGGCACCATCTGTCTATTATTTTACCATATTTCACAGGCAAAGCAATGACGGGAACCGCAAAAGCATGAATATTTCGCTTTGTATATAATTTTTGAACCAAAGTGCATACCATCACGCCGCGCCGCTGACGGACAGTGCGCCTTTTCATCCGGCATGAAGCCCGGGAATGCTGGATTCTTCTGGGTTTGATGCAATCCTGATATCGCCGGTGCGCCACGGAGGCTCCGACTGCCTATCCGCCCCATGAAACCGCTTGCCGACCTGTTTTTTCCAGGATTGACGGATCCATCAATGTGTAATATAATCAAAGTACGAAAAAAAGATGTGTAAACCGGCAAAACAATGACATTTTGTTAAGGAGCATGCCATGGAGTACAGCATTCTGCCAAATTCGCCCAATCGGCTGGTGACCCTGTGCGGCGAAAACGTCTATCCGCAGCCGGAATTGCACCCGGATCGGGTGATGGACGAGCATGACCTGATGTACGTGTACAGCGGCGAATGGACCCTGGTGCAGGATGAAACGGTGTACCAGGTGCAGGCAGGGGATCTGATTTTCCTGCGAGCGGGAAGCCACCACTGGAGCCCTGCCAAGTGCACCGTTAACGCCCGCAACATGTTCATCCACATGACCTGCCTGCCCACGGACAGGTGCCGTGTGGAGCTGAGCAGCACCGAGGCTGCCGCCTACTATGAGGGCGACAGCTTCTGCCTGCCGACCATGATCCACTGCGGCCAGGATACCCCGGTGACGCATCTGTTCCGGGAGATCATCGACACCTACTGGTCCCAGCGCAAGGACGCCGTGCGGCGGCTGCACTTTCTGCTGGGCCTGCTCCTCAATGACCTGACCGGCCTGGCCCTGACCAGCCAGCAGGCCGGCAACGAGTGGAGCGTGGCGATCATCCGCCTGTTCAAGGAGCATGCCCACCGCATGTATTCCATTCAGGAGATTGCCGCCATTACCGGCATGAACGAGCGTACGCTGTCCTCCCGCTTCCGCACCATCACCGGGGAGAGCATCCACCAGTACCAGCTGAACCTGAAGCTGGACGACGCCTACCGCATGCTGCGCGACGGCGGCGCCAGCGTCAAGGCGGTGGCTGCGCACTTCGGCTTCTGTGATGCATACTACTTCAGCCGCATGTTCAAGAAGAAGTTCGGCATATCCCCAAAGGCCATCAAGGATCACGATCCCCGCAGCAACATCAACCGTCAGCCTGCCGACAGGTAACAGGCGATGCGCCCCGGCCGCAGCAAAAAACGGATCAGACGGTCATCTGATCCGTTGGCCGGGGGAACCGGCATGGTTGTTTTGCGATTTCCTTCGGTAGCTCCGGGCTGCGCTTTCTCCGCCGGGAAGAAGCTGTGGTTCAACACCTGCGAAAGCCGCCGGATGGTGCCGATATCAGAAACCGCGCGTCCATTCTCCCAGGGGAAATGGTCTGGTGTGAAACATTGATCGCTGCTGCCGGCTGATTCTGCGTGAGCACAGAGGCGGACAGAAAGAAAGAGCCCTGCAAACCGTTGATTTGCAAGGCTTTCTTTTTTTGGTGAGAGGAATCGAACCGCCGGCCTCTTGCACTCCATGCAGCGCAGCCTGAAGCTGGGGAATCCATGCATGTCAGCGCGTCGAATGCCCCCAATGCCGCTTCGACTGCCTGCGTGCCATATCCTCCGGTTCACTCCGATTGATTCGTCTTCTCCGGGCAGCAAGTCATTGTCAGAGCATGTTTGCGTTTTGCTGGCATCATCGCTTCCAGCCTAGTTTTTGCGGATTGAAGCCCTTGAACTGCAAGGACAATCAATAGCGGCACATATGTAAACAGATACCTTGCCCGAACCTCAAACAGAAGCTCAAACATCACAAGCCCCAGCAGCGAAAGACGGATGATGCTTGTCTGCTTTGTGACCTTCTTGTCCAGTATGCATCCAATCAGAACCAGAAGCAGAACGCCGAGCCAGACGGTATGAATGATGGACGCATAGGTTGTATACCGGCTGCCGTTTGTATAGAATAACGAGCGCAAGAAGGGTGCTGCAAGCTGGTTGGGTGCATCAAACAGCTGATAGAAAAAGGTTCCTTCCATTCCCCATGCAAACATGCCATCGTTAAACAGGCACAGGAGTTTTTTGGCCCAGGGCTTCAACAGCCTCCAATTCAGCTCGGAAACTCTTTCTTTTGCCACAGCGAGATTCTGCGCATTGCGTTCTTCAGCTGTAGGAATGGAAATCGAAAAATGTACATCTTCATCAGAATACACGCCATTTTGTTCATAATTCAAACCCATCATCAGGAAATGCTGCCAGGATCGGGAGCTTCATCTTCATTTCCTTCCTTTTGTCTGCGTGAAAGACGCGAATGGTTATTGAATGTCCGGCAATGCGGCTTGCTTTGGGTCGACGGGTATCGTAAGTTGCAGTCCCTCCACGCTGTTCGCTGCATCCAGGACGCGCGGTGCGACATTGCCGCCAGCCGTCGGCGTGCGGCCGATCTGCTGCTTGCAGATGACGGGGGACACTGGGGGTCGGAAAGGAATAACCCGGAAATTCCCTTCACATGCGCGCCCTTGTTGAGCATGTTCCCGCCCGGCAGCTTTGACTGAGGGTGGCTGTCCCGCAGCTGCCGGACGGGCCTTTGACTGATGGACAAACAGCTTCAGCGACACGCAGCACACCACCCCTCCATGGTCAACGGAAGAAGCATTCTGTTGCTGTGCCCCGCGCCCGGAAAGTGCATAAATCCGCACTTTCCAACTTGCAATGATACACATCCAGCACGTATTGCAATCGTATGGAAAAATTTGTGTGCTGTGCAGGTTTTTTGGAACCTATCCTCAACGGAATGCTTCCGCTGTGCAACGCAGCCAAAAGAAGAACCGGCAGGTGTTCCGGATCATGCTGCGCCCGGTAGAAGCATACTGCGAACAAATGCCGCAGGACTGCTGAGAGCAAGGAACAGAAACAGATGATCAGAAATCCGGTTCGCTGTGCGAAAAGGATGATAAGACGAGGCTGTGACAGACAGGGCCATGCGGGGCCGGACTGGCCGGAGGGAACAGCATCCTCCCGGCCGTCCGGGACTGCAGGAGCATGAAAGGGGAATAAGCATGGGCAGCAAGACGAGTGTGCCGGACGTGCTGGCGCCGGTGAACCTGGATGAGGTGCGGGAGGCGGAGGCGACCGTGAAGGCGAAGGAGCCGAAGGTGGATCCGATGTATGAGCTGATCGAGATTCAGCTGTTCAAGGACTCCAGGCGCTACAAGGATGACCAGAAGGTGTTCGTCAACGGCCGGAACTGGGTGATCCAGCGGGGCGTGCCGGTGAAGGTGCCGCGGTATGTGGCGCTGGTGATCCAGCAGAGCCAGAGGCAGGATCAGACCAGCGACAACATGATCCTGCACCTGCAGGACAGCTACGCGGTGACGGTGGGCAGCCCGGGGCCCTTCACGGGCATGGCGGTGGTGGGCGGCAGCGTGGTGGCCTTCAAGGAGGCGTGCATCCACAAGGTTTACGGCGAGTACCCGGCGGCCTTCCAGCTGTACACCTACAACTACCGGGGAGTGGAGGCGGGTTCGGCCCGATCGCTGGTGCGGATCGGGAGCATGCTGTACTACAAGAGCGTGTTCGACTGGTGCGCCTTTGATGGCAGCGAGGTGCTGTCCATTTCCTCGCCGCTGGGTACACACCGCTACAAAAACGCCGTGGCGGGGGCCAACGACCGGCGGCTGTACATCAGCCAGCAGG
>JAXEEE010000021.1:0-10883 GCA_034104265.1 Eubacteriales bacterium | reverse complement strand
CGCGCAAGGAGCTTCGCCCCTTGACCCGTTTTCGCTGGCGCGGTTCCATGGGGGTGGTCATTCCTGGGTGAGGATGTTCCGGGCCTTGTTCGCTGCGACGCGCACGGCTGTGGGGATGGTCAGCGCGTCCATGTCCTGCCGGGTGAGCCATCGCCAGCCGTCGGGGGCTGCGACATTCTCCGGTGCGTGCAGGACGTACAGCTTCATCTGCCAGACCTGATGGGTAAAGATATGCCGGGCCTCCCCCGCCGCTTCCGCCGGGCCGGTGGTCAGCCCCAGGCTCCGCCGGACAAGCCCCGGCAGCTGCGCCGCATCGTGGTGCCCCTCGATCAGGGGAAAAACCCACAGTCCCTGGAGCATGGCTTCCGTCCGCTGGCGCATCAGCACCCGGTTCCCCGAGAATATCAGGCACAGGTCGTAGTCGATGACCCGGGGCGGATTTTTTCGGGGCAGCAGGGGCAGATCCTCCGCGTCGCCCTCGCAGCAGGCGTCGCACAATGCCTGCAGAGGGCAGCGCTCGCAGGAGGGCGTACCAGGCACGCACACCGCCGAGCCCAGATCCATCAGCGCCTGATTGAAGTCCCCCGGCCGCTCCCCAGGAACGAGCGCCGCCGCCTCCGCCGTCAGCTGCCGCCGGATGGAGGGCACACCCACATTCTCCCGGATGCCCCTGAGGCGCGACACCACCCGGATCACGTTCCCGTCCACGGCGGGCACGGGCTGATCGAAGGCGATGCTGGCGATGGCCCCGGCGGTGTAGTCCCCCACGCCGTGGATTTTCCGCAGCTGCTCCACGGTGGAAGGCATGATGCCGCCGAATTCCTCCATGACCTGCTTTGCACCCCGGTGCAGATTTCTCGCCCGGCGGTAGTACCCCAGGCCCTCCCACAGCTTCAGCACGTCGTCCTCCGGCGCGGCGGCAAGGGCCTCCACCGTGGGAAAACGCTGCAAGAAGCGGTCGTAGTAGGCCAGCACCGTCTCCACCCGGGTCTGCTGGAGCATGGTCTCGCTGACCCAGGTGCGGTAGGGATCGTGAATCCCCCGCCAGGGCAGGTTCCGGGCGTGAGCGTCGTACCAGGCAAGCAGCAGCGCGGCGACTTCGGTCATGATCCATTCCTCCTTCATGCCGCCCATTGTACCACATCTTCCCCGCATGATGCCAGCGGAATGGCGCTTTTTCCCCTGTTCACGATTTGTTCAAAAATTTTTCATGGAATTAGAACATTTGTTCGCTTGAAACTCGCCCAATATTGCGTAATAATAGCATCGTACTTTTTAGCACTCATCCCAATCGAGTGCTAACAACCTCCGGTTAAGCACCGGCAACCTTCCCGGAAGGGAATCGAGAGAGTCCAAGAAGAAACAGGAGGAATCAATTCATGACCGTGAAGCCTTTGGGTGACCGCGTTGTCATCAAGAATGTGGAAGCTGAGGAGACCACCAAGTCCGGCCTGATCCTGACCAGCGCCGCCAAGGAGAAGCCCCAGATGGCGGAGGTTATCGCCGTTGGCCCCGGCGGCATGGTGGACGGCAAGGAAATCAAGATGGAAGTCAAGGTTGGCCAGAAGGTCATCTACAGCAAGTATGCCGGCACCGAGGTCAAGCTGGACGGCGAGGAATTCACCATCGTCCGCCAGATGGACATTCTGGCTGTGGTGGAGTAATCCGACCACGCCCCTATCCCATGGTATTGAATGAATAAAGGAGTCTGAGACATTATGGCCAAGAAGATTCAGTACGGCGAAGAAGCTCGCCGCTCCCTGGAAAAGGGCGTTAACGCCCTGGCGGACACCGTCAAGATCACCCTGGGCCCCAAGGGCCGCAACGTGGTGCTGGACAAGAAGTACGGCGCTCCCCTGATCACCAACGACGGCGTGACCATCGCCAAGGAAATCGAGCTGGAGGATCCCTTTGAGAACATGGGCGCCCAGCTGGTGAAGGAAGTTTCCACCAAGACCAACGATGTGGCCGGCGACGGCACCACCACCGCCACCCTGCTGGCCCAGGCCATCATCCGCGAGGGCCTGCGCAACCTGGCTGCCGGCGCCAACCCCATGGTGCTGAAGAAGGGCATCGAGGCCGCCACCGAGGCTGCCGTGGAAGGTCTGCGCAGCCTGTCCCAGCCCATCAACGGCAAGCAGGCCATCGCCCAGGTTGCCGCCAACTCCGCCGCTGACGAGACCATCGGCAAGCTGATCTCCGACGCCATGGAGACCGTGGGCGCCGACGGCGTCATCACCGTGGAAGAGAGCAAGACCATGAACACCGGCATGACCACCGTGGAAGGCATGCAGTTCGACCGCGGCTACGCCTCCGCCTACATGGTCACCGACACCGAGAAGATGGAAGCCGTCCTGGACGATCCGCTGATCCTGATCACCGACAAGAAGATCAGCAACATCCAGGAACTGCTGCCCCTGCTGGAGCAGGTGGTGCAGACCGGCAAGAAGCTGCTGATCATCGCCGAGGACGTTGAGGGCGAGGCCCTGAGCACCCTGGTGGTGAACAAGCTGCGCGGCACCTTCACCTGCGTGGCCGTCAAGGCGCCCGGCTTCGGCGACCGCCGCAAGGAGATGCTGCAGGATATCGCCATCCTGACCGGCGGCACCGTGATCTCCTCCGAGACCGGCATGGAGCTGAAGGAAGCCACCCTGAACCTGCTGGGCCGCGCCCGCCAGGTGAAGGTGAACAAGGAGAACACCACCATTGTGGGCGGCGCCGGCGAGAAGGCTGACATTGACGCCCGCGTGGCGCAGATCCGTGCGCAGATCGCCGACACCACCAGCGACTACGACCGCGAGAAGCTGCAGGAGCGTCTGGCCAAGCTGGCTGGCGGCGTTGCGGTGATCCAGGTTGGCGCTGCCACCGAGATCGAGATGAAGGAGCGCAAGCTGCGCATTGAGGACGCTCTGGCGGCCACCCGCGCGGCTACCGAGGAAGGCATCGTGCCCGGCGGCGGCATTGCCCTGCTGAACGTGCTGAACAACGTGCGTCCCCTGCTGGACACCTACACCGGCGATGCGAAGACCGGTGTGCAGATCATCCTGCGCGCCCTGGAGGAGCCCATCCGTCAGATCGCGATGAACGCGGGCATTGACGGCTCCGTCATCGTGGAGAACATCAAGCGCGAGAACAAGCCCGGCTTCGGCTATGACGCGCTGAAGGACGAATATGTGGACATGATCGAGCGCGGCATTATCGACCCCACCAAGGTGACCCGTTCTGCGCTGCAGAACGCCGCCTCCGTGGCTGCGATGGTGCTGACCACCGAATCCCTGGTGGCGGACATTCCCGCTCCCGCGCCTGCGGCTCCCGCTGCCGGCGGCGACATGGGCGGCATGTACTGATGCGCTTCGCGCTCCCCGGAATGGCTGACGCCATTCCGGGGATTTTTTGCACTCGCTCACTGGTCGGCGCGCAAGCACGCCTCCCGGCCGTTCGCGAGTGTAAGGAATGTTTTTCGCAGAGCGAAAAACGACCCGCCCCGGCGGCGGAGCCGCCGGATACGATTACAGTCCTGCGGACGGCTTTTGGGGGCCGCGGCCCCGGGATAGCAGCGGCAATGCTGGTTGTCCTGCGGACGGCTTTTGGGGTTTCGGCCCCGGAGCGGGGCAGCAATGCTGGTTGTCCTGCGGACGGCTTTTGGGGGCTACGGCCCCGGCTGTTAGCATCCTGCTGGTTGTCCTGCAGACGGCTTGGGGAGCTGCGCCCTGTCGCTGCGCGCCTGGCCCGCATGATATGGAACATAGACAATCGCCCCGGAACAGGATGGTCTGTTCCGGGGCTTTTTCTGGGCTTATTGCAGGGTAATGGCATGGGCTTCCACGCCGGGGATGTCCTCGTTATGCTGCGTCAAGTCGATGATCTCCAGCACCACGTCCGTCAGCGGTTCTTCCCTGGCCTGCAGGTCGGAAAACTGATGGAACCTGTCTTTCTCAGCCCCAACAAATCCGCCGCCCATGGTGCCGTTTTCATACAGCCTGCCGCTTTCATCCCGCATGCGGAAGCAAGCACCGCGGGCATCAAAGGCCTTGTGGTATGCACTATCGTCAGTGACGGTAAAGTCAATATCCGCATACACGCTCATCACCGTGCCCTGGAGCGTCATGCTGTCCACCCGCACGCCGCAGTCGGTGAATTCCACCGGCGCGGACAGTGTCCTTGTCCACAGGGGCGGATCGATGCGCAGGGTCACGGTCATGGTGGCCTCCTGCATGTGCTCCCCATCGGGCTCGCCGGTCTCCGGCGACAGGGGCACCGTCAGGCAGCGGAAGGTCAGCTGAGTCTCTGCTTCGCCGGTGCATTCGCCCTCCAGCCTGACCGACACAATACCGTCCGCCATGCGCATGGCAACACCGCTGGTTTCCTCCATTACGCCGGGTGTGACGCACTGCACGGAACCCTCGATGATCCTGTCATAATGGTTTTCCCGGGCCCACTGGGCGATGGTCTTGTCCTCCGGCAGATCCTGGGACAGGTTCCACGCGGGATCCTGAGGCGTCATGCCCTCGCCCACCAGCAGCACGTTCCCTTTGGGCTTCATGTCAAACACCATGTAGGCGTACCGCCCGTCGCAGACGGCCTCTCGCAGGGTCACGGTCATATCGTCCATATCGCCGCCCTCCTGCACAATGCCGGTCTGCAGCCGCTGCTCCGCCTGGGGCAATGGCGTTCCGTGATTTCCAGTGAAGTCGAACACCCCCAGGGTCCTCCCCGCCGCCAACGCCACCGCGGCCAGCAGCACGATCACCGCCGCGATCACCACGCTCACACGAATCTTCTTTTTCACCATCATGCGCTCCTTTCCTGTTTCGTCCAGCGCATGGAGAACGGCCCGGCGGAAGCCCTCGTCCATGGGCGGAAAGGCCTCGCGGAAATCCTCGCTCGTCTTCATTCTCCAAGCACCTCCTCTTCAAGCAGTTCCCGCAGCTTCGCTTTTCCCCGCGCCATGCGGGATTTCACCGTGCCCTGGGGCAGGCGCAGCATCCCCGCCACCTCCGCCACATCATACCCTTCTATGCAGTGCAGCTGGATGGGCAGGCGGTACTTCTCCTCCAGGACGCACAGGGCCTCCAGCAGGGGCGATTCCTCCGCCTGCGGTACCGTCCTCTCCGGCAGACGCTCCACGGGCAGCACGCGCCGGGCCTTCCGGCGCTGGGTGTCGCACACGTTCAGCAGGATGCGCACCACCCATGTCTGCATGTACCGCTCCTCCCGCAGCTTGTCCCGGTGCTCCCAGGCGCGGCGGATGGTTTCCTGCACGGCGTCCTCCCGGTCGGCAGGCTGGCGCAACTGCGTCAGGCACAGCCGGTACAGCATGGGCGACATGGCCAGAATCCGCCGGGCGAAGTCCTCGTTGGTCATGGGACTGCTTGTCTCCTTCATTTCCGTTCTTTGAGCGCTCACCCATTAGACTCGCGTGCCGGGGGAAAGGTTCCCGGCGCGCGATTTTCTTTTTCGGGAGAAAACCCTTTCCTTCCTGCGGGCATCCTAATTCCGAAGCCCCATGCATACACTTCTGTCAGAGACAGGCCCTGCCCTGTGTCAGGTTCTGTCGCACCGGGACTTCCTTTGCCGAAGGGCCCCGGTGGCAGTCTATCCGCCCGCATCACTGCATACACTGGTGAAAGGATGGTGGCATGCTCCATGAATTCCTCCGATGACCCCCGTACCCAATCCTCGCCCCTGCGGCTCAGGACGCGGACGCACACCCCGCCCACCCCGCCTCCCCCGGATAACCCCCGGAAGCATCCGCCCGCGCTGACGTGGTGGTGGCTGCGCCAGGGCGCGCTGGTGCTGGCGCTGGCGGCGCTGGTGATGTGCTATGCGGGCCCGTTGAAGCAGGACGCCACCGAGGTGCTGGCCAGCAAGCGCGTGCTGCCGGTCTACTCAGTGGAGCGGGAGGACAAGGTGATTTCCGTGTCCTTCGACGCGTCCTGGGGCGGCGACAAAACCCTGCGCATTCTGGACATTCTTGATGAATACGACGCCCGGGCAACCTTCTACCTGGTGGGCATCTGGGTGGATAAGTATCCCGAGCTGGTGCAGGCAATCCACGAGCGGGGCCATGAAATCGGCAATCACTCCGACAGCCATCCCCACATGACCAAGCTCTCCGATACCCAGATGCGTCAGGAGCTGCAGGGCATGTCCGACAAGGTGGAGGCCATCACCGGTCAGCGGCCCACCCTCTTCCGCCCGCCCTACGGCGATTACAACAACCAGGTCATCACCGTGGCCCGGGAGGAGGGCTACGAGGCCGTACAATGGAGCGTGGACTCCCTGGACTGGAAGAACCGCGGCGTGGAGGATCTGATCAAGCGGGCGACAGCCAACGTTCAGCCCGGCGACATCATCCTCTTCCACAACGATTCCCAGTACATCGTCGACGCGCTTCCCACCATCCTCAAGACCTACCGGGATCAGGGCTTCACCATGATTCCCTGCGGCGAAATCCTGCTCTCCGGCGAAACCACCATCGACGTGCAGGGCAAGCAGCATCCCGCTGCCGCGCCCTCCGCCACCCCCGCACAGTAACTCCGTTTACTTCAACACAAACAGGAAAGGTGATTTATCATGGAAGAACTCGGAAATTACCTGCGTCTCTCCGGTATGCTCATGGATGAACCCGTATACGGCCACGAGGTTTTCGGCGAAAAATTCTACTACGCCACATTGTCCGTGCCCCGGCTCTCCGGCGCGGAGGACCTGCTGCCCATCACCCTCAGCGAGCGGCTGATGGACGGCGACAACCTGCACATCGGTCAGCCCCTGACCTTCGAGGGCCAGCTGCGCAGCTACAACAAGGTCATCGAGGGTGCGGGCAGGCTGCTGATCACCGGCTTCGCCCAGCGGATCCTGCCCTCCGGCGGGGACGAGAACCCCAACCAGGTGCAGCTCACCGGCGCGCTGTGCAAGCTGCCCTCCTACCGCACCACGCCCTTCGGCCGGGAGATTGCCGACCTGATGCTGGCCGTCAACCGGGCCTATGGCAAGAGCGACTACATCCCCTGCATCACCTGGGGCCGCACGGCCCGCTTCGCCAGCCACCTGAAGGTGGGCGACAAGGTGACGCTGCTGGGCCGGTTCCAGTCCCGGGCCTATCAGAAGCAGCTGGCCGACGGCACCGTGGTGGGCAAGATGGCCTACGAGGTCTCCGTGGGTCGGCTGACCATGGCCCAGGATGCCGTCCAGCCCGCGCCCTTCGTGATCCGCACCCATGGGGAGGATCACGTTCCTCTTGAAGCGCACTCCACGCCGCAGTGACGCGCTGCGCAAGAATCGGTCTGCCAGTACGGGCAGACCGATTCTTTAGCTGTATGGCTGATGCAGGCAGGCACGGATATGCCGCCTTCACCCGGGGAATTTCATCAGGCCATGGGACATTTTCCCAATGGAATGCAAATTTCACCGTCGTTTACCGCGAAGATTGTTCTTATTGTTCCTGTTCAATGCTTTCAGTTTCGATTTTAATATGCTATATACTCAAGTTATATGATGCATTCTGATACAAATGATGCATGATCAGGAGGATGGTACCATGGCAACAACAGCGCAGACTGTTTCTCTGGAAGCGTTTATCCAGCA
Organism: Eubacteriales bacterium; assembly: GCA_034104265.1. Taxonomy (GTDB): domain Bacteria; phylum Bacillota; class Clostridia; order Christensenellales; family Aristaeellaceae; genus UBA11524. The sequence continues at coordinate 3,296 of JAXEEE010000021.1, read as the reverse complement.
GCCGGACATCTACTTTTCCCGGGCCATGTCCGGTGATTTGATAAAAATTGTCCATGAGGATCAGGAAACCTACCTGATCGGCCCCGAGCATTTCCGTATCATCACGGAGTGCCTGCGCCGCTATGTCGCGTCCAACGGCGAATCGCACTGATTGGCATTCCTCACGCTTCCCTGCGTACAGCACATGCCCATTCGGACAGGCCCGTGTACCGCGAAACAGTCCATGTCAAGGCAACAAAAGGACGGCCCATCCATTCAGGATGGGCCGTCCCATTGTTTGCGGCGGTTGAGATGATTACTCAGCCTTGGGGCCGGCAGCAACCAGCGCCTTGCCAGCGTCGTTGCCGGTGTACTTCACGAAGTTCTTCACGAAGCGGCCAGCCAGATCCTTGGCCTTGGTCTCCCACTCAGAGGCGTCGGCGTAGGTGTCGCGGGGATCCAGGATGGCGGGGTTCACGCCGGGCAGCTCGGTGGGCACCTCCAGATCGAACAGGGGGATCTTCTTGGTGGGAGCCTTCAGGATAGAGCCGTCCAGGATGGCGTCGATGATGCCGCGGGTATCCTTGATGGTGATGCGCTTGCCGGTGCCGTTCCAGCCGGTGTTGACCAGGTAGGCCTTGGCGCCGTTGGCTTCCATCTTCTTGACCAGCTCCTCACCGTACTTGGTGGGATGCAGCTCCAGGAAGGCCTGGCCGAAGCAGGCAGAGAAGGTGGGGGTGGGCTCGGTGATGCCGCGCTCGGTGCCAGCCAGCTTCGCGGTGAAGCCGGACAGGAAGTAGTACTGCGCCTGCTCGGGGGTCAGGATGGACACGGGGGGCAGCACGCCGAAGGCGTCAGCGGACAGGAAGATCACGTTCTTCGCAGCGGGAGCGGCGGAGACGGGACGCACGATGTTCTTGATGTGGCTGATGGGATAGGACACGCGGGTGTTCTCGGTGACGGACTTGTCGTCGAAGTCGATCTTGCCCTCGGCGTCCACGGTCACGTTCTCCAGCAGGGCGTCGCGCACGATGGCGTTGTAGATGTCAGGCTCGGAGTCCTTGTCCAGGCCGATGACCTTGGCATAGCAGCCACCCTCGAAGTTGAACACGCCGTTGTCGTCCCAGCCGTGCTCGTCGTCGCCGATCAGCAGACGCTTGGGGTCGGTGGACAGGGTGGTCTTGCCGGTGCCGGACAGGCCGAAGAACAGGGCGGTGTTCTCGCCGTTCATGTCGGTGTTGGCGGAGCAGTGCATGGAAGCGATGCCCCTGAGCGGCAGGTAGTAGTTCATCATGGAGAACATGCCCTTCTTCATCTCGCCGCCGTACCAGGTGTTCAGGATGACCTGCTCACGGGAGGTGATGTTGAAGATGGCAGCGGTCTCGGAGTTCAGGCCCAGCTCCTTGAACTTCTCGCACTTGGCCTTGGCGGCATTGTAGGAGATGAAGTCGGGCTCGAAGTTGGCCAGCTCCTCCTCGGTGGGAGCGATGAACATGTTCTTGACGAAGTGGGCCTGCCAAGCAACTTCCATGATGAAGCGGATGGCCATGCGGGTGTCCTTGTTGGTGCCGCAGAAGCAGTCAACCACGTACAGCTTCTTGTTGGACAGCTGCTTGATGGCCTGCTCCTTGCAGTAGGCCCATGCTTCCTGGGAGGCGGGCTTGTTGTCGTTCTTGAACTCGTCGGAGGTCCACCAGACGGTGTCCTTGGAGTTCTCGTCCATGACGATGAACTTGTCCTTCGGGGAACGGCCGGTGTAGATGCCGGTCATGACGTTCACAGCGCCCAGCTCGGTCAGCTGGCCCTTTTCGAAGCCCTCGAGGGCCGGATCCATTTCGGCTGCGAACAGCTCTTCATAAGAAGGATTGTACACGATCTCGGTAGTACCGGTAATGCCATACTTGCTCAGATTGATCTCAGACATTTTCATGCAACCTCTTTCCTTAAAATTTTTGGCTTGCCGATTGTGCAGACAACGCGAAAATCTGCCTTATCGAGCAGACTACGCATTCCCGTCTGCATCAGCAAGCCCCGGTTATCCATATCATCAGCAATATCATGATACACTAGGACGTCAATAAAATCAATACCATTTGCATAAATTTATAGAAAACTTTCCATATCCGAACCCATGGCCGTCGGAAAATTCCTACAATTAATATAAACGGATTTGACGCTTTGCATCCTTCCACTTTCAGCCATGTGCGCGGGCCTGAAGCAGTTCGCCGAGCGCATCGCTCAAAAGCGTCACCTGCTCCACCGACATCGCCTCGCCACGGATGCGCGCGTCCAGGTTCTGACTGTGCAGCAGGCCCTCCGCATCCTCGCGGCTGAGGCCGAAGTCGCCCGTCAGGTTGTTGACCAGCGTCTTGCGGCGCATGCGGAATGCACTGCGGATGAGGCGCAGCAGCAGCTTCTCGTCCCTGGCCCGCAGTCCGTCCGTGCGGCGGTTCAGGCGGATCAGTCGGCTCATCACGTGGGGCGGCGGCATAAAGCGCTCCGGCGGCACATCCATCAGCTCCTCCACCTCGCGGTAATACTGTGTCAGCATCGCCAGCGCGCAGTAGTTCTTATTGCCTGTCTGTGCGCCGATGCGCTCCGCAGCCTCCTTCTGTACCATCACGGTGATGTTGCCGATGTTCGCGCCGCAGGTGAGCAGGCGCTCGATCACGTCGGCGGTGATGTAATACGGAAGGTTGGCCACCACCTGCACCGTCTCGCCCGGAAAGCGTTCCTCCAGCAACGCGGGCAGGTCGCACTTCACCACGTCCGTGAACACGACCTCCGCGTTGTCCACGCCCTCCAGCACCTCGGAAAGCACCGGCTCCAGCTTGCGGTCGATCTCCAGCGCCAACACCTTCCGGCAGCGCGCTGCGAGGCAGCTGGTCAGGATGCCCGGGCCGGGGCCGATCTCCAGTACGGCCTCCCCTTCCCCCACGCCGGACTCGGCGGCGATCTCGTCCAGAAAGCCGTCGTCCAGTATGAAGTTCTGTCCCAATGAATGGGTGAACGAAAAGCCGTGCTTTTCCAGCGCTACCCGCGCGCGCAGGCCCGGCGAGATTCCCTGATTCTGCATAGTTTCTCCTTTGAAAAAACGGGAGAACCAGCAGGTCACTGATTCTCCCGGATGCATGTGTGCTTGTGATTACTTGGTGCCGAACAGGCGGTCGCCCGCGTCGCCCAGGCCGGGAACGATGTACTTGTTCTCGTTGAGGTGATCGTCGATGGCGGCGATGTAGAGATCCACGTCGGGATGGGCCTTCTGCAGGGCGTCGATGCCCTCGGGGCAGCCCACCAGGCACATCAGGGTGATGCGC
>JAXEEE010000020.1:0-19153 GCA_034104265.1 Eubacteriales bacterium | reverse complement strand
GTGATGGTGCTGCCCTTTTCCTCCGCTCGGAAGAAATCCGCCGCAGCCTTTGCGGATGGCACCACGCTGATCCTGGGTGCGCCGGAGTATGTGCTGGGGGATCAGGCGGATTCGCAGCTGCTGGAGAAGTGCCGCGCCTATGCGGCGGAAGGACTGCGGGTGCTGGCACTGGGGGAGAGCGGCGAGCCCCTGAGCGAGACGGAAGCCCCTCTGGCGGAGCGAGTGCTGGGCATCATCCTGCTGAGCGACTGTATCCGCCCCCATGCGGAGGAAACCCTGCGGTACTTCCGGGAGCAGGGGGTGACGGTGAAGGTCATCAGCGGTGACGATCCGCGCACGGTATCGGCCATCGCCCGGCGGGTGGATCTGCCCGGCTGGGACAGCTGGGTGGACGCATCCACCCTGGATGACGATGCTCTGCGGGATGCCTGCGGGCAGTATACGGTCTTCGGCAGGGTCACGCCCGCCCAGAAGAAGCTCCTGGTGGAAGCCATGAAGCAGGCGGGCCACAGCGTGGCCATGACCGGCGATGGCGTGAACGACATTCCTGCCCTGAAGGCGGCAGACTGCTCCATCGCCATGGCGGGAGGCGCGGACGCGGCCAAGCATGCCGCTCAGCTGACGCTGCTGCAGTCGGACTTTTCCGCCCTGCCCCAGGTGGTGTTGGAGGGCAGGCGGGTTGTGAATAACGTGACCCGCGCAGCCAGTCTGTTCCTGGTGAAGACGCTGTACTCCTTCGCCGTGACGGTGCTGCTGCTGTTCCTCCCGGCGGTGTATCCCTTCCAGCCCATCCAGCTGACGCTGATCAGCAGCCTGACCATCGGCATACCGTCCTTCTTCCTGGCGCTGGAGCCCAACCGGGAGCGGATCCGCGGCCGATTCCTGGACATGGTGCTGTTGCGGGCGGTGCCGGGAGCGGCGGGGGTCACGCTGTGCGCCGTGCTGGCCATGATGCTGGAGCACCAGGGCTGGGCGGTGGATGTGTGCTCCACCGTGGCGACGCTGTCGGCGGGGGGCATTGGGCTGATGGTGCTGCTGGGGACGTGCCTGCCCTTCACGCCCATGCGCGCGGCCCTGTGGAGCGCCATGACCACGGGCTTTGTGACCGCTGCCATGTTCGCCGCGCCGGTGTTCTTCCTGGTGACGCTGGACACCCTGCAGATGGTCGTGCTGCTGTGCAACATCGCCCTGGGCGTGGCGGCCATGCTGCTGGTGCGGTGGCTGATGGCCCGCAGAATTCGCAAAGCCGTGGATTCCGCTTGCTGAAACGGCCTCCGTGTGCTATGATAAGGAGCGGAAAACATGGAAGGGGGCATCTGAGCATGCTCAGGGAGCTGTGGAACCTGTACCGCTCCTTCTTCACCATTGGCGCGCTGACCTTCGGCGGCGGCTATGCCATGCTGCCCATGCTGGAGCGCGAAGTGGTGGAAAAGCACAAGTGGGCCACGCAGGAGGAGATTCTCAATTACTTTGCCATTGGGCAGTGCACGCCGGGCGTGATCGCCGTGAACACCGCCACCTTCGTGGGGTACAGGCAGCGGAAGATTCCCGGGGGCATCGCGGCGACGCTGGGGGTTGTTTCGCCCTCGCTGATCATTATCGTGTTGATTGCCATGGTGCTGTCGAACTTCATGGAAATCGCCTGGGTGCAGCATGCCTTCGCGGGCATCCGCGTGGCGGTGTGCGCGCTGATCGCCTCCAGCGTGCTGAAGCTGGCCAAGGGCAACCTGAAGAAGTGGTGGCATGTCCTGCTGGCGGTGGCGGCCTTTGCGGTGGTAGCGCTGGGCCAGTCGCCGGTGTGGGTCGTGGCGGTGTGCGCTGTGCTGGGCGCGACGCTGGGGAAGAAGGTGAACGCCTGATGGAGCTGCTGACGGAACGCCTGATGGAGCTGCTGACGCTGATCGGTGAGTTCTTCAAGACGGGCCTGTTCGCCGTGGGCGGCGGCCTGGCCACGCTGCCCTTCCTGTCCCGGATGGGCGAGATCTACGGCTGGTTCACCAAGGAAGAGCTGGCGAACATGATCGCCGTGTCCGAATCCACCCCCGGGCCCATCGGCGTGAACATGGCCACCTACGTGGGCTATGCCCAGGGCGGCGTGCTGTCCGCCGTGCTGGCAACCCTGAGCCTGGTGGCGCCCTCTGTTATTGTGATCTGCATCATTGCCGGCATGCTGGAGAAGTTCCAGAACAGCCGCATGGTTCAGGACGCGTTCTCCTTCATCCGTCCGGCGGTGACGGGCCTGATCGCCGCGGCGGGCTGGTCGGTGTTCGAGATCGCGCTGTTCAACGGCGGCGTGAGCTTCGGCACCATCAACTGGCTGGCGGTGGTGATTTTCGCGGCGGTGCTGACCTGCACCCAGCTGAAGAAACTGAAGAAGCTGCACCCCATCGTGTTCATCCTGGCAGGCGCCGTGCTGGGCATCATCTTCCAAATGTAAACCACCTCCAAGGAAACGCGAAGCGAAAACGGGTCAAGGGGCGATGCCTCTTGCGCAGGTCTGGGCGGCAGCCCGGCGTCTTCCGCATATACAAGAGAATTTCCGAGCGGATGCTCGCATCCGCAATGGAAACGGCATGTTCCCGACAGCAGCATGTCACCGCGCGTTCCTGATCAACCCCAAATACCCGCAGGCAAAAGGGCGGAGCTTTCCGAAACCGGAAGGCCCCGCCCTTTTTCATGTTGATTCAGTTGTCCGGCACGGTGATCCCGTAGCGCATCAGCTGCGCGGGGATAACCTTCTCCCTGCGCAGAAACGCAGGCCAATCCGCCTCGCTGACCCAGCGATACGCCACCGTCTCGCCCTTCTGCAGGAGAACGGAAGCCTTGTCCACATCCACCGTGCAGACGTAATCCATGTAGATGGTGCCGGGCGTCACATGCCGCGCCACAAGGGTGAAGCTGTCGCAGTCCAGACCGGTTTCCTCCCGCAATTCCCGGCGGACGCAGGTCAGCGCATCCTCGCCCTTCAGCGCCGAGCCACCTGCTGTTGCCTCCCAGCAGCCCGGGTAGGCGGGCTTGCGGAAATCCCGCTGCATGCACAGATAGCTGCCGTCCGCGTGACGTACCAGTGCCTCACATACCAGATGATACAGCCCCTCGGGGATGGCTTCGTCCCGGATCAGCGTGCCGCCGGTCACACGGCCCTCCCTGTCATAGGCGTCCCAAAGCTCCATGAGCCCTCCTTTGGTTCAGTTCACATCCGCAGCACCCAGACGGCGCAGCGCGTCCAGCGCGGCAGCCTGCTCAGCCTGCTTCTTGGTGCGGCCGCTGCCCCGGCCCAGCTCCCTGCCGTCCCGGGAGACAGCCGCCTCAAATACACGATCATGAGGCGGGCCGGACTGACCGATGGTCTCGTACACGGGGGTGGTGCCCCCGTCCTTCTGCAGAAACTCCTGCAGCGCACCCTTGCTGTCCTGCATGGGGCGGCGAACCTCCTCCGGCTTGGGCCAGCAGCGCAGGACGATCTTCCGGGCCTCCTCCATACCGCCGTCCAGGTAGACCGCGGCCAGCACGGCCTCCATGGCGTCGCACAGGACGCTGGGCTTCTCCCGGCCCCCGGTGAGGGCCTCGCCCTTGTCCATCAGCAGCGCCTGACCGATGCCCAGGCTGGCCGCCACCTGGCTCAGCGCGGCCTCGCACACCAGCAGCGCCCGCAGATGAGTCAGCTGACCCTCCTGGCTGTCGGGGTAGGCGGCGTAGAGCTGGTCGCTCATGATGTACTGCAGCACCGCGTCCCCCAGGAACTCCAGACGCTGGTTGTCGTGCTTGCCCATGGAAGGATGCGTCAGCGCCTGGCGCAAAAGCTCCGGGTTCTTGAAGTGATACTGCAGCGCGTCCATCAATGCCTGCATAGGATTCCTCCGTTTCATGCGCCGACAAGCCGACCCGAGGATGCCGCGCAGGTATCCTCGGGTCAGAGCATCGGCCTGAGATGAATGAGCGCAGGCACGGCAGAATGTACCGTGCCTGCGGAAAATGATGTGTTACTGATGCTTCTCGATGTAGTCCACCACGTCGCCAACGGTGCGCAGCTTCAGGATCTGATCGTCCTCCACCATGATGCCGAACTTGTCCTCCAGATCCATGACCATGACCATCACGTTGGCGGAATCGGCCTTCAGGTCCTCCACCAGGCGGGAGTCGCGGGTGATGGACGCCTCGTCCACCTTCAGCTGCTTGGCAATCATGGCCTTCACGGTATCAAAAATCATATCAGTTTCCTCCTTCATGTATGCGGATGTATTGTTCATCCCGCGGATGGGCGGGAAATGGAACCTTGCTTAAGCCTCCGGGTTCAGCGCGGACACGCCCTTGGCAATGATGTCCACCACATGCCCGTCGATCATCTTGATGCACTGGCCGATGGCGCAGGCCATGGCGTGCCCGTTGCTGGAGCCGTGGGCCTTGACCACCGCGCCCTGTACGCCCAGCAGCGGCGCGCCGCCCACCTCGGTGTAGTCCATGACCTTCTTCACCCGGCGGAAGGCGGGCTTGGCCAGCAGCGCGCCGATCTTGCTGCGGGTGTCGCCCATCATTTCCTTCTTGATGATGCCCATCAGCGTCCCGGCCACGCCCTCCATGAACTTCAGTACCACGTTGCCGGTGAAGCCGTCGGCCACCAGCACGTCGGCCACATCGCCGGTGATGTCCCGGGCTTCCACGTTGCCCACGAAGCGGTAGGGCGCCTGCTCCATCAGGGGATAGGTGGCCTTCACCAGGGCGTTGCCCTTCTCGGACTCCGCGCCGATGTTGATCAAACCCACGCGGGGCTCCTTCATGCCCATAACGCCCTTCATGTACGCGTCGCCCATCACGCCGAACACCTGCAGGTACTCCGGCTTGCAGTCCACGTTCGCGCCGCAGTCGATGAGCAGGAAGTGTCCCTTGCCGTTGGGCATCAGGGGGGCCAGAGCGGGACGCTCCACGCCGGGAATGCGGCCCAGGCGGAACATGCCGCCCGCAAGCACCGCGCCCGTGGAGCCCGCGGACACAAAGCCGTCCACTTCCTTGTTCCGCAGCTTCAGCATGCCGATGACCGTGGCGGACTGCTTCTTGGTGCGCACGCCCATGACGGGGCTCTCGTGATTGGTGATGACCTCCGGCGCATCCACCAGGGTGATGCGGCTGCGCACATCGTCGCAGTCGGTCAGCAGGGGCTCCACCTGGGACAAAACGCCCGCCAGCTCAATCTCAATCTCAGGGAAACGGCGCAGGGCTTCAATCGCGCCGGCAACAGGAGCCTGGGGCGCGTTGTCGCCGCCCATGGCGTCCAGAAAAATACGCATCAGGATTCCTCCTCAGGAAAGCGGTGGGGTTCAGGCTGATACACCGTTCCTATTCTATCATAATTCATAGGCGTTTTCAAGCAGAGATGCAGGCGGTGCATCAGAAACATGCGCGCCGCCGGACTGATGGGCAGGAAGCGTCCGCCATAGAACATGACAGCAAAAACGGCGGACGGCCCCGTGCAGGAGCTGTCCGCCGCAAATGAATGGAAGGATTGCTTATTCCCGGGGCTGAAGCACCATCACGCCGTTGACGGGCATGTCGAAATCGCCGGTCACCACGGTGTCGGTGAGCAGATCGGTGTACTCCGCCGCCAGGGATACCTGCCGGGCCTGGCCGGAGTAATTCTGCAGGAAGATCGCCCCGCCCCGCTCCGTAGCCACAACGCCCTCGGGTAGCGCGTCAGACAGGGCACGCGCAATGCCCAGCGCATCCACGATGTCCGTGTAGATGGCGTCCAGGCCCGCCTGCTCCACCTTGGCGGCCAGGTAGTAGGCCTCGCCCGCGCCGTAGGCGTTGCGGGTCAGGCAGGGAAGTCCGGCGTAGAAATCCCGCTCGTAGCTGCCCAGGGTCTCCGCGCCCAGATCCTCGGGAATCTCGCACAGCTCGTGGATGGCGAAGCGCCGCCCGTCCTTGAGTACCAGGGCGTTCACATCCTGGGGATGGAGCGCGTCCAGCTCCGTGCCGCGGACGCCCAGCACCTCCGTCAGGCCGTGGGGCGCGCCGCCCAGCCAGGCCAGGTCGGTATCGTCCACCACGCCGGAGAAGTAGGTCATCAGCAGATGGCCGCCGTTCTTCACGTACTCCCGCAGCTTCGCGTCAAAGCCGTCGCGGATCATGAACAGCAGCGGGGCCACCACCAGGTCATAGCCGCTCAGGTCCGTGCAGGGGCGCATGTCGCGGAAATCCACGCTCACGCCCTGCTGCCACAGCGCACGGTAGTGCATGTTTACCGTGTCGAAGTAGTTCATGTGGCCCAGCTGGCCAGCCTGGGCGAATTCCACCGCCCACCAGCTGCTCCAATCGTAGAGGATGCACACCTGGGGCTTGCGCTTGGGCGCATCGTAGAGAGACGCAAGCCGCTCCAGCGCTTCGCCTACCGCCGTCACATCCTGGAAGACGCGGGTGTCGTCCCGGCCGTCGTGATCCACCACTGCGCCGTGGAACATCTCCGCGCCGCCCCGGCCCTTGCGCCACTGGAAGTACAACACGCTCTGGCTGCCGTGGGCCAGCGCTTGCATGGAGGACAGCATGTGCATGCCGGGCCGCTTGAGCTTGTTCACGCGCTTCCAGTTGACCAGGGAGGGGGTGGACTCCATCAGCAGGAAGGGCTGATCCTTGAAGGAGCGCATCATCTCGTGATTCATGGCGAACTCGGCGGCCCGGGCCATGTCGCTCTCGCCGTGCCACTGGGGATAGGCGTCCCAGGACACCACGTCGATGGCCTCCGCCAGGGAGAAGTAGTCGTAGTCCCAGAAGCGCTCCATCAGGTTGGCGGTGCACTTAAGGTCGGGATTCACCGCCTGCACAGCGGCCTTCTCCATGAGGATGAAGGCCTTGCACTGCTGGGTGGAGAACCGCCGCCAGTCCACCTGCATGGAGGTGTTGCTGCTCTGTCCCACGGGGGACGGGGGCTCCACCTGGCTCCAGTCGGTGTAGCGCATGGACCAGAAGGAGGTCCACCAGCGCCGGTTCAGCTCGTCAATGGTGCCGTAGCGCTCCTTCAGCCAGGTGCGCCACTTCTCCTGGCACAGGGGGCAGCGGCAGTCGCCGGAATACTCGTTGCTCAGGTGCCAGAGGATCACCGCCGGGTGCCCTGCGTAGCGGATGGCCAGCTGGGTGTCAATGGCCTGCACCTTCTCCCGGTAGACGGGGGAGGAGGGGCAGTGGTTATGCCGGTTGCCGAAGTGGTTGCGCTGGAAGTTGCTCTCCACCCGCAGCACCTCGGGGTACTTCTGGGCCATCCAGGCCGGGCGCGCGCCGGAGGGCGTGGCCAGGATGATGTGAATGCCGCCCTTCCACAGCCGGTCAATCACCTCGTCCAGCCAGTCGAAGTCGTATACGCCCTCCTCGGGCTCCAGCAGCGCCCAGGAGAAAATGCCGATGGACACGCAGTTGACGTGGGCCTTGTGCATCATCTCGATGTCCCGGTCCAGGATGTCGGGCCGGTCCAGCCACTGGTCGGGGTTATAGTCGCCGCCGTGAAGAAACTGCGGGAAACGCGGTGTAAAGGTCATCGCGGAAATCGCTCCTTTCGGGCAGATAGTGTTCATGTTCATTCAACCACAACCGGCCTCATTTGTAAAGGGGGCGAATGGGAGGAAAGCGGACAAAGCATATCCCATCTGTGAAAATAATTTTCGCAGGGAATGATGCTGCTGGAAGAAATTCCTGTTCTAATGCGTTTTTAATGATGTGGAAGTATCCCAGGAAATCATTCATGCGGTTTGACCGGACGGAGGACGGATCATGAAAAGAAAAATTGCGGTGCTGCTGGCGCTGCTCATGGTGGGTTTGACGCTGCCCGCCATGGCCGGGCAGACCACCTTTGCCCTGAAAAAGGAGAACAACAAGGTTTTTGTGGGCGAGACGGTGCAGATGGCGCTGAACCGCACCGGCGAGGCTGCGGAGGGGGAGGTTGCCTACACCTCCTCCAATGAGAAGTGCGCCACAGTGGACGCGCAGGGGGTGGTCACGGGCCTGAGCAAGGGCCAGGTGACCATCACGGCCCGGCTGCAGACGGAGAAGCGCGTCTACAAATCCAGCCTGACGATGACGGTGGCGGTGAAGGCTGCGGAAATCAGCGTCACGGAGGACAAGCTGCCCCTCTATGACGCGGAGGATCCCTTCGTCGCGCCGCTGCTGGCGCCCGTGGAGGATGCGGAAGCGCCGGAGGAGAAACTGCCGGTGCTGCTCCTGCGCATGGGCAGCCAGCAGACGCTGAAGGCCACCGTGCTGCCCACCAACGCCAACGACCGCGCGGTGGTGCTGTCCACCACGGACGGGAGCGTCGTCCGGGTTAAGGGAAGCACCCTGACCCCGAAGGCCGTGGGCGAGTGCGACCTGACCATCGCCAGCCGGCAGAACCCGGAGATAACAAAGCAGTACCACCTGCTGGTGGTGCAGCCGGTGACCAAAATGCAGCTGACCGCCACGCAGAAGACCACCATCATCGGCGGAACGCTGCCCCTGACCGTTGCGTATTCCCCGGAGAACGCCTCCATCAAGGCTGTGACCTGGTCCAGCGGCAATGAGAAGGTGGCCGTGGTGGATGAAAACGGCGTGGTCACAGGCGTGAGCAAGGGCACAGCCACCATCAAGGCCACGGCGGTGGACGGCTCCAAGCGTACAGCCACCTTCCAGGTGACGGTGCAGCAGCAGCCGGAATCCATCACCCTGAAGGAAACCGGCGTTGTGGTGAACGTGGGATCCTACAAGACCCTGTCGGCCACCGTGCTGCCGGCCAGCACCAACGACAAGGCTGTCACCTGGGCCTCCTCGGACGAAGGCGTGGCCACGGTGAACGCCAAGGGCCGCGTGACCCCTGTGGCTCCCGGCACCTGCGTGATCACCTGCCGGAGCAAGAACTATCCCGAGGTGTATGCCGCTGCCACGGTGGAGGTTCGTCAGCTGGTGACGAAGATCACTTTTGCCGACAGCGACGTGTCCTTCAATGTGGGGGATACCTGCCAGCTGTTCTGGCAGACCGCCCCGGCCAACGCCACCAACCCTGCCCTGACCTTCAAAAGCAGCAATGAGAAAATCGCCACGGTGAATGACAGCGGCCTGGTTACCGGGCTGAAGCGGGGAAATTGCACCATCACCGCCACGGCGGCGGACGGCAGCGGCAAGAAGGCCACGGTGAAGATCAGCGTGCTGCAGCCGGTGCTGGGCGTGCACATGGAGAACGACACCATCCGCGTGGGTGTGGATGAGAGCTATACCGCCAGGGCCGTCCTGGAGCCCTCCGACGCCAGCAACACCGCCATGTCCTGGACCAGCGCGGACACCTCCGTCGCCACGGTGAAGGGCAGCCGCAACAAGCCTACCGTCACCGGCAAGCGCTGGGGTACCACCACCATCACCGGCGTGACCCAGGACGGCGGCTACACCACCACCGCTACCGTGAACGTGGGCGACTACGACAAGGCGCTGAAGATCAACGATCTGTATCTGGCGAACAACAAGATCAAAATCACCGTGAACAACGAGAGCAACATGACCGTTACCCGGTTCTCCTTCATCATCGAGTGCTACGATATCTACGACGCGCCCCTTCCCTGCAGCGAGAACGGAGCGCACACCTTCTACGGCTCCTACAGCCTGACCCTCTACCAGGGGGAGAGCACGGAGCATGGCCGGTTCTACTTCGGCAACTATGTGCAGCCGGAGGCGCAGATCGGCCGGGTGGTTATGCGGATCACGGGCTACAGCACCGATACGGGCTACAGCCGGGACATCCGCACCGACCGCCAGCCGGTCATGGAGTTCTGCTCCAGCAGCTTCGTGGGTGCGACGCCCTCGCCCGTGCCGGTGGTCACGCCCCCGGCGGAATAAGGACGCTGGCGAATCAGAACAAAACAAGCGGGACGCTTCGATGCTGCTCGAGGCGTCCCGCGTTTCATGCCATTTGGTTTATTTCGTCAGCGTTATCTCCAGGGAGGCGCAGTCCTGGGTCAGCTCATAGCCCTGGAGCATGTCCACCTGATAGCCCTGCGGCACAGAGGTGATGTAGAGCCGGAAGGACTCGGGCCTGGAGGAGAAGGCTGCCTGCCCCTGAGCGTCGGAGGTCAGGGTTTGCGAACCATTGCTGCCCAGCAGCATCATGGCGACATTGGGGACGGGATTGCCCTCCTGGTCGCGGCAGCTGATGGTGTAGCTGAGGTAGCCGGCGGGATTGCCCATGAGCTGAACCTCGCTGATGGCGATATCATTGGGGTACTTGTTGCCCTTGTGAATCTCCAGGATGGTCAGGCGGATGCAGACGGCCCGCTCGCAGCCCTCCAGGTCAAAGCGCAGCCAGTCGCTGTCCGGCTTGGAGGTATCCTTCCAGTGGGGCAGGTTGGGCAGGTCAAAGGTGCCTGCGTCGGTGAAGCTGCTGGAGCCCTCCGTCTGCACCGACACGGCCAGCGTCTTGACGCGGCTGTTGCGCACGTACTGGTTATAACCGTTGGTGACACGCCAGAAGCCGTTCTTGATCCACAGCTGGTGGATGTCGCAGGGCTTGTCCAGGGTGAGATCCACATAGATGTCGCTTAGCGCCATGCCTTTGCCCAGACGTACCTGCCAGCAGGTGTCAGCACGCCCGTCAATCAGGTTGGAGGGCTTGAAGTCCGCACCGTTGTAGGGCTGAGCGATATAGCTGTTGACCGCAACGTTCCTGACGGAAAGGACGTCATCCGCGTGGGCGAAGGTCGTGCAGCATGCCAGAAGGCAGACGAGGAGCATAACAAATCCTGTTTTTTTCATGGCTATATCTCCCTTTTCTCCCAAATGATGGGTCTATTCTACTACGTGCATCAGGCACTGTCAAGGGGCTGCGAAGGCGTATGCAGCCGGAAAAAAGTCGGCCAGCATTCCCTGCGGGCAGGAAATGTGCTATAATGGTTGCGATTTTGCGCAGGAGGTACGGTATATGGCGGATGTGGTGGTGATCGGCGGCGGTCACGCGGGCTGCGAGGCGGCGCTGGCTGCGGCGCGCATGGGCATGGACACGCTGCTGTTGACCCTGAACATGGACGGTATCGCCCTGATGGCCTGCAACCCGGTGATCGGCGGCTCGGCCAAGGGGCATCTGGTGCGGGAGCTGGACGCGCTGGGAGGCGAAATGGGGCGCGCCATTGACGATACCTTCCTGCAGAGCCGCATGCTGAACACCTCCAAGGGCCCGGCGGTGCATGCCCTCCGCGCCCAGGCGGACAAGCAGCAGTACCAGAATCGCATGCGTCAGGCCCTGATGACCCAGGAGCGGCTGACTGTCCGCCAGGGGGAGTGCGCCTCCATCGAGGTGGAGGGAGATCGGGTGAACGCCGTGACCACCACCACCGGCCAGCGGATTGCCTGCCGGGCGGTGATCGTTGCCACCGGCGTGTACCTCAAGAGCCGGGTGATCATCGGCGAGTGGCAGAAGGACAGCGGCCCCCAAGGGCTGATGAACGCCGGAAGCCTCTCCGGAAGCCTGACGGGCCTGGGCTTCCGGCTGCGCCGCTTCAAGACCGGCACCCCCGCCCGGGTGGACGTGCGCACCATTGACTTTGACGAGATGACTCCCCAGCCCGGGGACGACCCGGTGACGCCCTTCTCCTTTATGACGGACAGGCAGCTTCACAACACCCACCAGTGCTACCTGACCTGGACGAACCAGCAGACCCACGACATCATCCGTGCCAACCTGCACCGCGCCCCCCTGTATTCCGGCGCGATCCACGGCATCGGTCCCCGGTACTGCCCCTCCATTGAGGACAAGATCGTCCGCTTTGCCGACAAGGACAGGCATCAGGTCTTTCTGGAGCCGGAGGGCGCGCAAAGCCGGGAGTGGTACGTGCAGGGTATGTCCACCTCCCTGCCGGAGGACGTGCAGTGGGCCATGTACCGCACGATTCCCGGCCTTCGCCGGTGCGAGCTGACCCGCCTGGCCTACGCCATCGAGTACGACTGCATCGACAGCCGGGAGCTGCGGCCCACGCTGGAGTCCCTGCGCATCGGCGGGCTGTTCTTCGCCGGGCAGATCAACGGCACCAGCGGCTACGAGGAGGCAGCCTGCCAGGGGCTGATCGCCGGCATGAACGCTGCGCTGTCCCTGCAGGGGAAGAAGCCCTTCATCCTCACCCGGGACATGGCCTACATCGGCGTCATGACCGACGACCTGACCACCAAGGGTACCGACGAGCCCTATCGCATGATGACCTCCCGGGCGGAGCACCGGCTGCAGCTGCGCCAGGACAACGCCGACCTGCGGCTGACGCGGCTGTCCTATGAAGCGGGGCTGGCGGATGAGGAGCGGCTGGCACGGGTGGAACGCAAGGAGCGGGACACCGCTGCGTTGACGGCGATGCTGCATGCAACGCACTACGGGCCTTCGCCGGAGCGGGACGCCTGGCTGACGGCCCACGGACAGCCCATTCCGGCGGCGGCCGTCACGGCAGAGGAGCTGCTCCGCCGCCCGGAGATCAGCATTGACAGCCTGACTGAAATGACCCCCGCCATCGGAGGATACAGCCCGGCGGCCCGGGAGCAGAGCGAGATCACCGTGAAGTACGCGGGGTATCTGGCCCGGCAGGACGCGCTGATCCGCCGTGCCCGGGAGCTGGAGGACACGCTGCTCAGCGAGGATATCCCATATGATCAGATCACCACCCTGCGCCTGGAGGCCCGGCAGAAGCTGCTGCGGCAGAAGCCCCGCTCCCTGGGCGCGGCCAGCCGGATTCCCGGCGTATCCCCGGCAGACATCGCGGTGCTGATGGTGTATCTGGAGCAGCGGAGAAACGCGGGGACAGATACGCCCTGATGGCGGCGTACAGGAAGCAAAGACCAGCGGAATTGTAAATTTTGCGCCGGGATGCTTTTCATATTGGAAACAATCGTGTATAAAGAGGGTAGAAAGGAGTGGTACCATGAAGAAGATCACTGCATTGCTTCTGACCATGCTGCTGGCGCTGCCCCTGACGGCCTTGGGAGAAGAGGACGCGGCGCTGCAGGCTGCGCGGACGATGGTGCCCGCCTCGGCTGCGCTGACGGAGCGGGAGACGGAGGACGGGCTGACGGAGTTTGCATTCCAGGAGGGCACACAGCGCTGGGATGTGGTGCTCGACGCGGCGAATCAGCCTGTCAAATATCAGGTGGAATACACGGATGTGAAGGGCTCCGCGGAAGCCGTGCTGGATGCCTCCGCCGCCGGGGATATCGCATTGGCAACCCTGCAGGACGAGCCTGGCGCGTACGTCGCCTTTACCCTGCTGGAGAAGGACGATGGCCTGTACCGGTGGAAGGTGTTTGTGCGCTCCGGCGGGGACTGGCTGGTGTATGAGAGGAACGCCCTTGACGGCGCCGTGATGGAGACGGAGCGGTACTTCGGTGCGGCGGCGGTCACGCCTGAGGAGGCGGTGGAGACCATCCGCGCGCAGAAGAGCGATATTGTCCTGACGGAGCTGAATATGACGCTGGACAAAGGCCGGCTGGTGTATGAAGGCCAGGCCGAGCTGGGCGGTGTCCGCTATGAGTTCGAGGTTCTGGCAGCGGACGGCTCGCTGCTGGAATGGAAGAAGGACTGACGGATGCATCCGCAAGGCTGCGCAGCCGTGTGCTGCGCGGTCTTTTTGTATGCCCCTTGCCCCGGGGCCGCAAATGTGATACACTGATTCGGTAAGGTTATGACAACAATCGGGCGAAAGCCCTTGAAAACCCAGGAGGTTCATCCCATGAGCGAAGAGAAGAAGAAGGGTCTGTTTTCCCGCCTGTTCCAGGGCCTGAGCAAGACCCGCGGCAACCTGACCGACAAGGTGGACGATCTGGTGCGGGAGACCCGCAAGATTGACGAGGATTTTTATGAGGAGCTGGAGGACATCCTGCTCATGGCGGACTGCGGCGTGAAGGCCACCGCCGCCATCATGGACGAGCTGCGCGCCCAGGTGAAGGCGCAGAATGTCAAGGAGGTCGCCCAGGCCCGGGAGATGCTCAAGGCCATCATGGTCAAGGAGATGGACGTGCCCCGTCCGCCGCTGCGTTGGCCCATGGTTATGCTGATGGTGGGCGTCAACGGCGTGGGCAAGACCACCACCATCGGCAAGCTGGCGCTGCGCTTCCAGTCCATCGGCCGCCGGGTGATGCTCTGCGCGGGCGACACCTTCCGCGCCGCCGCCGCCGAGCAGCTGACCGTGTGGGCGGAGCGGGCAAGAGTGCCCATCGTCAGGCACGAGGAGGGCGCGGATCCCGCCGCCGTGCTGTTTGACGCCATCAAATCCGCCAAGGCCCAGGGCGCGGATCTGCTGCTGGTGGATACCGCCGGCCGCCTGCACAACAAGAAGAACCTGATGGATGAGCTGAACAAGATGCGCCGCGTGCTGGACCGGGAGTACCCTGAGGCGGATGTGCGGTGTATTCTGGTGCTGGACGCAACCACCGGCCAGAACGGCCTGGCCCAGGCCCGTGCCTTCAAGGAGGTCTGCGAGGTGGGCGGCATCATCCTGACCAAGCTGGACGGCACGGCCAAGGGTGGCATTGCCCTGGCCATCCGGCAGGAGCTGGAGGTGCCGGTGTGGTACATCGGCGTGGGCGAGGGCATCGACGACCTGCAGCCCTTCTCCGCCAAGGATTTCATCGACGCGCTGTTCTGACGGGGCAGACGAGGGAAGGGAGCGCTGCCCCCTTCACCCCTGCCGGAGGGCTGCATAGCCCTCTGGACTCCCATTCCGGAAGCTGCGCTTCCTTCGCGCTCCTATGCAAGGGTTAGCTGCGGAGCATGCTCTGTGATCATCAAGGAGGAATTCCCATGCCATCCCTGTCCCCCTACAAATCCGACCTGGACTACGCCTACGCTCCGGGGATCTTTCCGGCCATGGAGTGCCTGCTGCACCGGCCTGATTGCGCACGCCGGGTGCTTCTGCACAGCAAGGCGGAGGGCACCGAGGGCGCGGAGAAGCTGACCCGGCTGGCGGAGCAGCTGCACGTCCGGGTGGAAATGGCGGACAAGGCCCTGACCCGCATCTCCGGGAAGGAGAACTGCTTTGCCGCGGCGGTGTTCGCCAAGTTTGACGACGCCCTGGCGGGGGACAGGCCCCATGTGGTGCTGCATCATCCCTCGGACTGCGGCAACGTGGGCACCATCCTGCGCACGGCCCTGGGCTTCGGCGTGGAGGACGTGGCGCTGATCCGCCCCTGCGTGGACGTGTTTGATCCCCGGGTGGTGCGGGCCAGCATGGGGGCCATGTTCCAGCTGCATGTACGCACCTACGACAGCTTTGCGCAGTATGAGGCGGATCATCCCGGGCGGATGCTGTACCCCTTCATGCTGGACGGCTCCCGGTCCCTGCCGGATGTGCTGGCGGGGGATGTACCGGACAACTGGACGCTGGTCTTCGGCAACGAGGGCAGCGGGCTTCCGGCGGAATTCTCCCGCATGGGTCAGCCCGTGCGGATCCCCAGCAACGACCGGGTGGATTCCCTGAACCTGTCCATCGCGGCGGCCATCGGCATTTATGGCTTCACGCAGAAAAAGTAAACATTGCCAGCCCTTTGGCGAATGCGCGGAGGGCGGAACGGAAAAAGTGGCTTCAGGCCGCTTTTTTTGTGCGCGAAAAGGACTTCCGCTGGCGTAATTTGCCCTCATGCGGAGCTGATCCCCTGGGCAGGATGAAAGGCGGAGGTGAGCGCATGAAACGACCCAAGGACATGGTACGCGCCATTTTGCGGGAGCAGCAGAAGAAGAACCCCACGGACCCGCTGGGCTCCTGGACGGGCGTGCCCTTCAACGAGGACGAGGAGCCTGTGCAGGACGCGGACGACCTTTGATCCGCCTGGGCAGCGTGACGGGCCTGCCGGTGGTGCGCAGTGGAAAGCTGCAGGGCCGGGTGGAGCAGGCGGTGCTGAACCCGGACGGCAGGAGCCTGCGGGGGCTGGTGGTGCGGCGGGGCTTCGGCGGTGCGCGGTGGCTGGCGGCGGAGGACATCCTGGTGC
Organism: Eubacteriales bacterium; assembly: GCA_034104265.1. GTDB lineage: Bacteria > Bacillota > Clostridia > Christensenellales > Aristaeellaceae > UBA11524. The sequence goes on along the minus strand of JAXEEE010000020.1, from coordinate 3,196 downwards.
TGGGCGAGGTATCGGTAATTGCGCGGCGTTCTCCGGGCCGCATGCCCCGGGACGCAGCCTTTGCCCTGGGGTGCGTGCGGGACACGGCGGGGCTGGATCTGGGCCGGGTGACGGACGTGTATCTGCAGCCAGACACCCGGAGGGTCGCCGCGCTGGAGATCACCCTGGGCCCCATGGAGGAGCTGCGCTGCGGGCGGATGCTGGCCCGGGACTTTGCGGTGCATCCTGCGCCGGGGGAGCCGGGGCAGGTGCTGATCCCCATCGGGTGCACGCTGGAGCGGATCAGGGAAAGGAGGTGACCGGGATGACGCGGTTTGCCATGGGCAGCGCCATGGGCTTCATGCTGGGCGCGGGGCTGATGATGATGCCCGCCGGACGGGCGCTGCGGCGGGACGCGAAGCATGCGGCGGGCAAGGTTCGCCGCTGGCTGCGCAGCATGTGACGGCAGGGCAGGGGAGGCGGTGGCTTCCCCTGCCGCTTTTGCAGGAAGGCGGGGAAAGCATGGAGCGGCGGGCGGCGCGGTGGAACGTGCGAGCGGCGGTCATCGTGGGAGCGGTGGCGGTTGTACTGTGGCTGACGCGGCATGTACTGTGGGCGCTTATGATGCAGCTGCTGGGTGGCTATGTGCTGATGGCCATGGCGCTGCCCCTGTGCCGCTTGCTGGAAAAGCGCATGTCGCCGGGGTGGGCAGCTGCGCTGTCCTTCCTGGCGCTGGGGCTTGTGGCGGTAGCGGTGCTGGTGGGGCTGATTCCCCCGCTGGTGCAGCAGTTCCGGCAGGTGTCGGCCATGTTTCCCGCGTGGCTTGGCTGGCTGGAGCAGCGGCTGGCTCAGGGCCAGAGCTTCCTGCAGGAGCGGGGCGTGAACCTGTCCCCCGTGCGGGACGAGTTCTTCAGCACGGTCAGCCGGTACGCGGGGAATGCCGTGTCCGCCCTGGCAGGCACCGCTGCGCAGACCGTGCGCACCATGAGCAAGCTGGTGCTCTCGCCGCTGATCGGCTTCTACCTCTTGCGGGACAGGCGGCAGATTGCGTCCCTGCTGATGCTGCTGCTCCCGGTATCCTGGCGGACGCGGGCGGTGCGGGCAGGCCGGGAGATGCGCCGGGAGACGGCGGGCTTCCTGCGGGGGCAGCTGCTGGTATCAGCCTTCGTGGGGACGCTGACGGCGGTGGGGCTGATGCTGATCGGTACGCCGGGCTGGCTGCTGCTGGGGCTGCTCATGGGCGTGATGGAGCTGGTGCCCTACATCGGCCCGGTGCTGGCGGGGATTCCCGCTGTGCTGATGGCCCTGCAGAGCGGCTGGACACAGGCGCTCTGGACGCTGCTGGTGCTCTGGACGGTGCAGCAGGTGGAGGGCAGCTTCCTGTCGCCGCGGCTGCTGTCGGGGGCCACGCGGCTGCATCCGCTGACGGTGCTGCTGGCCATTTCCGCCGGAGGAATCTTTTCCGGCACGTTGGGGATGCTTTTGGCCTTGCCCATCGTTGTATCAGTAAGAGGCGCGATGAGAGGGCTGAGGCGATGACTTCAGAAAGTTTTAATGAAAAATGGTCTTTTCATCCAGCGCAGAAACGTGTATAATGAAGCTGTATTAAGCAGGAAGGAGCCGACTGCTGTGCCGGAACTGTTCAACACCACCAAGCTGAACCCTATCCAGGAATCGGGCAACGAGGCGCAGGACATCCTCATGTATGTGTACAACGCCCTGCAGGCCAAGGGCTACGATCCCATTACGCAGATTGTCGGGTACATTATTTCTGGCGACCCGACCTACATTACCAGCTACAACCAGGCCCGGAGCATGATCTGCCGCCTGGAGCGGGACGAGATCCTGGAGGAGCTGGTGCGCTTCTATCTGGACGGGCACACGGCCCGCTGAGCATGCGCAGGCTGCCAGGGCGGCTGTGTTTGCCGCGGAAAATGATCGAACGGGCAGGGAGGGGAATGACCGCTTCCTGCCCCTTTGCGTACAGGAGATAGTAATGACAACAGAAGCATTCTGGGCAGCCTTTCTGGCGGAGGCGGGGCTCCCGGGGGACACCCGGTATGAAAGCTGCTTCCATTTTGAGCTGACGGAGAAGTGGGCCAATGCGCTGCTGGCACTGGTGCTCAGCGGGCAGAAGAAGGCTACCTGCTCCAGCCTGCGCAGCTATGAGATCGACGGCGAGCCGCTGCCGGAGCCCGGCGCGTTGCACATTGTGACGGACTGGGCGGGGGAACCGCGCTGCGTGATCCGCACCACGGGGGTGACGGTGCTGCCCTTTCGGGAAGTGACCTACGACATATGCTGCAGGGAGGGCGAGGACGACTGCCTGGAAAGCTGGCAGACCAGTCACCGCCGCTTCTTCACAGCAGAGGGGCAGGAGATAGGCTACACCTTCCGGGAAGATATGCCGGTGGTGTTCGAGGATTTTGAGGTGGTATGGCAGCCATGAGGATGAGCCTTGCCGGGCGGAGGTGCCCGGCGGGGCCTTTCTTTTTGCATGCGGCGCGTGAGGGCGATCCTTTGCCCGTGGCGCGGGTGGCGCGGGGCTTGTCCTGCGGGGCGTGGGGATCCCTTGCCCGCAGCGCGGGCATGGGGGTTGTTCTTTCCCGCTCGCGGGAAAGAACCAAAGGGCGACCGGTGGCAGCCAAACCGAGCCAGCACCATGGCTGCCCCCGGACCCCTCCTCGCTTGGCTTGGGGGCGAAACCTCATGTGGAGCGATGCTAACTGCTTCCTCGCGGGGGCGGCTTGGAACGCTTTGAGGTATCACGTCAGTTGTCTGCTGACGGCCGGGCGGCACCGGTGGGCCGCCCTCGTTGCGCGCGGGTTGGTGGGCCTGTCGAGTGCGACGCGGCTCGTCGGCAGGCTTGGAGGGACAGGTCAGGAACGATGCGGCCCTCCGCAATGGTGCATGGCCGGGGGAGCCAGAGTAGCCTCCGTCGGCCTCCGCAGGAGGTCGCCGCCTCTCTCGACCATGGCGGAGCGCGCAACCCTCACGCGAAGCGGGGCGACCGCAGGGGAGCCCCGCCCGAGCGCGACCACCTCAGCCCCCTTCCCCGGAGGGGAAGGTGTCACGGCAGTTGCCGTGACGGATAGGGGGAGCCTCGCAGGTTCCGCGTCGCGCCTCGCCCGTTGCGAGGCGTGACCCCTGCAAGCCCGGCTCGCCCTCCGCGAGCCGGGCCTTCGCCCAAATGACAATCCCCCCGAACGGGAGTCCA
>JAXEEE010000019.1:0-53225 GCA_034104265.1 Eubacteriales bacterium | reverse complement strand
CCCCCTTCGACTGTAATCGTATCCGGCGGCTCTGCCGCCGGGGCGGGTCGTTTTACGCCCCCGCCGGAAAAAAATACGTAAAAAAACGCCCGCCCGGGGCGGGGCGACCACGCCGCGTTTACCGCGCCCCCCCGCGCCCCACCCCCCCCCGTCGAGTGAAACCGTAGCCGGCGGCCCGGCCGCCGGGGCGGGTCGTTTTCCGCCGCAGGCGGAAAACTTTCCTTACAAATCCGCCGGCCGGGAGCGAAGCGACCAAGCGGATTTGCCGCGGCCCGCAGGCCGCGTTCCCCAACTCAACAAAGTGGCCCGCAGGCCACTTTTTTGACACGCGCGTCAGCGCGTGCGGTAAGCATCGTAGAACGCGCAAATGCTGGTTTGCATGTAGACGCTTAGCATCAGCTGCAGCAGCATCGAGATCGTCGAGGCGATCACCGTGCCCAGCATCGCGGACAAAAGATTTGTCAGCATGGACAAAACCATCATCCACAGAATGAAGGACAGCATCAGCGAGAAAAGCGCCATCTTCCGCGTGCGCATCATGTCGATGCTGGCGCGCAGCGAGCCCCGCACGCCCCGCTCCGGCTCATCCGCCAGAAAGAGAGGGGCCATGGTGTAGTGCAGCATGGCGCGTACCATCAGCACAATCATCAGGGTCAGCCCGGCAAAGTACAGCATCAGGGACAGGCTGATGCTTGTCAGCAGCAGAAGCAGCATGCCGATGAACATCACCGCCGCGCCGGGGAGGCTCCACACCAGCAGCTTCACCGCGGTGAGCAGGTTCAGCCCGATGCTGCGGCCAAAGCAGTTCAGCCGTGCAAACACCGTGCCCACGCCGATCTCATGCCCCCGCAGAAGCTCCAGCAGGCACCAGGTCAGGCCCAGGGTCAGCACGGGGGATAAAAGCCAGGACAGGGCGCTGAGCCCCAGGGAAACAAGGCGGCTCGGGGCGGCGGCGTACTCCTGGAGCATGGCGGCCAGGCGGGCGTCGTCCCCCAGGATGGCCATCTGCTCCGCGTCGGTGGAGGCCTGGGACAGCAGATAAGTCAGCGGATTGCTGTCGGTCAGGACGCTCACGGTCTGGGTGGCCAGGGAGGGAAGATTGGCGATGAGTGCGCACAGCAGAATCACGGGCAGTAGGGGCTTCAGGGCGTTGCGGGCCTTGAAGCGCAGCAGGGCGTTGGGAATCATGGGCAGCCTCCTTTCGGGGTTCCGGGATCATACATAATAGAGCAGTATAGACCTGCAGCGGGAAAAACACAAGACTTTCCTTTTTATGCGGCCTCTGCCGGACGGGGGGATTTCCCGCACCAGGCGCTGGCCATGCCGCACACCGCCCAGAACATGGGCGACACCAGGCAGATGGAGAAGCTGAACATCCCCTGCAGGAGGAAGCACCCCACCGCGCACAGGAGCATCATGGCCTCCGGGGCCCGGCGGCGCAGGCAGGATACCAGCAGCGATCCCATGGCCGCCAAATAGAACAGCAGCGCGGGCAGGCCGTTGTTGCTCAGGATGGCCAGGTACTCGTTGTGGGGATTGTCGAAGGTCTCCGGCAGGGTCTCGCCCGCCCGGCGCAGCTGATCCCGCAGGGCGTAGAGGAAGGTGTCCGGCCCCGTGCCGAAGAGCAGGTTCTCCCGGGCCATGGACAGGGTATGCCGCCATACCCCCAGCCGGTAGGAGCCGTAGCTGTCCTGGGGATTGCCCCGCATGATCTGCTGCAGCTCCCACAGCCCGCTGCCCTCCTGCAGGGGCGCGACGGCGATGATCCCCAGGCAGCCCAGGATGAACACCGCCGCCAGCAGGGCCGTCATCCGGGCGGAGACGGGTTTGCCGGGATGCCGGCGCACAAGGGGCGACAGGGCTATCAGCACAAGGCCTGCCGCCGCCAGCCCCAGCTTCATGCCGGAGGGCTGCCAGGGAAAGGCGATCTCCGCCGTGCCCTCCAGCCAGGGCAGGCCCAGCAAAAGCCGCAGCCCCGTCAGCACAAGCACCCCGCCGTAGATGAAGATCACCCGCCAGCGTCGGCGGGGGCGCGTCAGCAGGAATACCGCCAGCAGCCCCATTTCCAGCGCCAGGGCGATCAGCCCGCTCTGCACGCCGATGAGCAGCTGATCCATCACCCCGCACAGCCCCGCCAGCAGAAGGATGGGATCCGCATGCCGCCGCAGCACAAACCCGCTGAGCAGCAGCGGCACCGCCAGGCACAGGTAGCCGCTGATCATGTCGATGTTGCCGATGGTACCCTGGAATTCATAATTGGTGCGCACGCTGCGCCCGGCAGGGAACAGCCCCAGGGGGTTGAAGCCCGCGTACTGCATAAGCGTCACCGTGAAGAAGATCATCAGCGAGGCCGCCACCGCCCGCAAAAGCCACTTCATCTTCGGGCGGAAGAGGCTCATCATCAGGAAAATGGCGCCATAGCACAGCTGCGTCAGCAGACCCTCGTGGCGGATGGCTCCCATGAGCACCGCACGCTGGCCGCTGCTGTTGAGGGCCTGGGCGTAGGCCCCCTGAAAGGCGGACAGCGCCACCCAGGCGAAGTAGGCCAGCATCAGCGCCTGGGCAGGGTGGAAGCGGACGCTCCGCCCCAGCTCCCCCCGCAGGGCCAGGATCACCAGCGTCACCACGACCGCCGCCGCCGTGACCGCGCACAGGATCAGCATACCCTGCCACTTGGCCCGGGTGATGCGGGAAAAGCTGCCGTCCTGCCACAGGGGGAACAGGGCCAGCCACATCGCACCCAGCGCCGCGGCGACAATGCCGGGCCAGGCACATGGACGGCGGGTCTTCTCCATGGGGTCATCACCTTCCTGAGGTATGCTGAATGGCTGGCTCCACGATACCATATTTTGCGCCGGATTGCAACGCGCCCCGGCGGCGGAAGGCGTGAATTTTCCGCAAACACTGCGCCTTCCTCCGGCGAAGGTGTTATACGATTCTCAAATTCGCCTGACACGTCTGCTCGCGCCTTTTCCATTCTGGCGTCCGGTCATTCCACTCACCGTAGCGCTGCTACGCCTCGTTCCATTCCCGCCCACCAGAATGAAAAACTCGCTTCGTATCCTGTGCCATTTTCATTTGAGAATCGTGTAAATATCGCCCGCAAGCGCCGTCTGCGGCTTTGACAAGCACAGGGAAAGAAGGTATAATAAAACGGTATCTGTTTTTTCAGAAAGAATGCTGTGCATGGAGGAGGCCTGCCTCGTGGGCAAGACCCTGATCCGTATTCTGGCGGTGGCGGCGCTGCTGGCGCTGCTGACGCTGCTGGTTCCCTCGGCGACGCCCCTGGCCATTGGCGAGGAGCTGCCCGTCTATTCGCCCGTCATCCTGGAGGCCCAGGACGTTACCCCCATCGACTACCTGGCCGAGGCGCCCTATGAGCCTGACCCTGCCGCCTATCTGCCGGATGTGGGCGGGTATGTGGATCCCTCCCTGTCCGTGCGGGTGGAGACCATGCGCGCCTGCAACACCACCATCCAGCTGACCTGGGTGCAGGCGGCGGACGCGACGCAGATGCGCACCGCCTCCTACAAGCCCTATCCCTCCAAGTCCATCGCCCGGGCGGCGGTGATCGCCAAGCGGGAAAAGGCCGTGGTGGCCATCAACGGCGATTACTTCGTCCACCGCAAGGAGGGCTACATCGTCCGCAACGGTCAGGTGCTGCGGCAGAACTACACCGACCTGTACCACTCCCTCATCATTGACGACAAGGGCGACTTCACCATCCTGCCTACCAACACCCAGGAGGCGGTGGAAGCCTTCGAGGGGAACATCGTGCAGCTGATGGTGTTCGGCCCTGCGCTGGTCATCGACGGGGTGATGCAGGAGGACTTCACCGCCACCGGCCCCGGCATCCTCAAGGAATGCACCCCGCAGAAGCGGACCCAGCGCCTGGCCATCTGCCAGATGGGCTCCCTCAGCTACCTGATCATCGCCACCGAGGGCCCGGAAAACAAGGGCTCCACGGGCCTGACCATGCCTGAGTTCGCCCAGCTGTGCCACGACCTGGGGGCGCAGCAGGCCTTCAACCTGGACGGCGGCTCCTCCTCCACGGTGGTGCTGAACAATGAGAAGATCAATTCGCTGTCCACCGGCAAGGTGCGTTCCATCGGCGATATCCTGTACTTTGTCACCGCCGTGCCGGCAGAAGGGAGCGCGGAGTAAGCCATGAATGAACTGGTTATTCTGGGGCAGCTGGGCCCCTTCGCCCTGACGGCCTACGCCCTGTGCCTGCTGGCGGGCGCGGCGGCGGCCGTGGCGCTGACGGCGTACCTGGGCCGCAAGGATCCCGGCGTCAACACCTGCCTGTCCATGGGCATGGCGGCGATCATCGGTGCGGTCATCGGCGGACGGCTTTTCTACTGCCTGACCATGCTGGAGTTCATCCTGGTGGATCTGGGCGGCGCGGCGTTCATGGTGCAGCCCTGGCAGGGCGGGTACAACATGTTTGGCGCGCTGCTGGGGGGTCTGGCGGGGGTGCTGATCTACGCCCGGGCCACGAAGAAGCCCGCCGGCGCACTGCTGGATCTGGCGGCCCCCGGTACAGCGCTGGCGATTGCCGCGGGCCGACTGGGCGAAGCCTTCACCAGCCAGGGCCTGGGCGCGTACGTGGACAGCGAGGCGCTGCACTGCTTCCCCTTTGCGGTGGAGAATTCCTGGGGCGACTGGCAGCTGCCGGTGTTCGCCTATGAGGCGGCAGCGGCACTGGTGACCATGATCGTGTGCCTGTGCCTTGTGCGGGGCGGCAGACGGCCCGCGGGCCGGGTGGCGGAGGTGTTCTTCGCGCTGATCAGCCTGTGCCAGATCCTGCTGGAGAGCCTTCGGGCGGATGAGTTCATCCGCTTCGGGTTTGTGAAATTCAACATGCTGGCGGCAGCCGTGGTGCTGGGCGCGTTGATCGGCCTGAGCGTGTGGCGGCAGGTGAAGCGCGGGGGCTGGAAGCCCTGGCAGATCATCCGGCTGATCCTGTTTGCGGCGACCATCGGCGTTGTGATCCTGATCGAGTTTGCCCTGGACAAGTCCCCCATCGACAACCGGCTGCTCTACGCGGTGATGGCCCTGATGCTCCTCCTGATGGGCGTGAGCGTTCTGCGGGAGGGCAAGTGACCCTTGCGCTGGGCGGGGCGGTATGCTACAATGATCTTTGGCCGAAGCAGCGCGGCCGTTCTACTCAAGACGCACTGAACTGTTGAAAGGACTTAATGCCATGCAGGTGATTCATCCCCAGGGGATGTACAACAACCTCCCGCCGGAAGACGTGTTCATCGCCCTGGACGATATGGGCACGGAAATGGGCGTGGGGTATATCATCTATCAGTATCAGCCGCACATCTACCCGGACTGCCCCATCAACCTTTACTTCAACCTGGACTGCCAGCCCTCGGCACGGTATGTGCTCTTCGGCGCGGTGGTGGCCCGGGCACGGCAGCTGCGGGACAGCAACCCCAACGTGGGCGCGCGGGTGTATACCGCCATCAAGCCCGAAGACGAGCGGGCGAGGGAGTTCTACCTGCACAGCGGCTTCTCCTGCGAGGACGCGGAGGAGATGCTGCAGCTGCAGATTCCCGCCGGGGATGGGCGGATTCCCATGAGCTGCGCGGTGGCGCCGGTGCCGCTGAACACCCCGGAGGAGCAGACGGCCTTCCTTGGGCGGCTGCAGCAGCATGACGTGACCTTCATCGACCAGAACTATCTGCAGAACCTGCAGTGCCTGCCCCACTTCCTGGCCCTGGGGCTGTACCGCAACACCGACCTGATCGGCGAGATTGTGCTGGCGGGGGAGGGCAGCGCCTGCGAGCTGGTGGTGATGTACATTGTCCCCGGCAGCCGGGGGCAGGGCATGGGCAAGGCCCTGCTGCACCGGAGCATGGCCATTATGGCGGCGGAGGGCGTGACGCAGGTGAGCTGCCGCATCATGAACCGCAGCCTGCCCATGCGGAACCTGCCCCGGGCCTTTGGCGCCCAGAGCCTGGGCGTGAGCATGATTTTCCCCAGCAGGAACCTGTAATACACCAACGCAAAGGAGACACGCGTCGTGGCCAAGCTCTACTACCGCTATGGAGCCATGGGCTCCAGCAAGACCGCCAACGCCATCATGGTGCAGTACAACTACAAGGAGCGCAACCAGAAGGTGCTGATGGTCAAGCCGAAGCTGGATAACCGGGACGGCGAGCGCACGGTGCTGTCCCGCTGCGGGCTGTCCACGGAGTGCGTGTTCATGGAGGAGGTACCCTCCATCGACGTGAGCCGGTATGACTGCGTGATTGTGGACGAGGCCCAGTTCCTGACCAAGGCCCAGGTGGAAATGCTGGTGCACATTGTGGACGATCTGAACGTGCCGGTGATCGCCTACGGTTTGCGGGCGGACTTCCAGGGGAACTTCTTCGAGGGGAGCCAGTGGCTGATGGCCTGGGCGGACACCATCGAGGAGATCAAGACCATCTGCTGGTGCGGCAAGAAGGCCATCTGCAACGCCCGGGTGGTGAACGGCCGGGTGGTCAAGGAGGGCGACCAGATCCTGCTGGGGGGCTCCAGCCAATACGTGTCCCTGTGCCGCAAGCACTGGGCCAATGGGGACCTGGGGGACTTCAGGGATCTGCATATGGGGGACTGATCCCCGGATGAATCAAAGCAGCGGCGACGCATCCATTGCATCGCCGCTGCCTTTTGTTGTGCCTGTTATGCCACCGGGTCGGGCTGCAGGTCGTTCCAGAAAAAATCCACCGTCAGCGGGGGCCTTCCGTACACAGCCCAGTAGAAAAACCGCCGGTTCAGCCCGAAGCGCCGCCAGGGCTGGAGAACCGCGCCGGAGAGCACCAGGCTGGCCCCGGCGGTATGCATGTCCAGCACCTTCAGCGACAGCCGCCCGGCGCGCATCAGCCGGAGGATGGCGCCAGGCAGCCTTTTCCCACAGGAGCAGGCATGTGTGCCCGAAGAGGCACGACTCCCGCTGGCAATCGAGGCCAGGCAGCGTCACCACGCTGCGGAAGCACAGCTGGGCTGGGCCTGTGCGGACGGTTTTGCCGCCGGGATTGCAGGCAGTGCCCGCCAGCGCCTGGAAGCCCTCGTCCAGGGACAGTACCAGATCGCCGTCCTCCAGAGCGAAGGAGGAGATCACGCAGTCGTGCAGGAACAGCTGGTCAAAGTCGTTGCGGGCCTGAAGACGCCACGAGGACGGTTCGGAATGCATGATGTGTCCTCCAGCAGGGATCATGGTGGGCGGAGCGGACGCAGAGGCCCGATCCGGTATGATGCCATTGTACCACATGGTGCGCGTGATGGAAAAAAGGCCCACCTTGCGGCAATTTTTTTGAATTTTTGTTACAGAAATATGAAATAAGCCGTTGACACAATCTCTGCCGTGGCTTAAAATAAAGACTGGTAAGCTATCCGTGGATTACCATGGGTTTGTGATGAAAATCCGGCTGAGGCCGGTTGCCAGGAACAAAATGCGGAGGGCGAAGATATGCGTCAGGCGAAGGCATGGATCGGTAGGAAGTACGTATGGCTGGCGGCGGTATTGCTGCTGCTGATGGCCGTGTGTGTTTCCGCTGCGGCGGAGACCTATCCCTTTACGTCCGTTGCGACGGTGAAGGTGAATATGCGCCGCAGCGCGTCGTCCACTGCCGCGCTGGTGGACCGTATCCCCCAGGGCGCGTCCGTCACTGTTGTGGGCTCCAAGGGCAACTACTACAAGGTGCAGTACAACGGCCAGAGCGGCTATGTGATGAAGGAGTTCATCTCCACCGCCGCGGGCGACGTGGCCACCCCCACCCCCGTCGTGCCCCCCACCGCCACGGGCTATCCCTATGATACCGTGACCACCGCCAGCGTGAACCTGCGGGCCAGGCAGTCCGTCAATTCCGACAAGCTGGCTACCATCCCCAAAGGGGCGACCATCACCGTCCACAAGGTCTCCGGCACCTTCGCCCAGGTGACCTACAACGGCCAGGACGGCTACGTCAAGACCGACTATATCCAGCTCAAGACCATCGTCAAGGCCACCGCCACGCCCTCGCCCACGCCGGTGATCGTCACCGTGGCCCCGGAGGAGAACGCCTCCGGCTATCAGGTGCTGATGCAGGGAAGCACGGGCGCGCAGGTCAAGGCCCTGCAGCAGGCGCTGACGGAGCTGGGCTTCCTTTCCGGCACGGCGGACGGCATCTTCGGCAAGGGCACGCAGAACGCCGTTGTGGCCTTCCAGAGCGCCAACAGCTACCCCGCCACCGGCATTGTGGACGCCAACCTGCAGGCCTTCCTCTACAGCGGCAAGCCCAAGAACGCCAAGGGCGTCAAGACCGAGGTGAAGACCCTGGCACCCGTGGACGGCGTGACCATCCGCCTGAACGATCAGGGCGACCTGGTGGGCACCGTGCAGACCCGCCTGCAGGAGCTGGGCTACTATACCGGCGAGATTTCCTGCGTGTATGACAAGACCACCCAAAGTGCGGTCAAGACCTTCCAGAAGAAGAACGGCCTCACTGCCGATGGCATCTGCGGCGCGGAGACCCAGAACAAGCTGCTGGGAGCCTATGCCCTGAGCGCCAATGCCACCGCCACGCCCAAGCCCACTGCCACGCCCACCCCCGCGCCTACCTTCCAGGTGCCCTCTGCCACCGTGCGCCAGGGCGATTCCGGCGAGAATGTGAAGCTGGTGCAGAAGCGCCTGAAGGATCTGGGCTACTACACCGGTACGGTGGACGGCAAGTTCGGCTCTGGCAGCGTGGCTGCGCTGAAGACCTTCCAGACCAAGCATGGCCTGGACGCCGACGGCGTAGCGGGCAGCGGCACCTATGAGCTGCTGTTCAGCTACAGCGCGCTGGCCTTCAACCAGAAGGCCACGGCGACCCCCGCGCCGATTCCCACGCCCGCCGCTACGCCCGTGACCTCCTACCCGCCCATCACCCAGGATAACGTGGTGAAGATCTCCCTGGGTGTGACGGATCCCCAGGTAACTCGCCTGCAGAACCGTCTGACCCAGCTGGGATATTACACTGCCAACCCCGACGGTACCTGCAAGGCCGATGACGTGGCGGCCATCAAGGCCTTCCAGAAGAAGAACGGCCTGACCGCCGACGGCATCGCCGGCTACAACACGCAGATCAAGCTGTACAGCCAGTCCGCCATCACCTACTCCGGAGCCATTGCCGGCGGCACGGTGGAAGCCTTCACCACCCTGAAGAAGGGCGACAGCGGCGACGCGGTGGCTGCTATGCAGCAGCGGCTGATCGACCTGGGCTATCTGACCGGCACGGCGGACGGCAAGTTCGGCACCAAGACGGCGGAGGCGGTTTACGCCTTCCAGAAGGCCAACGGCCTGGTCCGGGACGCCAAGGCCGGTACCCAGACCCTGTCCCTGCTCTATTCCGCTACCGTCTCCGGTGCGGCCACGCCTACACCCGCGCCCACCTCGGCCATCAGCCTGGCCACCTCCCAGACCCTGCGCAAGGGCGACGTCAGCGACGCTGTGGTGCTGATGCAGCAGCGGCTGATCAGCCTGGGCTACCTGGCGGGCAAGGCAGACGGCAACTTCGGCGTGCTGACCTACAAGGCGCTGCAGGAATTCCAGAAGGCCAACGGCCTGACGGTGGACGGCATCGCGGGCAAGCAGACCCTGACGGCCCTGAGCAGCGCCAACGCGGCGTCCTCCGGCTCCGTCACGAATCCCCTGCCCACGGCGACCCCCGGCCTGAGCAATTCCACCAGCAGGCTTACCGCCGCCAACGTGGTTTACACCAACTGGTACTCCAGCGTCCGCGCCCAGGCGAAGATCTATCAGTACGCCACGGTGTACGACTTCTCCACGGGCATCTCCTGGCAGGTGCACATGTTCTCCTTCGGCAACCACGCGGAGGTTGAACCCTTGACCGCTGCGGATACCGCCAAGATGGAGAAGGCCTTCGGCGGCAACACCTGGAATCCCAAGGCGGTGTGGGTGCTCTTCGGCGACGGCACGGTGTACATGGCCTCCACCCACTCCATGCCCCATGAGGTGCAGCACATCACCGACAACAACTTCGCGGGCCACGCCTGCATCCACTTCCCCCGCACGGATGCGCAGGTCGCGGCCATTGGCAGCTACGCCACCAGCCATCAGAAGTGCCTCGACGCGGGCTGGAAGCTGACCCAGAGCATGGTCAAGTAAGTGCATATCTTTCACCGGCAGGGCTGCAAAACGCGGCGCTGCCGGTTATTTTCATGCCCGGGCGAGGAGCCGCATGTGTGACCTGTGCGGAGCATGCTGACAGTGCGGCAGCGTATACGCCCGTCCACCTGAAAAGCCCGGCCAGCGCGTGCCGGGTGGCATAGGGCTGGTCGGACAACAGCAAGCCGGTGATCGGGGAAAACGGGGGTGCGTTGAAGGGCGGCAGGGAAGAAAGCGATAGGCTGGTGAGGTGCGCTGGACGGGCAGATCAGCCGTCAGCATATGTGCACGTCCATAAAAAACCGGCGCAGCTGTTATGCTTGCGCCGAGAATGCCTGTTGTGTCCCCTTAGCCCAGGATGCCCAGATGCTCCAGCAGGATCTTGATGCCCATCAGCACCAGCACCACGCCGCCGAACAGCTCCGCCCGGGACTTGTACTTCGCGCCGAAAACATTGCCCACCTTCAGGCCGATGGCGGACAGCACAAAGGTGGTCACGCCGATGAACAGCACCGCAGGCACGATCTGCACCTGCAGGAAGGCGAAGGTCACGCCCATGGCCAGCGCGTCGATGCTGGTGGCGATGGCCAGCAGAATCATGGTGTGGAAGGAGAAGGAGTCGTCCAGCTCCTCCGTGTCGCCCTTGAGGGCCTCGCGGATCATATTGCCGCCGATGAAGCCCAGCAGCACAAAGGCGATCCAGTGATCCACGCTGGTGATCAGCGACTCAAACTGCCGTCCCAGCACATAGCCGATGGCGGGCATCAGCGCCTGGAAGCCGCCGAAGTACGCGCCCACAATCAGCGAATGCTTGATCTCCGCCTTGCGCACGGACAGGCCCTTGCAGATCGACACCGCAAAGGCGTCCATGCTCAGCCCCACCGCAATGAGAAACAGTTCAATCAGGCTCATGAGAATCCTCCTGTCGTCTGGGGGAGGGACGAAAAAACGAGGCCTATCCGTCGCTTCCCCCCATGGATTATATGGGGAAAAAACCAGATAAGTCTCGTCGCAATGTACAAAGCCAGGGGCATGCCCCAATATGTTGACTTCATCCCGCGTTTCCGCGCCGACTACTCCCTTACGGTTGTCACCATACCACAGCCCCGAAGGGTTAGTCAAGGATAACCATGAGCCTGTTACGGCGCTGTATGCCATCGGTACATCCGCCTCATCCCCGCCGCATCCACCGTGGACACCGCCAGATCCCCCGGCAGCTCCGGCAGGAAGCACATCAGCGGCAGATCCGGCTGACGCACCGTGCGCTGGAAATGCTGCAGGGCCACCATGCCATCCTCCGTCCAGTAGCCCGCCGCCCAGCTTTCCAGCCGGTCGAAGGTCTGTTCCGTGACGGGAAACTGCGGGTGCTGCGCGCCGAAGTCTGTCAGCAGCAGCACATTGTCGTTGAAGGTGGCCTCCAGGGGCGCCGCGTCCGACGCGGCAGGGCAGAGCAGGGTGACGCTGTCCTGGGTCAGGCGGCTGCGGGCCACCAGCAGGGCCTCGGGGCTGATGTCCACGCCGATGAAGCGGCACCCTAACTGCTGGGCCGCCGCCAGGGTGGTGCCGCTGCCGCAGCACAGGTCGCACACAAGATCACCCTCCCGCACGAAGGGGCGCAGCAGCCGGTCCAGCAGCTTCAGAGGCTTCTGCGTGGCATAGCCGGTGCGCTCGGGGTCACGCTGCTGCAGGTGGCTGATGTCCGTCCACACATCGCCGGGATACACGGGCGCGTCCTCATAGTAGCGGTAGGTTTTGCCGCCGGAGCGGATGGAGCGGTAGCTGCGGCCCTCCTCGTCCACGGCGCGGCGCATGTGATTGCGGCGGGCAGCAGAACGCTCCAGGGGCACGCGGGTGAGGTCAAAGCGGTAGCGGGGGGAGCGGGCATAGACGAGAATCACGTCGTGCTTGCGGCTGAAGTGCCGCTTCGCCCTGCCGCCGCTCTCGTAGGCCCAGATGATCTCGTTGAGAAAGCGCTTCTCGCCGAAGACCTCGTCGCACAGCAGCCGGGCATAGGCCGCCATCCGCCAGTCCAGGTGCAATAGCAGCACGCCCGTGGGGGCCAGCAGCCGGTGGGCCTGCTCCACCATGCCCCGCAGCCGGGACAGGTACAGGCCCCTGTCCTTGCAGGGATCCTCATAAGCGGGATAGGCAGGGGCGGGATTGCCCGTGCGCCAGCCCTTCGCGCCGTAGCGGCGGCGGCGGGTGAAAGCGTCCCCGGTCATGAAGGGCGGATCCAGGTACACGCACTGTACCTTGCCCAGGTAGGGGGTCAGCTCCGGCAGGGGCGTGGTGCTGTCCCCGCACAGCAGGAGATTCTCCCCTGCGCCGGTGACCTCCCGGATGGCCTGCACCTGCTCAAACATGGCTGTCACCTCCGAACTGTCTGCGAAGGGCCCGCAGCTCGTCCTGCTGCCGGGTCAGGCCCAGGAGAAAGTCCCGCTGCTCCTCGTCCTCGCACAGGATGTTCCCCACCTGACGCACCGCCTGCACAAAATCCTCCCGCAGGGCGGATTTGCCCTGCCGGGCCAGCGGGCATACGGCCCTGGCACGCAGATCCATGGCGACCTTCACGCCATCCTCCCGCACCACGGGCAGCAGCGGGAACAGCCTGCAGGACAGGGGCCGGTCGGCCCGGTTGCAGCGGCCTGAACAGATCAGCAGCGTGCCCTGAGGCGTGTGCAGAAGCCGGTAGCCGGGAAGAGACATATAGTACGCTTCCTCCCCGGGGAAGAGCAGCATGCCGGTTTCCTCCCCCTCGGCGGAGGAGCAGCAGCGGCAGCCGCAGATGCTGCCGCAGTCGGTGCGCAGGGGCGTCAGGCTGTCCAGCAGGTCACGGGCGGTTTGCAGACGGTCAGGCATGGCGGAGCCTCCTTTTCCTCTATTGTACAACAGATTCTCCGCCGCGCATAGACCATTTTCGTCCGGATGCGACAATTTTCGCAGGCGGCGCGTGCAGGTACAAAAACAGCGGCTCCTCGGGCCTTGCCCCCCGGGAAGCCGCCGCAGATGCAGCTCATTCGTACACAGCCCTGCTGCCGCCGATGTAGGGCAGGCGGCTGTAGGCCATGACCAGGTTGGCGTGGCCCACATGGTTCACATCCAGGCGCAGGGGCACCGCCACCGGGCGGATGTGCATGCCCACCAGCGTGTCGCCGACGTCAATGGCGGCGTCAGCCTGCACGGCCATGGCCAGGGCGGGCTGATCCAGCAGCTTCCACGCCGCGGCAGGCACGCTGCCCCCCGCCTTGGGCTGGGGAATGGCCCGCACCTGGGTCAGGCGCAGCTCCTTCAGCACCCGCTGCTCCATGACCACGGCCCGGTTCAGATGCTCGCAGCACTGGAAGGCCGCCTCCAGCCCGTGGGCCTGACAGGCCTCCAGCATGGCCCGGGCGATGACCTCGCCCAGCTCCGGCACGCTGCCCTTGCCGATGCGCGCGCCCGCCACCTCGCTGGTGGAGCAGCCCAGCACGATCAGCCCGCCGGGCTGGATGTGGCCGGCCTCGGCCAGCGCGTCCACAGCCTGACGCAGGGTCAGGCGGATTTCCTCAAGCAATGCTTCGTCCATGCTTCATTCCTCCTGTGGGTTGTCCTCGTGATGATGCAGCGCCTGCTCCAGGTACTGCCGTGGCTTGCGGGTGGCGGCGTCCAGCAGGTTGCCCATGCCGATGGTCACAAAGCTGCTGATCATCCGGCCAATCATCCGGCCGGTTTCCGCGTCCACCTCCCGGGTGGCGGAGAGTATCGCCAGGGCGCTGCGGAGCCTGTCGGCGCTCAGGTCGTTCAGGGTGGCCGCGCCGCTGGCTTCCAGCAGGGTGAACAGCGTGTCCACAAAGACCTTGCGCTGTTCAGGCGGGGCCTGGCGCAGCCACTGGTGGAGGGTTTCGTCTATCAGCTGGCTGCCCGCGTCCACATCGCCCAGCTCCTCAAACCGGGGGCCCGCCAGCTGCCAGGTGAAGGCGTCGTGCTGCAAGAGACTCAGCGCGGTGGAGCGCACTACCGTGTAGTTGGGATGATGGGCCAGCAGCAGCCCCACCACCGACGATTGCGGAATGATGGAATGCACAACGCCGCTGATGCGCCCGTACCCCTCGCTTTCCAGGGTCGCGTCGTCCAGGCCGGGGCCGTCGAAGCTGTACACGCCGCGGATGCGCCTTTGCGTCTCCGGCTCGGCGTGGGCAGCGGCGTAGGAGGCCAGGTTGCCTCCCTTGCTGTGGCCCACCACCAACAGGTCGTGATCCGTGCGCAGGGCCGTCCGCTCCAGGTAGGTCAGGGCCTCCATCTGGGCGGGGACGGGACTTTCAAAGGCCATGGTGAAGTCCTCCCGCCACCCCACCAGGGAGCTGTCCGTTCCCCGGAAACACACGCACACCTGCCCGTCCGGCAGATCGGCGGTGACGGCGGAGAACTGGATGTTCCGCTCGTCGTCCACCACGTTCACGTAGTCGTGCAGGCGAATGCCGCCGAAGCGCACCGTGTCCGCCATGGCGTAGAGCAGCTCCCGCCACTGGACGAAGTACTGGTTGCCCGTCTGCTCCCGCAGGGGCAGCAGCGGCGCCAGCTCCCGCAGCATCATGCCCTCGCCGCTTTCGGCATGGGGGCCGAGATCGTTGTAGGCCAGGCTTGCGAGAACCAGCCCGTCCACCGGGGTGAAGGGGGCCGTGGGCAGGAGAAGATCCCCGCGCCAGGTCAGGTAATCCATCATGTTGGGCATGCGGTCGCCTCCCCGGTTATTCGTCCAGCTCGCCGGAGGCCTGCATGGCCTCGAATTCCTCCCGGGAGATCAGGCACATGCGGGGCTTGGAGCCATCCTTGGCGGAGACGATGCCCCGCTTCTCCATCTCGTCCACCAGGCGGCCCGCCCGGGCGTAGCCCACCTTCAGCCGCCGCTGCAGTAGGCTGGTAGACACCTGCCCGTCGTTCACGGCCATCTCGATGCACTGGGCCAGCAGGGACGCGTCGCCGCTCAGGTTGTCGGTGGCGTCAGCGGTATCGGCGGAGGGGGGATTGGCCTCCCGCTCCATCTGATCCAGCTGCTCAAGGATGTTGGGGTCGTACTCGGCGTCGCTGTGCTCGCGGATGAAGTCGGTGACGCGGTTCACCTCGTTGTCGCTCATGAAGCAGCCCTGCACGCGGATGGGCGTGAACTCGCCCGTGGGCATGTAGAGCATATCGCCCCAGCCCAGCAGCTGCTCCGCGCCCTGGCGATCCAGGATGGTGCGGCTGTCGATGAAGCTGGACACCTTGAAGGCGATGCGGCTGGGAATGTTGGCCTTGATCAGGCCGGTGATCACGTCCACGGAGGGACGCTGGGTGGCCACCACCAGGTGGATGCCTGCGGCGCGGGCCAGCTGTGCCAGGCGGCAGATATGATCCTCCACCTCGCGCTTGCAGGTCATCATCAGGTCGGCCAGCTCGTCGATGATGATGACGATGCGGGGCATGAACTCCTCGCCGTCCTCCAGCTTGGCGTTGTAGCCGTCAATGGCGCGCACGCCCTTGCGCTCGAACTTCTTGTAGCGGTCCATCATCTCCGCCACGGCCCAGGCCAGCGCGCCGGAGGCCTTGTGGGGGTCGGACACCACGGGGATCAGCAGATGGGGGATGCCGTTGTAGCACTGCAGCTCCACCACCTTGGGGTCGATGAGGATCAGCCGCACCTCCTGGGGCGAGCAGCGGAACAGCAGGCTGTTGATCATGGTGTTGATGCACACGGATTTGCCGGAGCCCGTGGCGCCCGCGATCAGCAGATGGGGCATGCGGGCCAGGTCGCAGATGATGGGCGTACCTGCGATATCCTTGCCCAGGGCCACAGCCAGGTTGGACTTGGCTTCCGCCATGGCCTGGGAGCCCAGCACCTCCCGCAGCGTCACGGTGGACACCTTGCGGTTGGGCACCTCCACGCCCACCAGCGCCTTGCCGGGGATGGGCGCCTCGATGCGCACGGACTTGACCTCCATGTTCATGGCGATGTTCTTGCCCAGGTCGGTGACCTTGGTGACCTTGATGCCCGCCGCCAGCTCCAGCTCAAACCGGGAGATGGCCGGGCCGTGGGTCACGTGGCGCACCTTGGCCGGCACCTTGAAGGACTGCAGGGTTTCCTCCAGCCGCTGGGAGCGCATGGCGTCCTCCTCCGGGCTAATGCCTGCCTGGGGCTCCGGGGCTTTGAGCAGATCCATGCCGGGATAGACGTAGGGCGGGGGCAGTTCCATCTCCACCTGCTGCGCTTCCGGCTGGGCCTTGCGGGGCGGCAGCTTCAGCTCCGGCTGCCAGGCGTCCCTGGGGGGCTCCTGCTGCAGCCGGGGGGACTTCACTGCCGCGGCGGGCTGCTGCTGGGGCGCGTCCTCCCAGGGCGGGGTCTCCGACCAGGAGGGCAGGGGCTGCTGTTTCCGGGGAGGATTCGCCGGGGCCTGCACGGAGGCGGGCCGTTCGGCGGCTATGGTGCGGATGGGGCCGGTGGGCTGCCGGGGCGCGTCAGGGGCCTTGCGGGGGCGGGGGGCAGGCTGCACATCGTCCTCGTCGCTGCGCCAGGAGGCCTTGCGGTGGGAGAACGTATCATCCGCCCAGAGCGCCTCATCCCGGTGGCTGACGGGGGCGGGGCGCATGGGCTCCCGGGGCGCGGTCTCAACGGGCGCGGGGGCTGGATCCTCCGCCGGAGGAAGCTCCTCCGTCACGGGCGGAGCATCAACATCCGGGGCGGGGTCGTAGGCTGGCTGAGGCTCCGCAGGCTGCTCACGGGCGAAAATACGCCCGGGCTGCGGCGGCTGATAGGCATTGTCCTGCTCCTCCGCCTCATCCCTGCGGGAGAAAATCCAGGACTTGCGGGGCTTCTGTTCAGGCTGAGCCTCCTCCTGGGGCTCCTCCTTGCGGGAGAAAATCCAGGACTTGCGGGGCTTCTCCGACTGCTCCGGCGGAACAGGCTGGGGCCGCACCGGCTGATGCTGCTCCTCCGCCACGGGCTGGAAGCCCACGGCCTGCCGCCTGTCGGACTGCACCGGCTGGCGGGGCTGAGGCTGGTAGTAGGGCTCCTGTGGCTGCTGATAGGGCTGCTGGGGCGGATAGTCCGGGCCGGGCTGCTGCCAGTCGGCCTGCGGGGGCAGATAGCTGCGCTCAGCCACCTGCTGCTGCCAAATCAGCTCCTGCTGGCGCAGCTGTTCCTGCTCCTGCTGCTGGCGCTGCTGCCGCTCGTCCGCGCGGCCCCGCAGCTTGGCCAGGATACCCTTCACGTCCAGCCGGATCAGGAACAGGAAGTCCACCACCGCGCCCAGGATACACAGCACCCCGCCCAGCACAGCGTTGCCCAGCAGCTGGTACAGCGGCCAGGCCAGCAGCATGCCCAGCGCGCCGCCGCCGGCCTTCCGGCTGCAGCCCAGCTCGTAGCTGCGGGCCATGTACGCGTCAAAGCCCGTGGGGCTCTGCCCCCGGGACAGGTTCAGGTTGTAGAAGTAGCGCATCAGCGGCACGGCGGGGGTGCCGGAGGTGGCCACCAGGTTCAGCGTGGCCAGCAGCAGGAAATACAGCAAAGCCGCCAGCAGGAAGGCCCGCAGCGGGGCCTTGCGGTAGGCGGAGAACAGCACCAGCACGCCGCCCCAGATGGAGAACACCGGCAGCAGGAACGCCAGGCTCCCCGCCAGGCCGTAGCAGATCTGCCGCATACCGGCAAACACATCGCCGGACATGCCCGTCACCACCGACAGGAAGATCAGCACGCCCAGGGCGATCAGGAGCAGGCCGCCCACCAGGTGCAGCGCCATGGCGTCTGCGGAATAGGCGGGGGCGCGCCTGGGCTTCTTGGGTTTCGATTTCTGTGCTGGCATGCTGGTCCTCCCTTGAAAGGCAGGCTCAAGCGGCCTGCGTGATGATCAGGCTGGTCAGCAGCCCCTCCGCGTCGAAGTGGAGGCGCAGCTGAACGCCGGTATAGTTGTAGTAAAGGCTTTCGCCGGGGACGAGGCGGTAGGCGTCGGCCATGTCCGCGTCCAGGGTGAGCACGGTGTCCGGCTGCCCCAGCATGGCCTCCACGGCTTGCCGGTCCAGCCCCGGGTAAAGGCCCCACAGGTTGAAGCGATCCGCCCGCAGACCCTTGATGACGCTCTTGTCCCAGGTTTTCTCGGTGAGGGCGTCGGTCAGCAGCCACACCTGCCGGAAGGCCGCGTCCTCCAGGGCGAACATGCGCCCGTCCTGGTACAGGTCGGGGTCGGTGAGCATGCGGTAGGTATCGGTGGCCTCCTGCACGGAGCCGCCCAGGGTCACCGGTACACCGGGGAGCGTCCCGGCTTCCACAGCGGTGCGGATCTTTTCCCCGCTGTCCGGGGTGGGGACAAGCATGTCCCGTGCGCCGATGCGGGGCAGGATATCGCCGTCCTCCAGGCGCAGATGCTCCCTGAGCTCATACCACAGAATGGTCACGGCCCCCGCCCGATCGGACAGGGTGGACAGCCGCTCCATGGGGTAATACAGCGTCAGCCCCGTCTCCGTCAGGCCAAAAACCTCCGGTACGGGGGTTAATTCGCTGTTGCGCAGGTGCGCGGACAGCTCCGGCCCAACGCCGTAGTCCAGGTATTCCTCCAGGTCCCGCCGGAGGGCTTCCTCATCGGTGAACAGTTGGTTGAAGGTGATGTCGCTGCCGTCGGTCAGATCCACGTTCAGGGCCGACCAGACGTGGGTGGGACGTTCGTCCGTCACTGCGCCCAGGGCGGAGAATACGCAGGACAGCACGTCGCCTGAAAGCGCTGCCTGGTAGGCAACCTGCATGCTGACGGGACTCTGCATCAGCAGGGCCAGGCGGGTCAGACGGTTCTCGATGTCGCCAGCTGTCAGGATGCGGTCGTTGAGCTGCTGCTGCAGGGCCTCATCCGCCATGCCCGTCAGCTGGGGATAGCGCACGCTGCTGTCCGCAAGCTCCAGGCCGCCGTCTACCAGGGCGGGGCCGGGCTGCTCCGCCAGGGCGGCGGGCGTCAGCGTCATGGTCAGGATCAGGAGGAGGGACAGGAGTCGTTGCTTCATCATGATCTACCTCCGGGAAAAACTATTGTACATCAATTAACGAATCTTCGCAAGCACTCCCTGCATACCATCGGAGGGCATACCCATGCCAGCGCCCCCGGAAGGGGAGGGAAAAGGTTTCAATTCCCGCTTTCCCTGCGGGAAAGGTTGAATTTTATGCCCGATCATGCTATGATATGCATAAGACACCGACGGAGGAACGGACATATGAAGATTTCCACCAAGGGGCGCTATGCGCTGCGGATGCTGCTGGATATGGCCCAGCATCAGCAGGAGGGTTATGTGACGCTGAAGGATATTGCGCAGCGGCAGGGAATATCCAAGAAATACCTGGAGCAGATTGCGCTGATCCTGGGCCAGGCGGGGATTCTGCACGGGGTGCGGGGGCATCAGGGCGGCTACCGCCTGGTGGGGAAGCCCGCGGAGTATACCGTGCTGGAAATCCTCCAGGCCATGGAGGGCTCCCTTGCGCCGGTGGCCTGCCTGGATCAGGGCAACAACCTGTGCAGCAGGCGGCATGAGTGTCCCACCCTGCCCCTGTGGGAGGGCCTGGACGCGGTGATCACCAACTACCTGCGGGGCATCACCCTGCAGGATGTGATGGACGGGAAGGTGCAGCCTTCGCAGGCAGACCAGGCATAAGGCACATGACGCAGACAGCAATCCTCCGTATGGCGGCGGTCATACGGAGGATTGCTTTTTGATGGGATCAGGCTGTGCGGCAGGGAAGGATACGTCATTCCGCCGGATGTGTCCACGGGACGAAGAAGGTTTCGATGAAGGGCGGGTTGTTGTTCATGACGCAGTTCACCTGCTCCAGGCCGCTGCCGTCCGGGGCCAAACGCAGGATCACGGAGGTTCGCCACCAGTCGTTGGTGTTCCATAGCCGGAAGGATGCGGTGCGTCCCCCCGCAGACCAGCGTGAAGCGGTAGACGCCGTATTCGCCGCCGTCCACGGCATAGCCGTCCGCAATGGGGGATACGGGGAGGTCTTCGTCGGAAAAGCGGGCGGACAGCGCGTATTCATCGGGTTTCAGCACACGCTCACCGTCGTACAGGAACACGGCGATCCGCTCAGGGAAGCCCGCAAAGCCGTATTGCCGCTGAAAATAGCCGGTGCGCCACAGAAGGATCATCGGCACAAGGATCAGCAGGATGATGGCCACTGCCACGATGGGCCGCGTCCGGCGCGAATGGGCTGCCATGCCGCTCACTTGCCTTCGCCCGTCCCGCCGTGAGCCGCGATGGCCCGGACGGCTTCCCCGGCCAGGATCAGCCCCATGGCCGCGGGGACGAAGATCGCGCTGGCGGGCACGGCCCGGCGGGAGGCGGCAGGGGCCTCGCCGTTGTCGGCAGCGATGACCATCGGCGGCTCCGTGGAGTAGACCACCCGCAGCTGCTTCACGCCCCGCCTGCGGCATTCGCTGCGGATGACCCGGGCCAGGCGGCACTCCCGGGTCTGGTAGATGTCCGCCACCTTCAGCTGCGTAGGATCCAGCTTGTTGCCCGCGCCCATGGCGCTGATGATGGGCACCCCCAGCCGGTCAGCCCGGGTGATCAGCTCCAGCTTGGCAGCCACGGTGTCCACCGCGTCGATGATGTAGTCGTAGCGTGTCAGGTCGATGGTATCGGCGTTCTCCGGCAGGTAGAACAGGTTGTGGACGATGATCTCCGCCTCCGGGTTGACATCCCGGAGACGCTGGGCCATCACGGCCGCCTTGGGCTGTCCCAGGGTGGAGTGCAGCGCGGCAATCTGCCGGTTCAGGTTGGTCAGGGCCACGTCATCGTTGTCGAACAGGTCAAGGTGGCCCACGCCGCTGCGCACCAGGGCCTCTGCCGCGTAACCGCCCACGCCCCCCACGCCGAACACGGCCACCCGTGCACTTTGCAGCCGCGCCATGCCCTCCGGACCGAACAGGGGCTCCGAACGGGAAAACTGGTTCATCATCGGTCATCTCCTGATATCAAAAAAGTGGCTGGAAGCCACTTTTTTGAGGGTGCTATGCTGGCCTCAGGGGCCGGGATAGGCGACGGCGTAGTCGGAATAGAGCTTCGCCTGGGTTTCCTGGCCGGCCTTGCCGTCTACGGTCAGGCCGTTGTAGCGCTGGAAGTTCTTCACCGCTTCCACGGTGGTGTCGTCATATACGCCGTTCCGGGTGCTCATGTAGCCCAGCTGTACCAGGCAGTCCTGCAGCTGCACGACCAGGTCGCCCTTGTCGCCCTTTTCCAGGGTGGTGTAGTGGGTGTTGGGGGTAGAGGCCGCGATGGCCGAGGAGGAATACAGCTTCTGCAGGGTTTTGTTGCCGGCGATGCCGTCCACGGGGCTGAGACGGTTCTGCATCTGGAAAGCGCGGACGGCGTCCTTGGTGGTGGCGCCGTATACGCCGTCCACATCAGCGTCGTAGTAGCCCAGCTCATACAGGGTGTACTGCAGGTTGGTCACGGCGCTGCCGGTATCGCCCTCACGCAGGGTGGCGTAGCTGATGGTGGTGCTGGTGCCGTACAGGGCGCGCTGGGTGGCGGGGCCGGCCACGCCGTCCACGCGCAGGTCGTTCATCTGCTGGAAGGTCTTGACAGACTGGGTGGTGCCGGAGCCGAACTTGCCGTCCACGGAGCCGGAATAGTAGCCCAGCTTCTTCAGCTGCTGCTGGAGCTTCTTCACCGCGTCGCCGGAATCGCCCTCACGCAATGTGACATAGCCGGTGGAGGAGATGGTGCTGCCGCCCGAGGACGAGCCGGAATTGGCCTTGCCGGTGGTATCCAGGTACAGCTTGTTCAGCGTGGAGGTACCGGCAATGCCGTCGGCCTTCAGGCCGTTCTGCTCCTGGAAGGACTTGACCGCCGTGGTGGTGCCGGAGCCGAAGTCGCCGTCCACCGAGCCGGAATAGTAGCCCAGGGCCTTCAGGCGCTTCTGCAGCGCACGCACGGAGGAGCCGCTCATGCCCTCCTTCAGCGATACGCCGATGGAGGATACGGGCGTGGAGGTCTTGGCCGCGCTGGAGGAATACAGCTTCTGCAGGGTGGAGGGCCCGGCAACGCCGTCGTCCCACAGGCCGGACTTGTCCTGGAAGGCGATGACCGCAGCCTGGGTCGCGCCGCCGAACTCGCCGTCAGCCTGGCCGCCCATCCAGCCCAGCTCAATCAGCCGCTTCTGCAGGGTGGTGACGTTCTTGCCGCTGGAGCCCACCTGCAGGTAGATGTCCTTGCTCAGGTTGGGGGTCGCGGTGGCCTTGGCGGTGGGCTTGGGAGTCGCGGTGGGCTTGCGGGTTGGGGTGGCCTGAGAGGCGGTATAGGCCTTCTTGCTGATGGCCGTGTCGGAATTGAGCTTCTTGAGGGTGTTGGTACCGGCCTTGCCGTCCACGGTCAGGCCGTTGGCCTTCTGGAATTCCTCCACGGCGGCCTCGGTACCCGCGCCGAAGTCCCCGTCCACCGAGCCGGTGTAGTAGCCCAGATCCTTCAGCCGCTGCTGCAGGTTCTTCACCAGCGTGCCGCTCATGCCCTTCTTCAGGCTGGAGGGCGTGGGGGTGGGCGTGGCGGGGCCGGGGGTGTTGGTGGGCTTGGCGGTAATGGTGGCGATGGTGTTCAGGGGTGCGGTGGTGCTGACGCCTGCGGTGGCTCCGGCTGCGCCGGCGGTGGTAACGGCTGCGGGCGCGTTGGTGGAGCCCCACACATCCCAGTCGATGGTGGGCTCGGAGCCGGGGGCGTTGGTATTCATGGCAGGCGTGGGCGAGGGCGTGGCGGTATACACCGGCGCCACGGACTGGAACGGCAGATTGTTGCTGCCCACGGTCAGCTGGTTGCCGTCGGAAATTTCATCCGGGGGAATATAGCAGCTGGTCAGCGTCAGCCCCAGCCCTACGACGCCGCATAACGTCAGCCACTTGACAATGCTGCGGTGCTTCATACGATCCATCAACCTTCCTTCCCTGGAGACGGGCAGCCGGGCCCCTTGCCCACTGCCGTATACCTATTGTACATGCTTCTTTGCCCCGTGGCAAGCGCAAAATTTATCCTTCCCTGACATTGCGTGCCGAACAGACCTTTGCAATGATACAAACGCCGGACGCCGCCGGAATATTCCCGGCGCAGGCAGGAAAAATGACCTGTGGGAGCGAAACCTTCCTGGAAACGTCCGCTGCTGACGCGGCGGGCAGAATCAGAGGTGAAACCAGAATGTCTGAATGCAATCACGACTGCTCCGCCTGCGGGGAAAACTGCGCCTCCCGCAAGCCCGAGAGTCTGCTGGCCCCCGCCAATCCGGGCAGCCGGGTGAAGAAGGTCATCGGCGTGGTCAGCGGCAAGGGCGGCGTGGGCAAGAGCCTGGTGACCAGCCTGCTGGCCACCCTCATGCGCCGCGGGGGCAGCGCCACCGCCGTGCTGGACGCGGATATCACCGGCCCCTCCATCCCGCGGATCTTTGGCGCCCGGCAGCGGGCCGAGGGCTGCGACGAGGGCATCCTCCCGGTGGAGAGCAGCGGCGGCGTGAAGCTGATGAGCATCAACCTGCTGCTGGAAAATGATACCGACCCGGTGATCTGGCGGGGCAGCCTGATCGCGGGCACGGTGAAGCAGTTCTGGACCGACGTGGTCTGGGGCGATGTGGACTACATGTTCGTGGACATGCCTCCGGGAACCGGCGACGTGCCCCTGACGGTGTTCCAGTCCCTGCCGGTGGACGGGATCATCATCGTGACCTCCCCCCAGGAGCTGGTGGGCATGATCGTGGAAAAGGCCCTGAAGATGGCGCAGATGATGGACGTCCCCGTCCTGGGCCTGGTGGAGAACATGGCCTACATCACCTGCCCTGACTGCAGGAAGAAGCTCTATCCCTTCGGCGAGGGCAAGACGAAGTACGTGGCCCAGGCCCACGGCCTGCCCCTGCTGGGCCAGATTCCCATCGACCCTGCTCTGGCCCGGGCCTGCGATGCCGGCGCCATCGAGCTGTTCCATGAGGACTGGCTGGACGCGGCGGTGGAGGCGGTGGAAGCCTGCCCTGTGCGCCAGCACGAATAATCCAAATACGGCAAAAGCCCGCGGCATGCAAGGCAGCATGGCCGCGGGCTTTGTGCGTGGCGGACAGCCCGTCAGGAATGGGCATGGCCCTCGTCCAGGACGCTGGCGACGTTGCGGTTGATACGCTGCACCACCCGGCAGAGAATCTCGTTCTCCTCCGGGGTCACGCCGGCCATCATCTGGGTGATCACGTGGGCCTGGGCCTGCTGGGCCTCGCTGACCACAGGCAGGGCGGCGTCGGTGAGGGTCAGGTGGATGCGGCGGCGGTTCTGCTCGTCCCGGGCCTGGGTCAGGAAGCCCTGCTCTGTCAGGTGCTCCACGGCCTTCGAGATGTGGGACTTGGTCATCATCCGCAGCTGGACGATCTGCGCGGCGGTGTCGCAGCCCGGGTTGCTGCCCAGGAACAGAAGCACGTCCAGCTCCATGCGGGTCAGGCCGTAGCGCTCCATGATGGGCGCCATCTCATGGTCGTACAGACGCTTGATGGCAAGACGGATGGTCAGCAGGGGATGACTCATAAATCAGACGCCCTCCTTGCGGCGATGATGGTGCGGTTGAATGCGGATGTGGGCGACAATGGCCCGGAACAGGAAGCTGCCCACGGCCAGCCCCAGGGCGATCATGATGAAGGAGATCATGGCGGCGGCGCCGGTCTGCAGGCCCAGGGCATTTTTGCCCTCGCCGATGAGCGCCATGCACCGGTACAGCCCCAGGCCCGGTACCAGGGAAACAATGGACAGCGTGACGAAGATGGTGGCGATCATCCGCATGCGGCGGGCGAAGGTGTGCGCCAGAAAGGACGACAGGCACGCCGCCGCAAAGATGGACGAGGGCTCCGACACACCCAGCTGCATCAGCAGATAATACAGCGCGTAGCCCAGCCCGCCCAGGGCCGCTGCCGCAATGCGCGAGCGGCGGGGGGCATGCAGCAGCAGCCCGAACCCCCAGGTGCCCACCGCGCTGCCCAGGAAGATGCGCGTCAGATCCCACAGCATGGTCAGATCCATCACACGCCACCCCCCATCAGCAGCGTCAGCAGGCTGGAGGCCACCAGTGCGCCGCCGGCCACCATGGCCGCCGTCAGGATGGCGTTGATGCCGTGGCTCAGGCCGGAGACTATGTCCCCGCGCATGGTGTCCTGCACGGCGTTGGTCATGGCAAGGCCCGGCAGCAGGGGCATCAGCGCGCCTGCAACGGTGGCGTCCACCAGGCAGTAGCCGGTCAGGGTGTTGAAGAGCATGGGGATCAGCGCGCTGAGCACGCTGCCCGCCAGCACCGTTACCAGGCCGTGGAGCCTGCGCTTCTGGAAGTACAGGCTCATCAGCTGGGTCAGTCCCGCGGCGACGAAGGCCAGGATGAACTCCAGCCAGCGGCCGCCGAACATCACCGCGAAGCCCCCTGAGGACACCGCCGCGGCCAGCACCAGCATCCTGGGCGTGATGGCGGGGGGCGCCTGCTCAATGGCGCGCAGACGGGCCAGGGCCTCGTCCCGGCCGAGCCTGCCTGCCTCCACCTGGCGGGATACCTCGTTCACCGCGTCCACACGCGTCAGGTTGGTCGGGCCCTTGTGCACGCGCAGCACGGCGGTCTCGTTGGAGCCGTCGGAGCGGCGATAGCTGACGAAAACCCCGCTGGGGATGGCGAAGCTCTCCACGCCCTCCAGCCCGAAGGCCCGGCCCATCCGGGTGATGGTCTCCTCCACGCGGTAGGTCTCGCCGCCGTTTTCCACAATGAGCCGCCCTGCCAGCTGCAGGGGCTCCATGAAGCGGCTTTCTTCCTGGGGCATGGGACTGCTTTCCCTCCTTAACGGGACTCAGTTATGCAATGTAAAACGAAACAGGTACAGCCACAGCGTACGCCGGTAGCGGGGATACTGCCCCGTTTTCCGGTACAATTCGCGGTAGCTGCGGTACATGCTCAGACGCAGCTGCACGTTGTAGAGGGGATGGCGGGCGCAGTCCATGAACTGCCGGGCCACCATGCCTGTCAGGCTGCGGTGATAGTCATACACCGGGCGGGTGAGGAAGGCCACCCTCCGCACATGGGCCAGGTATTCCGTCACAAAAACGAAATCCTCGCCCCAGTTCATCCCCTCGGGGAAGCGCAGGCCGTTCTCCCGCACCACGTCCCCCAGAAACAGCTTGTTCCACAGTACGCCGTAGAAGAAGCTGTTGGCGTAGCGGCTGAACAGGCGGAGAAATTCCTCCTGCCCGACGGCGCCGTCCTCCCGGGCCAGGCACCGGTAATCCCGCCTGTCGCCGGTTACCTCCGTGTACGCGGCGATGACCAGGTCGCTGCCCCGGGCCTGCATGCCCTCCAGCAGCGTGGTCATGGAATCCGGCGGGAGAACATCATCCGCGTCCACAAAGCGGATATACGTCCCCTGGCAAACCTTCAGGGCCGCGTTGCGAGCGGAGGACACGCCGCCGTTTTCCTGATGGATGGGGCGGATGCGCTCATCCTCCCGGGCGATTTCCTCCAGCAGGGGCCAGGTGCCGTCCCGGCTGCCGTCATCCACCACCAGGATCTCCATATCCGCCATGTCCTGGCGCAGGATGCTCATGAGACACGGCCTGAGAAATTTCTCACCGTTATACACCGGCACAATCACGCTGACCAGCGGCTTCGGCACGGTTCCACCCAACCTTCCGTTGCAATGTTCCATCATGTTATAATAGCTTTTTCCGCATTGGTTGTCAAGATACGGCGGCCTATGGTATAATGCCCCCATCGGACAGAAACGGATGGAGGCGGGAACATGACCCTCAGGCACGTAAGGTGGATGCTGCTGATCATGGTGGGACTGATGGGCGTGGTGTTTATGGCCATGGGGCTTGCCCTGGGCGCGACCATGAAGGGCTACCTGCCCTGGCTGGCCGCCACGGTGGATGATCCCTCGGAGGTGCCGGTAGCCTTCGGCGTGCTGACGGGCATGGGCGCGGTGATGGCCGTGGTGGGCGTCGGGCTGTTTATCGGCATGGGCCGGGGGGAGAGAAGGCGGGCGGAGCTGCTGACCTGGGGCACCCAGGTGGACGCCACGGTGGAGAAGGTGGCCCAGAACCGCATGATGCAGGTCAACGGCCGCAATCCCTGGTATGTGGAGGTCAGCTGCCGACATCCCGTCACAGGGGAGCGGGCGTATCTGCGCAGCCACTATGTGTTCCTTCTGACGGTGCAGCCGGGGGATCATGTGCGGGTGGCCTTCGACCCCATGGACGAGCGGAAGTACGCCGTCATCCTGCCGGAAGGGAAGGCCAAAGCATGAGCGTGACCATCCTGGCTGTGGGCCGCATGAAGGAAAAGCCCTACCGCATGATGGCCGACGAGTACATGAAGCGGCTCTCCCGCTACGGTAAATTCGAGGAGGTCGAGCTGCCTGACCTTCCTGAGCCCGCCAACACCTCCCCCGCCATCGAGCGGCAGATCCGGGAAAAGGAAGGGGAGGCCATCCTGAGCCGCATCAGGCCAGGAAGCCACGTGATCGCCATGACCATCCCGGGGAAGCAATGGGATTCGCCGGGGCTGTCGCGGCACCTGGACGAATTGATGACCCGGGGCGCGTCGGACATTACGTTCGTCATCGGGGGCTCGCTGGGGCTGTCGGAGCAGGTGATCGCCCGGTCGGAGGAGGAAATGTCCATGAGCAAGATGACCTTTCCCCATCAGCTGGCCCGGGTGATGCTGATGGAGCAGCTGTACCGGGCCATGAAAATCCGCGCAGGAGAGAGGTATCACAAATGAGCAACACGAAGAAGCCGCAGAGCAGGCGGCTGTTGACCATCCTGGCGGCGCTGATCATCGCGCTGCTGGCGGGCATGGGGATCATCGACCTGCCGGGGGAGGACGCCGCCCCCGCCGCCCTGCCCACGATCGCCGTGCAGGCGCAGACCGTCCAGACCGGGCCGATCATTGAGCCCCAGGCCATCGCGGACTACCTGTTCGCCCACGGGGAACTGCCGGAGAACTTCATCACCAAGGCTGAGGCGAAGAAGCTGGGCTGGGACAGCGCAAAGAACGACCTGAGCGACGTGGCCCCGGGGTACTCCATCGGCGGAGACCGCTTCGGCAACTACGAGGGCCTGCTGCCGGACAAGGACGGCCGCACCTGGTACGAAGCTGACTGCTACTACACCGGGGGCAACCGGAACGCCTGCCGCATCGTCTTTTCCAGCGACGGCCTGGTCTACTACACCGATGACCATTACGCCACCTTCACGCAGATGTTCCCCTCGGGGGAATAGAATCAAAGGCCCGCGCGTTGTATGAATGCGCGGGCCTTTGTGTGTCAACAAAGTGACCAAGGTCACTTTGTTGAGTTTTGCACTCACTCACTGGTCGGAGTGCAAAGCTCTCCTCCCGGCCGTTCGCTTCATTCGGCCTCGTCGCGCTACGCGTGCCGAGGCTACAGCAATACAATGTATACATTGTATTGCTTAGTCAGCCTGACGGCCTCTCTCAGTGTAAGGAAGCGATTTTGCTTGCAAAATCGCGCGAAAATCGCCGCACAGGGGCTTCGCCCCGATGAGACGCCCCAATGGGGCTCGCCGATTTTCGATTTTCAGTCTGCCGACGGCAAATGACGTAAACCTATCAATGACTTTTGAGCGCCGGAGATTCACACCATGCTGTGCGCTTATCCGAGTCTCCGGGCCAGATGCACCCCTTCCTCCCGGAAATCCTCCAGGAAGCGGGTGATGTGCCAGCCGTCGGTGGCGGCGTGGTGGCAGGTCAGGGACAGGGGCATCAGGATGCGCCCGTCCTCCTCCACAAACCTCCCTGCCTCCAGGGAGGGGAAGTAGTACGCCCCCAGCCCGTAGCTGTGCACGGCGAAATGCTCGAAGGACAGCCACGGGATGCAGGAGATGGTATAGGCGTTGGGCGGCGGGGGCGTCTGCGGCTGGGACAGGAAGCCGTGGGTATCGCCGAAGCGCCGCCGGTTTTCCTCATAGTCCCGGCAGAAGCCGTCGAAGCTGTCCTGCCAGGCCGTCCATGTCATGGATACGGTGTGGTCATCCTCGTGCAGGACGGGATACAGGGGCGTGAGGGTGTCGTAGAAGCCCACTACGCCGTCCTTCTCCGCGATTTTGAATTCCTGCTGACGGTTCAGACACTTGGTCGCCAGCCACAGGTACGCCGGGAAGAACTTCAGCCCCGCCGCCTTCAATGCCAGGCGAAGCTCCGTCACATCCACCCGGACGGTGATGGAATATCCCGTGGGGGCCATGCGGGCGAAGTAGTGGAACTGCTGCACCCGGGGCCAGGTTTTCATGTCAATGGGCGTAAACTGCATTGCGAATCATCCCCCCCTTGGAGGAAAGCATACCATGCTTCCCGGGGGGAGACAAGAAACGCTCCGTAGAGCCGGGCCGGTTTCGGGCAGAAAAAAGGCCCGGAGCCATGGGTGACTCCGGGCCGGTACGGCATCAGTAGCCGCCCTGCATTTCCTTCAGATCGGTAACTTCCTTGAGGGTACCCTCGGCGTAGCGCTTTTCGGCCTCGGCCATGATCTTCTCCGTGGCGGACACGCCGCAGCGGCTTGCGCCCACCGCCCGGGCAGACAGCACCGTGTCCAGGTCGCGGATGCCGCCGGAGCCCTTCACCCGCACCGCCGGGGACACCGCCGCCCGCATGAGCCGCAGGTCATCAATGGTGCAGCCCTTGGAGCCGTAGCCCGTGGAGGTCTTGACGAAGTCCGCGCCCGCCTCCTCGGACAGCTCGCAGGCGCGCTTCTTCTGCGCGTCAGTCAGGTAGCAGGTTTCCAGGATCACCTTCACAATTGCGCCCCGGCTGTGGGCCAGGTCGGCGATTTGCCGGATCTCGTCGCGGACGTAGTCCTCGTCGCCCCGGATCATCCGGCCGATGTTGATGACCATGTCCAGCTCCTCGCAACCCTCGTCCAGGGCCAGGGCGGATTCCGCCACCTTGATGGCGGTCTCGTGGCCGCCGTGGGGGAAGCCAATCACCGTGCAGACCTTCACGTCGCTGCCCTTGAGCATCTCGGTGAGGATGGGCACGTCGCAGGGCCGGGCGCAGACGGAGGCGCAGTCGTATTTCAGGGCCAGCTCGCAGCCGCGGCGGATGTCGTCCTCCGTCAGGTAGGGCTGCAGGGTGGAATGATCCAGCATCTTGGCAATATCATGGGGAGTCAGGGCCATGGGAATTCCTCCTTTTACACTGATCCGGCCCAGGGCCGGAGCGATTCATGCCGATGGATATATCATTCGCCTTTTTCCCGGGAAAACCCTCCTGCAGGCAGGGATTTCCCACCACGGCAAAAGTTGACAGATCAACAAAACCGTGGTATGCTGTCCAGGTTAACCAGATGAACCATGCCGGGAAACCGGCTGCCTGACTGATCAGAAGGAGGCTTAAGGATGAAGCTGCTCAGGTCGATGTACTGCCGGGTGTTTCAGGGATGCTTCCGCCTGGCGCTGCCGCTGCTTCCCTACCGGGAGCCCAAGCCCCTCAGCGCCATGGAGGATGTGATTCCCGTGCTGCGGGAGCATCGCATCACCGCGGTGCTGCT
Source organism: Eubacteriales bacterium (assembly GCA_034104265.1). Classification (GTDB taxonomy): domain Bacteria; phylum Bacillota; class Clostridia; order Christensenellales; family Aristaeellaceae; genus UBA11524. Next base: position 22,542 of record JAXEEE010000019.1, on the reverse strand, counting down.
GGTGGCGGATCAGGGGGTGCGCCGCCTGGGGCTGACGGCGGGCCTGGAAGCAGGCCTGCAGCAGGCGTCCATCTCCTGCACGGTGTATGAGCAGGAGACCCCCAATCCTACCATCCATCAGGTGGAGGCGGCCCGCCAGCGGTACATCGATGGGGGCTGCCAAGCCATCATCGCGGTGGGCGGCGGCTCCGCCATGGACTGCGCCAAGGCTGTGGGCGCGCGCATTGCCCGGCCCCGCAAGAGCCTGCAGAAAATGCGGGGGCTGCTCAAGGTGCTGAAGCCCACGCCGCTGCTCATTGCCGTGCCCACCACCGCCGGTACCGGCAGCGAGACCACCCTGGCCGCCGTCATCACCGACAGCGAAACCCACCATAAATATCCCATCAATGACTTTGCGCTGATTCCCTCCTATGCCGTGCTGGATCCCCAGCTGACCCTGGGCCTGCCGCCCATGGTCACCGCCACCACCGGCATGGACGCCCTGACCCACGCGGTGGAGGCCTACATCGGCCACACCACCAACAAGCTGACCCGGGCCATGTCCGAGGAGGCGGTGACACTGATTGTGCGCTACCTGCGCAGGGCGGTGGAGGACGGCAGCGACCTGGAGGCCCGGCAGGGGATGCTCCGGGCGGCCTACTGCGCGGGGGTGGCCTTCACCCGCTCCTATGTGGGGTATGTGCATGCGCTGGCCCACGCCCTGGGCGGGCAGTACGGCATTGCCCACGGCCTGGCCAACGCGGTGATCCTCCCGGTGATGCTGGAATGCTACGGCGACAGCTGCCATGCAGCCCTGGCCCGGCTGGCCCGGGTGGCAGGTCTGGCGGAGGGCAGCGTGGACGACAGCGCCGCCGCCGGGATGCTCCTGGACTGGATCCAGGAGAGCAACCGCATTTTCGGCCTGCCTCGAACCTTCCCGGAAATCCGGCGGGCGGATATTCCCACCCTGGCGGCCCACGCGGATCAGGAGGCCAATCCCCTCTATCCTGTGCCGGTGCTGATGGACCGGTTCGAGCTGGAGCAGGTGCTGCTTCTGCTGGGCGAATTCCCCGCACCGGAGAAGGACGCGGAGGCCCTGGTGGCCCGGCAGCGGGCCTACTTCCAGACGGGGGCCACGCTGCCCTACCGGGTACGGCGGGACGCGCTGACCAGGCTGCAGCGGACGATCCTGGAGCGGGAGGGCGAGATCAACGCGGCCCTCCAGCAGGACCTGGGCAAGTCCCCCTCGGAGAGCTACATGTGCGAGGTGGGCATGACCCTGTCCGAGCTGAGCCACATGCGGCGGCATCTGCGCTGGTACATGGCCAGGCACCGGGCCTGGACGCCCCTGGCCCAGTTCCCCTCCGACAGCTTCACGGTGCGGAACCCCTACGGCGTGACGCTCATCATGTCCCCGTGGAACTATCCCTTCCTCCTGACCATGGAGCCGGTCATCGGCGCGGTGGCGGCGGGCAACTGCTGCGTGGTGAAGCCCTCGGCCTATTCTCCAGCCACCTCGGCCATCATGCGGGAGATCCTCTCCGAGTGCTTCCCGCCGGAGCAGGTGGCGGTGGTGGAGGGCGGCCGCGCGGAAAACCAGGCGCTGCTGGATCAGACCTTCGACAAGATATTCTTCACCGGCGGGGTGAAGGTGGGCCAGGAGGTGCTGCGCAAGGCGGCGGAGCATCTGACCCCCGTGACCCTCGAGCTGGGCGGCAAGAGCCCCGTGGTGGTGGACGCCACCGCCAACCTGGACGTGGCGGCCAGGCGCATCGCCTTCGGCAAGCTGCTCAACTGCGGGCAGACCTGCGTGGCCCCGGACTATATCCTGGTGGACAGGAAGGTGAAGGACGACCTGATCCGCGCGCTGATCCACTGCCTGGATCAGATGAACGGCGAAGGCCTGGACAACGACAGCTACGTCCACATGATCACCCGGAAGCACTTCGACCGGGTCTGCGGGCTGATTGACATGGACAAGGTGATCTACGGCGGCAAGTCCGACCCGGAGACGCTGCGGATTCAGCCGACCCTGATGGATAACGTCACCGGCGACGATCCCGTGATGCAGGAGGAAATCTTCGGCCCCCTGCTGCCCATCCTGACCTTCGACCATGTGGACGAGGCCGTGCAGTTCATTGGTGCCCGGCCCCATCCCCTGGCCTGCTACCTGTTCAGCAAGGATAAGGCCGTGCAGCGCCGCTTCCTGAATGAGGTGCCCTTCGGCGGCGGGTGCATCAACGATACCATCATCCATCTGGCCACCAGCCGCATGGGCTTTGGCGGCGTGGGCGGCAGCGGCATGGGCCAGTACCACGGACGGCGCAGCTTCGACTGCTTCAGCCATGAGAAGAGCATTGTCCACAAGGCCACCTGGCTGGATCTGCCCTTCCGCTACGCGCCCTATGCCAAGTGGAAGGATAAGCTTATCCGCATGTTCCTCAGGTAAGGGACGGATGTCTCCCGCGAATAAGACGCCCGAAGCATTGCTTCGGGCGTCTTTGTTTTGATGGAACCATGGTTGAGAGGCGCTGTGCGGGAGGTCAGGTTTGCGCTGCACCGTCCACAGAGAGAATCTCGCCAGTTACATAGCTGGCCATGTCGCTCGCCAGGAACAGGAAGCAGTTGGCAACCTCCTCCGGCTCGCCCACACGGCCCAGTGGAATCGGTGCGCTGACCCGGTCAAGAACCTCCTTGGGCAGCGCTGCGAGCATGTCTGTACGCGTTACACCCGGGGCCACCGCGTTCACGCGGATATTGCTGCGGCCCAGCTCACGCGCCAGGCTTTTGGTCAGGCCGTTCACCGCAAACTTGCTGGTGGGATAGCCAACGCCCGCGGGCTGGCCGTAAATGCTGACCATCGAGCTGGTGTTGATGATGCTGCCGCCGCCCTGCTCCTTCATGATCGGCGCCACGGCACGGCAACCGTTGAACACGGCAGTCACGTTCACATCCATGATATGCTCAAAGTCCTCAGGCTTATACTGCAGCAGCGGATCCCGGGCGGAGATACCCGCATTGTTGACCAGAATGTCGATGCGGCCGAACTTGTCCTTCACGGTGGCCATCGTTGCCTCGACAGCGGCGTAGTCCGTCAGATCTGGCGCCATGCCGATGACGGGGTAGTTGGGATTGATCTCGTGCAGCCTGGCCAGCGCCTTGTCGACCGTCTCCTGCCGGGAACCCAGCAGGGCGACGCTTGCCCCGTTGTTCAGAAACAACTCGACAATGGAAAAGCCGATACCGCGTGTGCCGCCGGTGACGATGGCTACCTTACCCTTAAGCATGGAATCTGTCCTCCTTGATCCGGCAGGACAGATACTGTCCGGCCGAAAGATTGACAAAATTATATCATACTATTTGCGTCTGTGCAAGGGGAACAGCAATGGCTGGAAGGAATTCCGGCGGAAAAGAAGCGCGTTTTCCCTGGCAGTTGCGCAACAGGAATAAGTATGATATAATCAAGTGTCACCAGGCAAAGACCTGACATGACCGGTATGGAAGATTGAGCATAGCATCGGATAGAGAAAAAATAACAGGCGCAGGAGGTGAGCCGGCCCCGGCCGGAAACCATGCCCAGTAAAGAACGAATGCTGATAACCGGCGGCAACGCCCTGGAAGGCGAGGTGCGGGTCAGCGGCGGCAAGAACACGGCGGTGGCGGTGATTCCCGCGACGCTTTTGTGCGACGAGCCCTGTACCGTGGAGAATCTGCCGGATATTGAGGATGTGCGCGCCCTGGTGGATATCCTGCGCTCCCTGGGCGCAAAGGTGACCTACGTGCCCGGTGAATTCATGACGGTGGATCCCCGCCCGGCGGAGGGCCGGGCCGTGGGCTACCGGCTGAGCCAGCGGCTCCGCGCCAGCTACTACCTGCTGGGCGCACTGCTGGGCCGCTGCGGCCAGTCCGAGGTGTACTACCCCGGCGGGTGCGAGATCGGCTCCCGGCCCATCGACCAGCACCTGAAGGGCTTCGCTGCACTGGGGGTGGAAACGGAATCCGTGGGCGGACGCATCATCGCCAAGGCCGAGGAGCTCAAGGGCGGGGACGTGTTCTTCGACGTGGTGACCGTGGGCGGCACCATCAACGTGATGCTGGCCGCCGCCAAGGCCCAGGGTACCACCATCATCTACAACGCGGCCAAGGAGCCCCACATTGTTGACCTGGCCAACTTCCTCAACAGCATGGGCGCCAAGGTCAAGGGCGCGGGCACGGACGTGATCCGCATCCGGGGCCAGCAGTACCTGCACGGCACCAACTATGCCGTGATTCCCGACCAGATCGAGACGGGTACGCTGATGATTGCCGCCGCGGCTACCCGGGGGGACGTGGTGATCCACGGGTGCATCCCCACCCACATGGAGGCCCTGACGGCCAAGCTGCTGGAAATGGGCGTGCGGGTGTCGGACAACGATGACTCCATCCGTGTGCGGTGCCTGGGCGGACACCGGGCCGTGAACATCAAGACCCAGGTGTACCCCGGCTTCCCCACGGATCTGCAACAGCCCATGAGCGCGCTGCTGACCACTGCCCGGGGCACCAGCATCATTCAGGAGACGATTTTTGAGCAGCGCTTCAAGCACCTGGACGAGATCCGCCGCATGGGCGCGCGGGTGCGCGTGGCGGAGCGGATGGCGCTGATTGAGGGCGTGCCCCAGCTCTACGGCGCGCCGGTGACGGCCACCGACCTGCGGGCGGGCGCCGCGCTGATCATCGCCGGGCTGATGGCCAAGGGCGTGACCGAAATCTATGAGCCGGAATACATTGACCGGGGCTATGAGCATATCGAGCAGAAGCTGTGCTCCCTGGGCGCAACCATCAGCCGGGAGAGTGTGGAGTAAGCCCTGTGGCTCATGCAGGGGAGGTGGCTGCATGTGAACAATCCCTTTGAGGTGCTGGGTCTCAAATCCACCGCCGACGCGGATGAGGTTCGCAGCGCCTACCGCAGCCTGGTGCGCACCTGCCACCCGGACCGCTTTCTGGACGCGGACGAGCGCAAGGCAGCCCAGGAGAAGATGATCGCCCTGAACCTGGCCTACGAGGAGGCGCTGAAGCTGGCCTCCACCCGGCGGGAGGGCATGTACACCAAGGAGATCGCCTCGGAGGACGCCAAGCAGCTGGCCCGCAAGATGCTCCGCCAGCAAAGCCCGGAGAGCGCCCTGCGCCAGCTGATGCGCGCCGACCGCAAGGATGCGGAGTGGTACTACCTGCAGGGGTACATTCTCATGCAGATGCACCAGTATGAGTCGGCCCACCAGTCCTACCGGGAGGCGGTACGCCGGGAGCCGGACAACATCGACTACCGCCGCGGTGCGCTGGACGCCGCCGTGGCCATGAAGAAGGCCAAGACCGTCCAGGGCCGCATCAAAGAATTGTTCCGGAAAAGGTAACCTCCATGGAGCGCGAAGCGAAAACGGGTCAAGGGGTGAAACCCCTTGCGCGGGTGCAGGGGCGGCGTTAGCCCCTGCGCAGGTCTGGGCGGCAGCCCAGCGTTCCCGCCCAAAAGCATGCGAGTTTCCGGGCGGGATGCACCGCATCCCGCGATGGAAACGGCAGGTTAAGCCAAGGCTGGGGAACCGCGCCAGCAAAAGCAGCACGTTCCGCGGCGTGCAGGGGAAAGACCTCATCCGACCTCACTGCGCTCGGCCACCTTCCCCGGAGGGGAAGGCTTGCACCCCTTGCGCAGCAGAAAAGAGCAGCAGCAAAGGAAAAACGCAGGTTTCCGCGGCCTGCATCGGAGCGCGCTGCATCTTCCTGAACATGATCAACGCCTGTGACCATATGGCCGCAGGCGTTTTGTTCTGCCGGAAAGACCGGGTGTCAGTACAGGATGTCGTAGTACCAGAAATGGTCGCCCAGCTTCTCGGTGTAGTAGCTGTTGCCGCCATCGCCCTCCCATTCCTCGTGCCAGGCGTAGCCCTGCCCCTCCGGCTTCAGGTGGGCCGGCAGCTCTCCGCTCTCCGCACGGAAGTAGCGGATCCAGGGCGCTTGAACACCCGGCACCGTCTCCGGCCGGTCGCCCGGGGAATAGTAGAAGCCCATATACGGCTCGTACTTAAAGGCCATCACGCCGCCGTCGCCGGGGATGCACGTCAGCGCCATTCCTTCATCGGCAAACAGCCGGAGTACCTGGCTGACGTCATCCGCCTCCATCATCGCCGTGAGGGCCTCCTGATGGGCGGACACAACCTCCGCCATCCGATCATGGACGGTTGCACACTCCCGGACGGTATGCCCGCGAAGGAGCGGCAGCGTCCCGGCAAGGACGGCAAGCAAAACAATCCCGGCTGCAAGGGCCGCGATCAGGGCTTTCTGTGCTGCTTTCATGGGCATCCTTTCCGCGGCGGGATTATTCCTCCCGCCAGCACTCGTTCTTCAGCGCGCCGTCGCGGTAGGTGGGCTCGTAGGGGCTGGGCGCGTCGTCGTCCTCCTCGGGGTCGGGAATGCGGTCGCTCCATTCCTGCTCCGCCCGGGGACGGGGATCCTCCCTGCTGATGCGCATGGCTGCGCCTCCTTCCTGTGATGTACGGGGCTCCGGCGTACCCCGCTGCCTATTCTATGGCTGATAAGCGCATTGTAGCACCATTTTTCCCCGGATTCAAGGGTGCGCGCTGCGGCAGGGAAAAGCCAAAGTGCGTCGAATCAACCGGGTATGCCAATTCATGAATGAGGAGATGCATGTAGGATGGTTCTGTTTCTCACCAGCAGCCCCTGCGACGACGACGTGCCCGAGGGGGTTGACCTGCCCTGTATCTTTGATGTGCGCAACGGCTTTGTGGAGAACCTGCAGGCCTGCGTGGAGCCCGGTACCCGGGGGCTGATCATCGCCGCCGACCCGGACAATTTCGCCATGAACGATGAGATGGCCGCCACCTTCGCCGGGTGCTTCGCCTATCACGACATGCCCCTGGAAAGCCTGACCGTGGTGGACAGCCGCAATGCCGGGGATCTGCCGGACATGATGGAGGGCTGCGGTCTGATCATCCTGGCGGGGGGCCATGTGCCCACGGAGAACGCCTTCTTCCAGCAGTTGTCGCTGCGGGAATTGATCCAGGACTTCGACGGGGTGGTCATGGGCATCAGCGCGGGCACCATGAACTGCGCCGATGTGGTCTATGCCCAGCCGGAGGAGGCGGGGGAGTCCGTGGATCCGGACTATCAGCGGTGGATCCCCGGCCTGGGTCTGACGTGGATCAACGTCCTGCCCCACTACCAGAAGGTGAAGGACAACATCCTGGACGGGCAGCGGCTGTTCGAGGACATCACCTATGGCGACAGCTTCGACAACGTGTTCTATGCCCTGGTGGACGGCAGCTACATCATGGTGGATGACGAGGGCGCGGAGCTGTTCGGCGAGGCGTATGTGATCACCGACGGCCAGCTGTACCCCGTGTGCGACGAGGAGGACAGCATCCCCCTCGAATGAGGCCCAAAGGGGCATTTTCGTCGGATTTTGGTGGAAAATCCGCCTCCGCAACCGCCGGTTGACACATTTCCAGCTCGGATAGGTGGTCTGCCACCGCTCTTTTGGGCTATCATCAACCCAGGCCGAGGGGCCAATGCATGACAGGGAGGAACATGCCATGATACTGGCGGACAAGATCATTCAGCTGCGCAAGAAGAGTGGTTGGAGCCAGGAGGAGCTGGCGGAGAAGCTGGGGGTATCCCGGCAGGCGGTGAGCAAGTGGGAGGGCGCGCAGTCCATCCCCGATCTGGAGCGGGTGCTGGCCATGAGCCGGCTGTTCGGGGTCAGCACGGACTATTTACTGAAGGATGAGCAGGAGGAGGACGCGCCCCAGGCCCAGGAGGCGGAGGGCGATACCCTGGCCCGGCGGGTGACCATGGCGGAGGCCCAGGCCTTCCTGCAGGTGAAGGAAGCCGCGGCGCCCCGCATCGCCCTGGCGACGACGGCGTGCATCCTGTCGCCCATTCCGCTGATGCTGCTGGCGGCGCTGAGCGAAACGCAGACCCTGCCCATCGGCGAGAACGTGGCAGCGGCCCTGGGGCTGATGATCCTGCTGCTGATGGTGACGGCGGCGGTGGCCACCTTCATCCTCACCGGCGCGAAAAGCAAGCCCTACGAATACCTGGACGAGGCGGCCATCGATACGGAATACGGCGTGAGCGGCATGGTGCGGGAGCGGCAGAACGCCTACCGGGACACCTACGTCCGCTGCAGCGTCATCGGCGTGTGCCTGTGCATCCTGGGTGTGATTCCCCTGGTGACGGTTTCCATGCTGACGGACAGCGCCCTGGCGGTGATCGCCACCGTGTGCCTGCTGCTGGCGCTGGTGGCGGCGGCGGTGTACCTGTTCATTACCAGCGGCATGATCAACGCCAGCTACTGCAAGCTCCTGGAGGAGGGCGACTACACCCGGCCCCAGAAGAAGGCGGCGGCCAGCCCCATTACCGCCATCTACTGGTGCGCGGTGACGGCAATCTTCCTGGGCTACAGCTTCATCACCAATGACTGGAAGCACAGCTGGATTGTCTGGGTGGTGGCCGGCGTGCTCTTCGGCGGGGTGGAGGCCTGGCTGACTGCCCGGAGCAGGCGGCAGGGCTGACAGAGAAAGGGACGCGGCGTATCCGCCCCGGCATGGCGCCGGGAAAGAGGATACGCCGCGTCCTTTGCGTTTATCGGCGGGAGAGATGGATGCGGATTCGCTCCGTCATCAGCGCGATAAACTCGCAGTTGGTGGGCTTCTCGCCGCAGCCGCTGGCATACCGGCCGAGAATCTTGTTGAAGATTGCGCTTCCGGCCCGCTCCCACGTGACAGTGATGGCGTGGCGGATGGAGCGCTCCACCCTGCTGGGGGTGGTGTCGCAGGCCTCCGCGATGGCGGGATACAGAGACTGGGACACGCAGTCCAGCACGTCGGGATGGGCCAGGACGGTCAGAATGGCCTGACGCAGATACTTGTAGCCATTCATGTGGGCGGGGATGCCGATCTGCAGCAGCAGGCTGGTGACGTATTTCTCCAACCGCTCCTGACCGTGTTCCTCAGGATGAGCGGCCATCCTGGGGGAGACGGGCATGGGGCCTGCGCCCGCCGCGCAGATGATTTGCTCCACCAGCTGATCAATGTTGATGGGCTTGAGCATGTAGTAGGCGGCGCCCAGGCTGATGGCGCGCATGATGAAGTCGTCCCTGCCCAGCGCCGTTTGTGCAATGAAGCATGGCCTGTCATGCCCGGGCAAGCCCGCCAGGTACTCCAGCAGCGCGAAGCCGTCCATTCTGGGCATCACCATGTCGCAGACCAGCACCTGGGGATGGAGCGTTGCGAGCAGCGACAGTGCTTCCATGCCATCGCTGGCCTCGCCGACAACGGAGATTCGATCGTTCGGGGCTAACGCGCTGACCAGCTGCTTTCGCTGACTGGGCGCGTCATCGGCGACGATGATGCGTATAGATTCCAGAGGGATCATCCTTTCCACTTTTGACGATGGGATCCGGCCGTAAAACAGGGTGTTCTTATGGAAGCATTGCCGGGGGAAAACGGAGGTGCTGGTCGGACGGTCGGAGCGAATGGCCTGGAAGTAAGAAAAGTGGTCCTGAGGATAATTCAAATATATCATATTATTGATACAATGTCGAGGGGATGAAACAACAATTTTCGCATAATGATCAGGACAAAATCAAGAAATACAATCTATTCTGCATTCTATAACATCCCTGTTCAACGCAATACGTCCATAAGAAGTATTGCAGATGAACCGGATGCTTTCCGGGCAGAAAAGGCGCCCCCGGGAACAGCATGCGTCCCGGGGGCGGCACGGTGGAGAAGGAATCAGGCCCTGGCAGGCGCTTCGGAGAGCTGCCTGTAGGACATGACGATCACCACAGCGGAGACGATCATGGTCAGCGCGTCGGACACGGGCATGGAGTACAGCACGCCGTCCAGCCCGAAGAACTGGGGCAGCAGCAGCGCGAAGCCCACGCCGAAGAGGATCTCGCGGATCATGGACAGGGCCGTGGAGGCAGCCGCCTTGCCTATGGCCTGGAGGAAAATGAAGGCCGCCTTGTTCACGCAGGCGAAAATCACCATGCACAGATAGACCCGGAAGGACTTGATGGCGAACTGCGTGTAGTAGACGCTCTCGTTGGCCGCGCCGAAGATGGCGATGAGGTACTGGGGGAAGCATTCCACGATGATCAGCGCCACCGCGCCCACGCAGGCCTCGGAGATCAGCAGCAGGGTGAACAGTTGCTTTACGCGCCTCTTCAGCCCCGCGCCCATGTTGAAGCCCACAATCGGGATGCAGCCGGCGGCCATGCCCACCACGATGGAGATGACGATCTGGAAGAACTTCATCACGATGCTCACCACCGCCATGGGGATCTGCGCGAACTGTTCCTGGCCGAAGATGGGATCCAGCGCGCCCCAGTAGCGGATCATGTTGTTGATGGCGGCCATGGCTGCCACCAGGGAGATCTGCGACAGGAAGCTGCAGATGACCAGGGACAGCGTCCGGGCCATGGTGCGGCGGCGCAGGCGGAAATCCCCGCGGGCGGGCTTGATGATCCGCGCATGGGCCAGGTACCAGATGGACAATACGGCGGTGACGATCTGGCCGATGACCGTGGCCACAGCCGCGCCCATCATGCCCCAGTGGAAGAGGAAAATCATGATGGGATCCAGGATGATGTTGGTGATGGCGCCGGACAGGGTGGCGACCATGGCGAAGCGGGGGTTGCCGTCGGAGCGGATGACGGGGTTCATGGCCTGGCCGAACATGTAGAAGGGCACGCCCAGGCTGATGAAGAACAGGTATTCCTGGGACAGGCGGTAGGTTTCCTCATTGACGGTGCCGCCGAACATGGCGATCAGCGCATCGCCGAAGATCAGGTAGACGGCGGTCAGCACCAGGCTGGAGGCCACGGTCATGACGATGGCGTTGCCCACGCTGCGGGTAGCCTCCTGGGGCTCGCGCTTGCCCAGGCACAGGCTGACGAAGGCGCAGCAGCCGTCGCCGATCATCACGGCGATGGCCAGGGCCACCACCGTCAGCGGGAAGACCACGCCGTTGGCCGCGTTGCCGAAGGATCCGAGATAGCTGGCGTTGGCAATGAAAATCTGATCGACAATGTTGTACAGCGCGCCCACCAGGAGCGAGATGATGCAGGGCACGGCGTACCGGCGCATCAGGCTGCCCAGCTTATCGGTTGCGAGGTAATTCTGACTGGTGTGTTCCATGGGTATCTCCTTCCTCTTGAACATGAAAAAAAGCGCAAGTCCATCATCTGGACTTACGCTTCTGCCGCTCGACACTTAGGATGATAACACAAAATCCGGCCAAAATTCAAGATGGAAAATCGGGCGTTTTTCTGCCGGAAAGGAGCGGGGCGGACTTTTTTTCGGGCGGGAGGCATGCATTTTTCCGCCGGATGTGGTATCATCAGGGTGCAAATCTGTGTTGCCATCAGAGCGCCTGTCAGCCTGGCGCAAGCGGCGGCAGCCGCTGCAGCGTCAAACCGGGAGGTTTCGCTCGACCGTCTCTGTGCATACCGGGGCCGTGCTGCGCTGCCGCTGCGGCCAGGCTCAAAGGAGGTGGGACGATGAAGCGAGTGAAGGCTGCGTGCATCTATCAGACCCTGGTCTTCTCCCAGAAGCCCGAGGCCGGCTACACCCGGGAGCAGGCGCTCAGGCTGAACAGGGACGAGATTGCGCATTACCGGCAGACCCTGGAGCGGACCCGCACCAGGTACCAGATCACCGGCGAAACGGAGGAAGCGGACGGCTCCGTGATTCTCCATGTCCGCAAGCAGTACAACGACAAGGCTGATGTGAACGGGTATTTCCAGTAAAAAGTGCGCATTGCAGGGGCCGCTGCTCCCGCCGTCAGGGCAGGAAAGCGGCCCTTTTCCATTTCTGTCAGGGAAAAGGGTCGAGCCGGGCAGGGAAAGCGCGGCGGACGGCGAATTTCACCAGCATGGCTATGCAGGAGGAGGACAATCAAATGGAACAGAAACGGTTTTCCACGCCTGTGGCGGTCACGGATGTGACGGTGACGGACGCGTTCTGGCAGCGGGAGATGGAGCTGGTGCGCAGGGAGGTTATTCCATACCAGTGGGAGGCGCTCAATGACCGCGTTCCCGACGCGGAGCCCAGCTGGTGCATGCACAATTTCCGCGCCGCGGCGCGCCTGGTCACCCGCATCCGGGAGACCAACATGCCAGCGCCTTCCGTCACGCCCCGGGGCTTTCAGATTCTTCCGGAGGAGGGCGAGCAGCCTGATCCGGACAGCTTTTACGGCTTTGTATTCCAGGATTCGGACTTCTACAAGTGGATCGAGGCGGTGGCCTATTCCCTGGCCCAGCACCCGGACGAAAAGCTGGAGCAGGTGGCGGACGAGGCCATCGACGTGATTGCCCGGGCCCAGATGCCCGACGGCTACCTGGACACCTACTACATCCTTCACGGGGTGGACAAGGCCTTTACCAACCTGAAGGATCACCATGAGCTGTACTGCCTGGGCCATCTGGCGGAGGCGGCGGTGGCCTACTACCAGGCCACCGGCAAGGATCAGCTGCTGCAGGTGGCCTGCCGCTACGCCGACTGCGTGGCGAACCGCTTCGGCCCGGAGGAGGGCAAGTGCCACGGCTATCCCGGCCATGAGATCGCCGAGATGGCGCTGCTCCGCCTGAGCGAGGTCACCGGCTGCGAGAAGTACCGGCAGCTGGCCGGCTATTTCATTGACGCCCGGGGCACCCTGCCGCATTACTTCGCCCGGGAGGACAACGCCCGCCGTGTGGCCCGGGGTGAAAAACCCCAGCAGGAGAAGCCTGAGAAGTACGTCTATTATCAGGCGGATAAGCCCGTGCGGGAGCAGCAGGAGGCCGAGGGCCATGCGGTGCGGGCCATGTACCTGTATTCCGGCATGGCGGACATGGCGCGGCTCACCGGGGACGAAGGCCTGGAGGCGGCCTGCGAGCGGCTGTGGCAGAGCGCCATGGAGAAGCAGCGCTACATCACCGGCGGCGTGGGTTCCACCGTGCACGGGGAGGCCTTCACCTTCCCCTACGATCTGCCCAACGATGCAGCCTACTCCGAGACCTGCGCGGCCATCGGCCTGGTGTTCTTCGCCCGGCGGATGCTGCAAATGCGCCCCGACAGCCGCTATGCTGACGTGATGGAGCAGGCCCTGTACAACACGGTGCTGGCGGGCATGGCCCTGGACGGCAAGAGCTTCTTCTACGTCAACCCCCTGGAGGTCGTGCCGGAGAACTGCCATCAGGATCAGCGGCTGCAGCACGTCAAGCCCGTGCGGCAGAAGTGGTTCGGCTGCGCCTGCTGCCCGCCCAACATCGCCCGGCTGGTGAGCAGCCTGCCCTCCTACGTCTACACCGTGGGGGAGGATACCCTCTACACCCACCTGTACGTGGGCGGCACGGTGCGCGCGAAGCTGGCGGGGCAGGACGTGAAATTGCGGGTGGATTCCGCCATGCCCTGGGAGGGCAATGTCCGCGTGACGGTGGAGGCGGGCGAGGCGCAGGGTACCCTGGCCTTCCGCCTGCCCGGCTGGTGCGACGATCCCCGGGTGGACTGCCCCGGCAAGGAACGCGCCGTGCGCGACGGCTACGTCTATCTGACGGGCCTGTGGCGCACGGGCGATACCGTGACCCTGACGCTGCCCATGCGGGTGAAGGTGATGGCTGCTGACAGCCGCGTGCGGGAGGACGCCGGCCGGGTGGCGCTGACCCGCGGTCCCATCACCTACTGCGCGGAGGAGGCGGACAACAGCGCGGATCTGCATCTTGTGCGGCTGCATCCGGCGGCCATGGGCGCGGTGGAAACGGTGCACAGCGATGTCTTCGGCCATGACGCGGTGCTGCTGAAGGTGCCCGCCGCCCGGGTGAAGCCGAGGACGCAGGGCGGCCTCTACGCCGAATGGCAGCCCGAGGAGGAAGAGCCCTTCACCCTGACCATGATTCCCTACTACGCCTGGGCCAATCGGGGCGAGGGGGAGATGCGGGTGTGGCTCCCCGCCCGGTAAGGAAGGAGCAATTGCATGGTCACGCTGCGGGCCATCACCGAGGACAACTTTGACGCCATCATCGCCATGAAGCGGCCGGAGGGCGAGGGCTTCGTCGCGCCCAACAGCGTGTCGCTGGCCCAGTGCTGGCTCTACAGGGACAACGGCGACGTGTTCCCCTGCGCCATCTATGCGGAGGAAACGCCGGTTGGCTTCCTCCTGCTGGAGGAGGATGAGCGGACGCTGATGATCTGGCGGATCATGCTCCCGGAGGAGTACACGGGGCACGGCTACGGCAGGGCAGCGGTGGAGGAGGTCATCCGCCGTGCGAAGGCCAGCGGCAAGTACGACCGTCTGCAGCTGGACTGCGCCCCGGGGAACCATCGCGCCCGCCGCCTGTACGAGCGGCTGGGCTTCCGCCCCACGGGGGAAATCAATCACGGCAGCGCGGAAATGGCGTTGCCTCTGACGGACTGACCGAACAGACACAGGCCTGCCGTACCCGATGGGGATACGGCAGGCTTTTTCTCGGAACGTGGCTTTGCTGCAGCGGCGAAAAACTTTTCCGGCGCCGTTGGAAGGCACAGCCATCCATGCTATAATGGATGCAGAACGAAAACATCCGGGCGGCACAGCCCGGCGATACAGGAGGATGGGATCATGAATATTCGGGAACTGGAAGCTCTTTCCCACGGCGGGCAGGACTGGACGGAGGCCTTTCAGACAGCGATCGGGCAGCTGCGGGCCCAGGGCGGCGGCGTGCTGACGGTACCGGCGGGCGTGTACCCCACGGGCTCCATCCGCCTGTACGACAACATGACGCTGGAGATTCAGTCCGGCGCATTTCTGCGCTTCCTGCAGGAGGAAGCGGCCTTCCCGCTGATTCCCCTGGAGTTCGAGGGCGTGGCGGGGCTGATGCATCAGGCGTGCATCTTCGCCCAGGGGGCGGAGAACGTGACCGTCACCGGCCGGGGCGTGGTGGACGGCCAGGGCGAATACTGGTGGAACAAGCGCAGGGCGGGGAAGCTGTCCCATCCCCGGCCGTACCTGGTGTGCTTTGCGGACTGCCGCCATGTGCTGCTGGAGAACGTGACGCTGACCAATTCTCCGGCGTGGACGGTGCATCCCCTGCGTTGCCAGGATGTGACGATCCGGGGCCTGCTGATCCGCAACCCCTGGGATTCCCCCAACACCGACGGCATTGACCCCGACGCCTGCCAGGATGTGCGCATCCTGGACTGCACCATCGACGTGGGGGACGACTGCATCGCCGTCAAGTCCGGCACGGAGGCTACCCGCAACCGCCAGCCCAGTGAGCGGATCATCATCAGCAACTGCCACTTCCTCCACGGCCACGGCGGCGTGGTGCTGGGGAGCGAGATGAGCGGCAACATCCGCAACGTGGTGGTCAGCAGCTGCGTGTTCCATCAGACGGATCGCGGCGTGCGGCTGAAAACCCGCCGAGGCCGTGGCGGTGTGGTGGAGGGCATCCAGCTGTTCAACCTCACCATGGAAAAGGTCATGTGCCCCTTTGTGTTCAACATGTATTACTTCTGCGGCCCGGACGGGAAGAGCGACTGGGTGCGGGACAAGGCGGCCCGGCCTGCTGACGATACCACCCCCATGCTGCGGGATGTGTCCATCACCGGCGTGCGGGCCCGGGGCTGCTCCGCCTGCGCGGGATTCTTCTACGGCCTGCCGGAGATGCCCGTGGAGGGCGTGACCTTCACCGATGTGGTGGTGGAGATGGATCCCGACGGCGCGCCGGACTATCCCGCCATGATGGACGACTGCCCCAAAATGCAGGGCGCAGGGCTCTACCTGCGCAACGCCCGGGGCGTGCGGCTCAGCGGCGTGAAGGTGCTGGGCGTGCAGGGCGATACGCTGGATGCGGACGACAGCGTGCAGGTGGAGGCTCAGGGCCTGTGAGAAGGAGGAACACCCCATGACGATTTTCATCTGCGGTGATTCCACCGCTGCCAGCTATACGCCGGATCGTGCACCGCTGACGGGCTGGGGGCAGGCGATGGCGGACATGCTCCCGGATATCCCGGTGGTGAACGCCGCCATGGCGGGGCGCAGCACGAAGTCCTTCCTGGCGGAGGGGCGGCTGATCCCGGTGGAGGAGCGGCTGCATGAGGGCGACCTGATGCTGATCCAGTTCACCCACAATGACTGGAGCGACCTTGTCTGGCGGCACACGGATCCCTGGACGTCCTTCATGAACAACCTGGCCATCTTTGTGGAGACGGCCCGGCTGGCAGGAGCGACGCCGGTGCTGCTGACGCCCATCTGCCTGCGCAGCTTCGAGGATGGTGTGCTGCAGCCGGCCCACGGAGCATACCCGGAGGCCATCCGCACCCTGGCCCGGAGCCGGGGCGTGCCGCTGATCGACCTGTACGCCATGAGCTTCCGGGCTATTTCCGACATGGGCGACGAGGCCAGCCGCTGCCTGTACATGAACGTCGCGCCGGGGGAATACCCGGCATACCCCGACGGGCAGCAGGACAACGTGCATACCCGATACGAGGGTGCGGCGCTCTACGCCCGCATGGTGGCGGACGCCCTGCGGGAAATGCAGCTGATCTGAAGGAGGGAAAGGCATGTACATCATTGCCAGGGACGGCTCGGGGGACTTTACCTCCATTCAGGCGGCGGTGGACGCGGTGCCCTTCGGCAACCGCGCGCCGGTGATCCTGCTGGTACGCATGGACGAATATCATGAGCGGGTCATCGTCAACAAGGACAACCTGCGCATTGTCGGCGAGGCCCGGGACAGGACGATCCTGACCGCCAGGGGCTGCGCGAAGGATCTGAACGCGGAGGGCCAGCCCAGGGGCACCTTCCTGTCCGCCACCCTGCTGGTGACGGGCAGCAACGTGGAGGTGGAGAACCTGACCATCCGCAATGACGCGGGGGATGGCCGGGAGGTGGGCCAGGCGGTGGCGGTGTATGCTGCGGGCGACCGGGGCGTGTGGCGCAACTGCCGCATGATCGCCGCCCAGGACACGCTCTTCTGCGGCCCCACCATGCCCAAGGTGGCCCGGGATGCGCTGCCCCGGCTGATCCCCGAGGGGGTGCCCAGCGTGGGCGACTGCCCTCCCGTGCCGGGGCGGCAGTACTTCGAGGACTGCTACATCCAGGGGGACATTGACTTCATCTTCGGGCCCTACCGCTGCTGGTTTGAACGCTGCACCCTGTTCATGAACGAGCGGGGCGGCTTCTACACCGCCGCCAACACCCCCGAGGGCATGCCCTGCGGCATGGTGTTCCACCGCTGCCGCCTGACGGGGGCCTGTGCGCCCGGTCAGGCATACCTGGGCCGACCCTGGCGGGCCCATGCCCGGACGGTCTTCCTGGACTGCGAGATGGACGAGTGCGTCAGCCCCCAGGGCTTTGCGGACTGGGAGGGCGGCGCGCCCGTGACGGCGCTGTACGGCGAGCATGGCACCCGGGGCGCCAGGGCGGATCAGTCGACGCGGCACCCGAAGCAGAAGCGGCTCACGGACGCGGAAGCTGCCCTGCTGACCCTCCGCGCCGCGGTGGGGGGCTGCGACCACTGGCAGCCCGACAGGCGCACACCCACCTGGTTTGTCTGCGGGGATGAAACAACCCACCCCTGGGCGGATGCGCTGTCCTGCCTGGCGGAGGATGCCTTTGTGGAGGACTGCACCCTGCCAGGTGCTTCCGGCAAGCGATTTGTAGCGGAGAAGCGGCTGAACTTCGTGGAGCTGTGCCTGCGCAAGGGCGACAGGCTGCTTGTGCAGTTCGGCCGGGCGGATCAGCAAAAGGATGTACGGGTGTCCACTGCGGCCCGGGCGACCTTCCCCCTGTACATGAACATGATGATCGACGCGGCCCGCCGCCAGGGCGCGGAGCCGGTGCTGGTGACGCCTATCGACACGGCGGACGGGGAATACGCCGCCGCCCTGCGGGATCTGGCGCAGGAGCGGGGTGTACGGCTGCTGGACATGGCGGCGGTCTTCCCGGCGGGGGAGGGCAGTGATCAGGCGATGCGGCAGGCTGCATGGCTGCTGGCGGCCCTGTCTGCTCCGCGCGGGGCTGAATGAATCCCCTTCGGCAGCAAAAAAAGCGCATGCTATGCATCATGCGCTTTTTGCTTGGGCTGCTGTCAGCCTTGCCGGAGCCGGGATTACTTCAGCCCCTTGATGAAGGGAATCAGGCACAGCAGGATCACGATGCCCGCCAGGCCCACGATGATGCCCACCACCATGTGGCTCCATACCATGGTCAGGCACATGCCCACGCCCAGCGCCAGCGCGCCCATAATACCGATCAGCCAGGCGACGATGGTCTTGCCGGACAGCTTCACGGGAGCCTTGCCCTCCATCCGCCGCCAGATGATCACCATGGCCAGCAGCACCACAATGCCGACGACGCCCATGACGATGCCGGGCTTGAAGGCATTCCACTCGGGGATCAGGGCCATGCACATGCCCAGCGCGAACAGGATACCGCCGATGGTACCCAGAATCATGGCGACAAAATTGCTCTTCTTCATGTCAATCTTCCTTTCTTTTCGATACCCTGTCTGTATTACTGATCCTTCCGGGCGGCCTCGGCCCGGGCGTTGGCTTCCGCGATGCGCTTGTTCGCGGCCTGCAGCCGCTCGTCCAGCTCCGCCCTGCGCCTGGCCGCCGCCACAGAGGGCTTGCCGGTGGCCTTGGCTTCCTCCCAGTTGGCGCGGTTCTCCGCCTTCACGGCCTCAAACTCAGCCTTGTCCACTTCATGCTGCTCCCTGGCGCTCTGCTTCATGTCCGCAAAGGCGCGGGCAAAGAAGCCCTGCTTCTTTTCCTCCGACATTTTCCTGTCTCCTTCCTGCAGTGCGGCTCCTGCCGTCTGCCTGAACAGGATAGCGCCCTTTGGTTGACCTTGTGTTTGAAATGTGTTTGAGAAATGTTGTTTTCCCGGGGCATGAAAAAAGCGGCTCCTTCCGGACGCCGCTTCCTTTATGCCTCCAGCAGTCTGCTGGCCTTTTCACACACCTCGTACATCTCGTCCAGCTTGCCCTCCACCAGGGGCAGAACCTCCTGGGCGCGCTGCTTCTGCACATACCGGTACAGCGGATAGGCCGCCCCCCACAGGATGAAGCCCGGCACCGCCAGCACTGCGCACAGCCACACGATGGGCGCCGCCGCCGTGATGGCGAAGGTGCTCCCGCCCATGAACACCGTGCCCGCCAGCCCGCAGCCCAGGCCAGCGATGGTTGCCTGGTTCTGGACGGAATGCTCCAGCCGCCGCACGTCCTCCATGATGGCCTCAAACTGCCGCTGCAGCCGGGTCAGCTCCATTCTGTTGGGGATATGCCTGTCACGCTTCAGGCGCAGGGTTTCCCGGCCCTGCAGCTCCACCCCATGGGGTTGCTGCGTTTCCACCTGCCAGCCGAAGTAACCGTACCCGTCCTTATAGTAGGAGGCATACCGCTTCTCCACGGTGTGCTCCTGATATTCATAGGCGACAAAGCCTGCATGCTGTTCGATCATGCTTCATTTCCTTCCCTGATACCCGCAAGCGTCACGGTGAAGGAGGAACCCTCCCCCGGACGGCTGCGAACCTGAATGGAGGCGTCCGTCATGGCCAGAATGCGCCGCACCAGCGCCAGCCCAAGGCCGTTGCCCTCGGCGGCGTGGGAGACGTCCCCCTGATAGAATTTGTCGAAGATGTGCTGCTGCGTTTCCTCGTCCATGCCGCAGCCCGTATCGGTGACGGTGACGGTGACGCTGCCGTCCTCCAGTCTGCGCTGGGTGAGGGTGATCTGCCCGCCCTCGGGGGTGAACTTGAAGGCGTTGGACAACAGGTTCGTCCACACCAGCGCCAGCAGGCTTTCATCCGCCGCAACGATGGCGCTGTCCTCCAGGTCGGCCTCGAAATCGATGTGCTTTTTCTCCCACACGCTCTCGAACTGCAGGGCGCAGTCGCACAGCTGGGCGCACAGGTCGTAGGGCTCGGCCTGCGGGGTGATGGCCTGCTTCTCCAGCTTGTTGAGCTTGAGAATGTCGGTGATGAGGGTGTTCAGCCGCTTGGACGCGCCGATGATGGTCTGCACGTACTCCTGCCGCTTCTCCGGTGGCAGATCCTCCTTTTGAAGCAGCTCCGCCGTGTTCAGAATCACCGCCAGGGGCGTCTTGATCTCATGGCTGACGTTGGAGAAGAACTCGGTTTTCAGCGTCTCGATGGAGCCCAGGTTCTCCACCATCTTGTTGAAGTCCTGGATCAGCACGTCCACGTAGTCCAGCCGGTCAGGGGTGTGCGCCGGGGGCAGGTACACGGAGAAATCCCCCTGGGCCACCTGGCTGACCGCCGTGGCAATGCGCTTCACCGGGCCCTCGTAGTAGCGGGTGACCTGCCAGCGGGTCAGCAGCGTCAGCCCCAGGGATACCAGCAGCCAGTAGGCAATGACGATGTGCACCGTCCACATTTCGCCCATGTTCCACCGGTTCAGCCCGATGACCAGCCCGGCGTGCAGCCCGCCCACGCCCAGGAGCATGCACAGCGTCATCAGGTAGATGTGCCCCGGCACGTAGGTGGCACGTACCTGCTGCGCCTTGCGCAGACCGTTCATGTCAGCACCGCCTTGTATCCCAGGCCCCGCACGGTGACGATTTTGAACCCGTCGCAGCCGGAGAACTTGTCACGCAGCTTGGTGATGTACACGTCCACCGCCCGCAGGGTGGTGTTGCTGTTCAGATCCCAGAACTCGTCCATCAGCTGAGAGCGGGAGAAGGTCTTCTTCGGTTAGGACAGGAGCTTGAAGAGGATGTTGAACTCCCTGGTGGTCACGGGGATTTCCACCCCGTCCACCGTGGCGGTCAGGCCGTCGGCGTCCAGCTCCAGGTTGCCCACGGTCAGCTTCCGTTCCTGCTCAATGTTCGCCCGGCGCAGAAGCGCCCGTACCCGAAGCAGCATCTCCCCCAGCTCGATGGGCTTGACCATGTAATCGTCAATCCCCAGCTGGAAGCCCTTCTGCTTGGCGGGCAGGTCGTCCCGGGCGGACATGAACAGGATGGGGATGTGCTTGTTCACCCGCCGCACGGTGCGGGCAAACTCGAAGCCGTCGATGCGGGGCATCATCACGTCGGAGATGATCAGGTCGTAGAGGGTATTGTACATGGCCTCGTAGGCGGCGTCGGCGCTGAGCACGCCGGTGGCCTCAAAGCCCGAATCGTTCAGGTAGGTACAGACGGCCTGATTCAGCTTCGGGTCGTCGTCCAGGACAAGAATGTGGATCATGCGCTCTCCTCCCGGCGTGATGGGGTTACGGCGGAGGGCGGTCCTTCCGACGCGGAAGAAGGATACCGCCCTCCCGTTGCCATTGTGTTGATGAATTGTTTGAGAAATGTTAATGGCTCATGCAGAAAGCCTGCTTACAGGGAAATCAGCGTCATGCCCAGGGTGCCGATGACCATCAGCCCAAGGCCGATCAGCCCCTTGCGGCTCAGCCGCTCCTTGAACACCACGTAGGAGAAACCGATGGACACCAGGATGCTCAGCTTGTCAATGGGCACCACCACGCTGACCACCCCGTGCTGGATGGCGTAATAGTAGCACAGCCAGGATGCGCCGGTGGCCAGGCCGGAGAGGATGATGAACCCCAGCTCCTTCCTGTCCGGGTGGAGCAGCTGGCGCTGCTTGCCCTTCATCAGCACGATGACCAGGGCCATCACCAGCACCACGCCCGTGCGCAGGGCCGTGGCCAGGTTGGATTCCACGTCCGTCATGCCCAGCTTGGACAGCACGGAGGTCAGCGCGGCGAACACTGCCGACAGAAGCGCGTAGAGCATCCAGGGGCCCTTGCCGTCCGTGGTGGAGGCCTTGCGCTCCACCATCAGCAGGATGCCCGCGCCGATGAGCACCGTGCAGATCAGCCGCACCGCCAGGTGCTGCGTCTCGTGGAACAACACCATCGCCAGCAGCACGGACATCACCGTGCTGGACTTGTCGATGGGTACCACCTTGTTCACATCGCCCATGGACAGGGCCTTGAAGTAGCAGATCCAGGATGCGCCGGTGGCCAGGCCCGAGAGCACCAGGAACAGCGCGGAGCGGGCGCTGATGGTTTTCAGCCCCTCCGCCGAGCCCACGATGAACACCATCACCCAGGAGAAAAGCAGCACCACCAGCGTGCGCAGGGCCGTGGCCACGTCGGAATCCGTCTTGCGGATGCCGCACTTGGCCAGGATGGACGTCAGGCCTGCAAAGACCGAGGAGCATACCGCGGCTGTCAGCCACATCATAGGGAGGACTTCCTTTCGTATGGGGGCGCCGCATAGCGCCGGATGCTGGTTCCATTCTGCGTCCGCAGGCGGGAATCCTCCTGCGGAAACCATGTTGTCACCCGGAGACGAAAAACGCGGCGGACGGAGCATGATCTCCGCCTGCCGCGCAAGCCATATCAGGGCTGAATGGCAATCACGTGATGGAAGGGCGTGTAGTCCGTCAGGTACACGGTGGCCGCGCCAGGGGTCTTGGCCTCGCTGTCCTCCTTGCCCTCGGTGAAGTGGTGCGCGCCGAAGGCCGGGCCGATGCGCATGGCGGATCCCGGGTTTGTCACCTCAAAAAAGGAGTCCC